>LKNG01000096.1 GCA_001564115.1 Natrialbaceae archaeon Tc-Br11_E2g8 | reverse complement strand
TCAGATCTCGTCGAGCTTCCGGAGCAGCTGACCGCGGTACTCCTCGTCGCTGCGGACGCCTTTCATCTCCAGGACGTTTCGCTCTAGCTTGTCGAGGGCGACCCGGAAGGCGTTCTCCGCGCCGTACCCCTCCCCGGAGCCGGCGACCTGACCCTCGTTCGTACGCAGCCGGATCTTGCAGGCGATAAGCGGCGTCCCGCGGAGCTTCTCCTTGTGGCGGTGAAACCGGACGTGTGCGTGCAGCACCTGCATCCGGGCGTACTTGTCGGCGACCTCCGTGATGCTTCGGGTGATGGTCTCGCGGGTGAGCACCTCCAGCAGCGAGACGTTCGTGATCTGGACGTCCATCCGTTCGCGTTCGGTGTACGTCAGCGCACGGAGCACGTCGGTTTTGGTGATCACGCCCTCGATCGCGCGGTCGTCCTCGGCGTCGGTGACGATCAGCCCGCCGTAGTCGTTCTCGAGCATCTTCTCTACGGCCTCGCGGGCGGTCGCCTCGACGGTGGTCGTCGCCACGGGGCTGGTCATGATGTCGTAGACGGGGACGTCGAGCATCCGGTCGCTGTCACCGACCCGGTCGCCGGTGGTCGTCTTCGTATCCCCGCGGATGACGAAGTCGGCGATGTCGTGGGTGGTGATCACCCCCGAGAGGTGGCCGTTCTCGTTCTCGACCGGCAGCCGCGAGATACCGTGTTCCCGGAGGTGGTTGATCGCCTTCCCGATGCCGTCGTCCTCCCGGAGGCTCACCGGATCGTCGGTGTAGACGTCCGCGACGGTGATGGCGTCGAGGCTCTCGAGTACCGCCTCGAGGATCCCATCTGCGCTCACCACCCCGTAGAGTTCCCCGTTCTCGAAGACGGGAGCGACGCGGGCGTTGCCCTCGACGAGCATCCGGGCGGCCTCGCGGACGTCCTCCCCGCGGTCGATCATGGGGACCGGGTCGGTGCGGCTCGGCTTGATCAGCGCCGCCACCTTGGCGTCGTCCTCGACGTGAGACTGGAGTACCTCCCGCTCGCTGATCACGCCGGCGTACTCGCCGTCGTCGAAGACGACCAGCCCCTTGGGGTTGCCGTTCTCGAAGGAGGCACGGACCTTCCCCATTCGCGTTCCGACGTCGACCTCGACGTACTCCGTGGTGGCGATATCGGCGATGTCCATCGTTCCACGGGCACTTCTCCGCCGACGGTATTCAACCTTGTCAACGTGCCCTCACCGGCGGTCACGGCCGTCTGCCGTCGGCCGTCAGCGGTCGCCTCCTCCCGTCTGCCGTCGACGATCGCAGCTGCCCTCCGTCGGCCGTCGACGATCGCGTCTGTCTCCCGTCAGTCGTCGGCCGATGCGTTCTCGCGCCAGTCCTCGAGTTCGTCCTCGTCGGCGTCCTCGAGGCGGTTCTCGTAGTAGGCCATCGGATGGGCGATCCGCTCACAGAGGTCGTCTTTGTTGACACAGTCGCCGTAGGACTGCATCGTCGCACACGCGGGCGGCGAGTACTCCGTCGGCGAGGTCTCCCCACGGATGTGGTCGGTCTGGTAGCGGGTCACCTCCTCGCCGAAGCCGGCGTTGACGCGGTAGAGGTCGACGATCTCGTCGGTGGTCATCCCGATACTCGTCAGGAAGGCGGTGATCGCAAAGCG
The DNA here is from genome assembly GCA_001564115.1 of Natrialbaceae archaeon Tc-Br11_E2g8. Taxonomy (GTDB): domain Archaea; phylum Halobacteriota; class Halobacteria; order Halobacteriales; family Natrialbaceae; genus Tc-Br11-E2g8. The sequence goes on along the minus strand of LKNG01000096.1, from coordinate 7,896 downwards.
GGAGTGGTGTTCGAGGTGTTCGCCCGTCTGGATGGCGTCGAGCAGCGCGGTCATACACGGGGGGAAAAGCTCCGGGACGACGGTGTCGATCTCGCGGGTGAGGTCGAGTTCGGAGAGCGCCTCCCGGACGGCGGCCGTCTCCTCTTCGACGGCCTCGGCGATCGCGTCTGGGACGTCGAACGGCAGCCCCTCCTCTACGCGCACCCGGACGGCCTCCCGCAGGAGCGTCCGAAGCTCCCCGTCGGTGACCGGCACCTCCCCGTCGGCGAGCGCGCGGTTGACCAGCCGCCACTCCTCGCCCCAGAGGTCCGTCGCGAGCCGGAGGTAGGCGCCGACGCCCACCCGGTAGCCGTCCCCGACCGGCCGGACGGCGTCGACGAGGTCGAACTCCCGGAGGAGCTCCTCGAGTGCGATGCCCGTTCGCTCGACGCTTTTCAGCTCCGTCGTCGTCTCGAGATCCGCGGTGAACCGCTCGTGGGCGGTGGCTGCCTCCGCGCGGGCGTAGTAGCGGATCAACACGCGCTCGTCGACGGCGGAGACGAGCACCCGCGCGACGGGGTAGGAGAGCAGTTCGACGCGGGGGTCCCGCCGGGGTGGGCCGATACCCTCCCCGTCGAGGGCCGCCAGCACCCGTTCGCGGGCGCGGTCGACCACGTCCCGGTCCCGTTCGACGACGGTCGCGAGGTCGACCGCCTCCTCGGCGACGGCCTCGCGGGCGGCCTCGAGGAACGGGTACCGGGCGTGGAGTCGATCCATCGACCAGAGAATGCGATCGAAACCGGTTAAGCGCGACGGTCACGAACCGGGGGACCGTCGTCGGTCGGGCACTCCACGCCGTCGGCGTCACGGCCCCGGCGAACGGGATCACCACCGGCCAGAAGCCCGGGCGGCCGTGACAACGCGGGCAGGAACGTATATGGGCCATCGCCAGCAACCGTCGGGCCATGCGGACGGCTCGCCGGGGTAGATCGACTGATCGGAAGACAGTGCCGACCGACAGGATCGACGGAGGGCGTCTGTGAGCGGGGAGCGGGCGACTATCGAACGGGCAGTCGACTCGCTGTCGCTCCCGGTCGCCGTCGTCGACGCCACCGGGAAGAGCGTGGAGACGAGCGCGGCCTGGGAGCGGTTTCTCGACGACGCAGGTCTCGTCGGAACGGCACGGTCGATCGCGACGAACTACCTCGACGCCCTCGAGAACGACGGGGCGTCACCCGATACCGATCTGCAACGGGGTGTCGGGGCCGCACTGGAGTCGGGGGCCGACCGGATCACGGTCAGGCTGGCCCCGCACGCGACCGACCACGGTCGGTCCGTCCGGTTGCGTATCGCCCCCATAGAGGGGGTAAACGGCCGGTACGCCGCCCTCACGCCGATCGGGGAATCACCCGACGAGGCCGGTCTGGGGGACGGATCGGGGAGCCTCGGGCTCAAAGAGCGGACGATGGACGAGGCACCGGTCGGGATCACGATCTCCGATCCGTCGGTTCCGGACAACCCGATGATCTACGCCAATCGTTCGTTCGTCCGGCTCACGGGGTACCCGATCGAGGAGGTCCTCGGTCGCAACTGCCGGTTCCTGCAGGGTCCCGGGACCGACGAGGCCGACGTCGATCGGATGCGCGAGGCGATCGCGTCAGAACGGGACGTCACCGTCGTCGTGCGGAACTACCGGCAGACGGGCGAATCGTTCTGGAACGAGGTGACGATCGCGCCGATCCGCGCCGACGGCGAGGTGAGCCACTTCGTCGGCTTCCAGTCCGACGTCACCGACCGCGAGGAGGCCAAACGCGAGCTGGCGACCGAACGCGACCAGTTCGCGCTGTTGAACCAGCTCGTCCGCCACGACATCGGCAACGACATGACGGTGATCCTCGGCTGGGCCGAGGCCCTCGAAGAGCACGTCCCGCCGGAGGGCAGAGACCACCTCGAGGCGATCTTGCACGCGGCCACCCACGCGAACGAACTCACCGCGGCCGCCCGGGATCTCGCGGAGATCGTCGAGGCCGACGAGCCGCCCCTCGAGCCGGTCGCGCTCGCACCTATCCTCGAGCGGGAGATCGACCGGGTCCGGTCGAACTTCGACTACCGGGTGGACTCCCTCTCGGTCCGGACCGACGGGGCGGTTCCCGAGGTCGACGTCCTCGCGACGTCGCTGCTCTCCTCCGTGTTCAGCAACCTCCTCGACAACGCGATCTTCCACAACGACGGCGCGGACGTCGTGATCGACGTCGGCGTCGACGTCGGGAACGACCACGTCGTCGTCCGGATCGCCGACGACGGTCGTGGGATTTCCGACGACCGAAAACGGGAGGTGTTCGGCCGCGGCGAGAAGGGCCTCGAGAGCACCGGGAGCGGCCTCGGACTCTACCTCGTCGATCGGCTGGTCGACATCTACGGCGGCCGCGTCTGGATCGAGGACAACGAGCCCAGAGGCGCCGTCTTCTGTGTGAAACTGCAACGGGCCGGCGCGGAGGCGTAACCGGCCGACGGTCGTTCGGTCGGGGTCCCCGTCGGTCGCGGTGCGTTAGTCCTCTCCGGCCGCGACACGTTCGTCTCCGTGGGCTTCACTCGTCCTCTCCGGCCGCGACACGTTCGTCTCCGTGGGCTTCACTCGTCCTCTCCGGCTGGGGCGCGTTCGTCCTCGCTTCCCACGGCGTGTCCGTCGTCGCTGGCCGCGGCGCGTTCGTCCTCGTCGGCCGCGTGCCACCAGGCGATCCGGTCGATCTCGAGTCGTCGGTAGCCGGTCTCACAGGCGAGCCACTCACAGGAGGCGACGGTCCGAAGGGGCTCCGTGGCGTCGAGCGGCGAGTTCTCGAGGTCGTCCGCGAGCCCCTCGACGAGCTCGACCGTCGGCGGGTCGGGTTTGACCGTGTCGACGCCGGCGAGCATCCGCAGATACTGGAACGTCGCCGGGCCGACGCCCGCTATCGCTCCGATCGGATCCTCGTCGTACCGGTAGACGTCCGCCTCGGCCGCCCACGACCGGAGGGCGGTCAGGTCGTCGCCGGGCCGGTCGGCCAGCACGTCCGCGGCCTCGAGCAACACGCGACGTTTGCGCTCGGCGCCGAACGCCTCGACGAGCCCGTCGTCGTCGAGTTCGAGGGCCGCGAGGTCGGCGTAGGAGCCGATCCGGCCGGTCTCGAGGAAGGCGTCCCGGAACCGTTCGGCGGTCGGACGGACGCCGGTCAGGTAGCGCTGGCCCGTCGAGGCCGCGGCGGCCTCCGCGAGCAACAACAGCGGATCGTCGCCGGTCCAGCGGTCGAACGCGAGGAAGGCGTCCGCCAGCCGCTCGTGGGGGACCCCGTCCGCACGCCGATCCAGGAGCTCCGTGGCGGTGGGCATTCGTCGGGAACCGTCACACGGGGCGCGTATAGGTGTGTCGACCCATCGGAAGCTCGATACGTTCGTGTGGAGACGGCCGTCGATGCCGCCGACGGGGGAGTCATCGCCGTCGACCCCGCTCCGGTAGTCGACCGACGGTGACGTAGAACGGGACGGTCTCGGTCCGGCGGTACTCCCCCGTGCGCATCTGTTCGGCCACGTTCCGGCCCATCTCGCGCCACTCGCTCCGGAGCTCGTCGTAGCCCGTCGGCGAGAGGCCGCCGGCGAGCAGCGTCGCCCGGTCGTCGGCGAGGCCGGCGCCGGTCAGCTTCCGGCGGGCGTCCGCCAGCGCCCGGTCGTCGTAGGGCGGCTCGACCGTCCTGACGTGGTCGTACCGGCGGCTGGCGACGGGTTCGATGCCCGCGGCCGCGAACGCCTCGGCCGCGTCGGCGCCGAGAGCCACGTCGGTGTCGACCCCCTCGAGGTACGCCCGGCGGGCCCGCCGCTCGAGGGCCGGCTCACCCGCGACCGTCGAGTCGACGTCGACGGCGCCGTTGTCCGGCTCGACCGCGGCGACGAGGTCACTCGAGACGCGGGAGAACTCCCGGAGGGCCGCGATCGGCTCGGGGAGGTTGATCAAAAGCGCCTGGCAGACGACGAGGTCGACGGCGTCGTCGGCGAACGGGAGCCGGAGCGCGTCGCCGGCGACGACCGGGACGTGGTCGGCGGCGACGTCGAGCAGCTCGCGGTCGGCGTCACAGCCGATCACCGTCGCCGGGGAGTTCGCCGCGAGCACCCGGCTCAGCTCGCCCGTCCCACAGCCGACGTCGAGGATCCGCTCGCGGTCCTCGAGTGCCAGTGGAGCCAGCGCCTCCAGGGAGGCCCACATCCCCTCGCGGGTCCGACGCAGATAGGCGGCCGAGAACTCGCGCACGAGGGCGGTTGGACCGGTCGTCACAAAAACGGGGCGGTTCGCGGTCGTGGGACGGTCGTGGAACAGGCTACGGTCGCGAGAGGGATCGGGATCGCGGAACGGATTGCGGCCGCGAAACTGGTCGGGATCGCGGCCGCGAAACTGGTTGCAGTCGTGGTCGGTGGCGAAGCGCGACGCTCACACGAGCGCCAGCGGCTCGAACGTGTACTCGTAGACGTGGTTGAGAAGCAGGTAGGTGACGACCCCGAGGACCAGACTCAGGATCCAGCTGCCCGCCGCGATGCGGCCGATCCGCGCGTGGGACGTTCCCCGCAGCTCTGTGGGGGTGTGGGTCAGCCCGAGCAACAGGGCGTACAGCACCACCGGGACGGCGACGACCGACAGCAGGATGTGGACCGCGAGCATCGCGAGGTAAGCATACCGGACGAGCTCGGGGCCGACGAAGAACTTCTCCCCGCCGCCGCCGACCCGCAGCAGGTAGACGACCAGAAACAGCAGGATGAGCACGAACGCCCCGACCATCGCGACGCGGTGTCTGTCGACCATCCCCCGCCGGATCCAGTACCAGCCGAGCACGAGCAACGCCGTCGTGGCGGCGTTGATGACCGCGATCAGGTGGGTCAGCACGTTCACCTGCGTCTGAGTGAGCTCGGGGTAGGGCAGATCCAGCACGAACGTTCCGATCACCAGGGCGTAGCCGACGATCGTGAGGGCGATCGTCGCCGCCAGGGTGTTCTCGCGCAGCCGGTGGCGCGCCGCTGCAGTTGCCATCGCCGACCGGTTGGGGCGACGATCGTATCTGTCTTACCCTTCCCGGCGTCGACGCCGATACACACGAGTGCACTGACCACTACACTCGTGTGTATCCGCTCCGGCCCGCGCCGCGACCGGGGCCGCTCAGTCGACCAAGAGTCGGTTCAGCTCCGCTCGATCGACCGGGAGTCGATCCGGTACCGCTCAGTCGACCGGGAGCCGATCCAGCTCCTCGCGGACCGCCGGTTTGAGTTCGAAGAGATACCGCTCGGTCCCGCCGTCTGGCCCTGGCTGGCTGTAGACGAACCCCTCGACGCTAACCTCTTCGGGGAGCTGGCGGGCCACGACGACGGCCTCGACGGCCCGGCCGGGACGGAGCTCGACCGGGTCGACCGACCAGCGGCCGGGGAGCCGGTCGGATCGCGAGACGGCGTTCGATCCCCCGTACATGAAGCCGTCCGAACCGATGAAGTTCGTCGCCTCCCGACCCCGCCAGCGGACCGACCGGGGGCCCGGGTTGTACGCCCGCAAGAAGGCGACGGTCCGACCGGCTGGCGCGCTCCCGGAGTCGTCGGCGAGCGCCGTCGCCAGGTCGACGTCCTGGGCCAGCGCCACCAGCGTGAGCGTGAGGTGCTCGCCCTCGACGGTGATCCCCTCGGCGGGTGGGGTGAGCTCGCCGCCCGGCTCCGTGGCCGGGTGGAAGGTCGGATCCGGCTCCTCGCGGCCGTCGGCGGGCGCCGACTCGCCGGTGATCCGCTCGTAGGCCTCCCGGATCCGCAGGAATCGCTCCCGGGACCCGCCCTGATCGGGGTGGTGACGTTTCGACAGCTCGCGGTACGCCCGTCTGACCGTCTCCTCGTCGGCGTCCGGGGAGACGCCGAGCAGCTCGTACTCTCGTTCTATCGTGTTTCGGTCCATCGTGGCTGTCGGGCCCCCGACTCACTCCGGTTCATCTTGGCTGTCCGGCCCCCGACTCACTCCGGTTCATCTTGGCTCTCCGGCCCCCGACTCACTCGAGGTCCACCGAGCCGTCGCGCCGGACGGTGACTTCGTAGCCGCAGTACCGAAACCGGACCTCGCCGGAGACGCGTTCGAACCCGTTGACCTTCGGCGCGAACAGGTCGTCGAGCGCGCCGGGGTCGACGACCTCGTTGAGGGGCTCGTACTCCGGCGGCCCGAGCCCCTCCGGCTCGACGCCCTCGGCGTCCGCCACCGCTTCGACGACCGCCTGGCTCGGCGGTGGTCGGCCTGGGGAGTCGTGTTTTTCTTTCCCCTCGGACATGCTGGCTCGGACATGCGACCGGGCAGGAATAAGTGTATCCGTTCGACCGCGTCCGCGGGGGGTGTCAGGCGATGTGGATCGCCGGCTTGCCGGGACGGGCCGTCTCGGCCAGCTCCTCGCCCTCGGTCCCGCGTCTGACGACGACCTCGGCGTCGAACTCGGCCTCGAGCAGCCAGCCACCCCGGGAGAGGACGGCGAGCTCGTCCTCGCCGTCGAGCCCCGCGAGGTCGGATCCACGGTCGGCCAGCTCGGCGGCGAAGGCGTCGACGGCCGCCGTGGGGGCGTCGAACTCGGCCGCCGCGAGCGTCTCTCGGACGTCCTCGGCCCCGCGGGCGAGCGCTACGGCCCGGTGTTTCCACGCCGGCGCGACGACCAGCTCGATGCGGCTCGGATCCTCGATCTCGACGACGTCGACGATCTCCCGGACGTCCTCGCGGGTCCGCTCGAGCAGCCGGCGTTCGGCCCGCGGGCGGCCGACCGTCTCGGCTTCGGGCCAGTCGGCCTCGACGACGAGCCCCTCGCCGTCCAGCCGGTTCCACAGCTCCTCTGCCAGGTGGGGCGCCAGGGGTGCGATCAGCCGGGCGAGGGACTCGAGCGCCCGCCGGCAGACGCCGCGATCGGCCGTCCCGTAGGCGCGGTACTGCCGGAGCAGCCGGGCGAGTTCCCTGATCTCGGCGAACGCCCGGTGGTACCGGAACCGCTCGAACTCCTCGGTCGTGACGGCGATAGTCCGGTCGACCTCGCGGGCGACGTACTCGTCGCGGGGGGCGGAGCCGCCGCGGTCGACCAGCTTCTCGCCCCCGCGGCCGCGCTCGACGGCGTCGACGAAGGAGACGACGGTCCCGTACAGCTCCTGCTGGAGGTCGTAGGCCGCCCGGACGTCGTTGGCCGTCCACTCGAAGTCCCGTGTCGGGTGGGCCGCCGAGAGGACGAAAAGCCGGGTCGTCTCGGCGCCGTACTCCTGTGGGGCGACGACGTTCCCCCTCGAGGTCGACATCTTCTCGCCGTCGTACAGCACCGTCCCCTGGCTGAGCAGCCGGTCGACCGGCTCCCGTCGGTCCAGTAAGCCGAGGTCCGCGAGCGCCTTGGTGAAAAATCGCAGATACAGCAGGTGGAGGGTGGCGTGCTCGTCGCCGCCGACGTAGAGGTCGACGGGGAGCCAGTCGGCCGCCAGCTCCCGATCGAACGGGGCCTCGGCGAGCCCGGGAGAGAGAAATCGCAGGAAGTACCACGAGGAGTCGACGAACGTGTCCATCGTGTCGGTCTCCCGTTTCGCGGGGCCACCGCAGTCCGGACACGTCGTCTCGACGAACGACTCGCTCTCGGCGATCGGGTTCCCGGTCGTCTTCACGAACTCCGGGAGCTCGACGGGCAGCTGCTCTTCGGGAACCGGCACGTGTCCACACGACGGACAGTGGACGATCGGGATCGGCGTCCCCCAGTAGCGCTGTCTGGAGATCAGCCAGTCTCTGAGCCGGTAGGTCGTCGTCGGCTCGATCGCCTCGACTTCCGCGAGCAGCCGCTCGCGGGCGCGCTCGCTGTCGAGTCCGGTGTACTCGCCGCTGTCGATCAGTCGTCCCTCGCCCGTGTACGGGAGCGCCGT
>LKNG01000095.1 GCA_001564115.1 Natrialbaceae archaeon Tc-Br11_E2g8 | reverse complement strand
CCGGGTCGTGATCGACCTCGAGCGAGCCGAGAGCACCGACGCGGCCGCCGAGTGAGAGGCTCGCACCCGGAGCGACGACGCCGGTCGCGGAGGGGCGAATCACGACCTCGACTCCGGTCGCGGAGGGGCGAATCACGACCTCGACTCCGGTCGCGGAGGAGCGGATCACAATCCCTACGACGGCCGCGGACGGGCGAACCACAACCCCTACGACGGCCGCGGACGGGCGAACCACAACCCCTACGACGGCCGCGGGCGAGCCCCCGGTATGCAACTGGGTCTGATCGGACTCGGGCGGATGGGACGGATCGTCAACCGGCGGCTGCTCGCGGCCGGCCACGACGTCGTGGCCTTCGACCTCGAGGAGTCGACGGTCGCCGCGGCCGCCGAGGACGGGGCGGAGCCCGCCGACTCCGTCGCCGACCTCGCCGAACGGCTGGGCGACCGGAAGGCGATCTGGCTTATGGTCCCCGCCGGCGAGCCCGTCGACGCGGCCATCGAGAGCCTCGAACCGGCACTCGACGGCGAAGACGTCGTCGTCGACGGCGGCAACTCCCACTTCGGGGACTCCATCCGGCGGGCGGAGTCGACCTCGGCCGCCTACCTCGACTGTGGCACCTCCGGGGGGCCGGCCGGCGCCGAGCTCGGGTTCTCGCTGATGATCGGCGGTCCCAAAGCCGCATACGAGCGCCTCGAGCCGGCGTTCGACGCCGTCGCGACCGGCCCGGACGGCCACGCCCACCTCGGCCCCTCCGGAGCCGGCCACTACGTGAAGATGGTCCACAACGGCGTCGAGTACGCGCTCATGCAGGCCTACGGCGAGGGGTTCGAGCTGCTCGCGGAGGGACGGTACGACCTCGATCTGGAGGCCGTCGCCTCGGTGTGGAACGAGGGAGCGGTGATCCGATCGTGGCTGCTCGAGCTCTGTGAGGAGGCGTTCCACGAGGAGGGCTCCGATCTGGGGGATGTCGCCGACCGGATCGAGGGAGGCTCGACCGGCACCTGGACCGTCCAGGAGGCCCTCGAACGGGAAGTGCCCCTCCCGCTGATCTACACCGCCCTGGCCGAGCGGTTCGGCTCGCGAGCCGACGAGCGGTTCTCCCGTCGGCTCGCCAGCCGTCTGCGCTACGGGTTCGGCCGCCACGAGGTCCCACGCCGTGAGTGAACGTCGGCGTGGTTTCGGACGATCGTCGGCGTGGTTTCGGACGATCGTCGGCGTGGTTTCGGACGATCGTCGGCGTGGTTTCGGACGATCGTCGATGTGGCCTGAATGAACGTCGGTGTGGGCCCGGAGAGCCGTCCGAGCCGGCGTTCTATCACAACGTTGATCTCGACGCGTTTCGAACCGAAACGCGGTGAGTGACGGTCCCCGCCGTCCCGACGACGATAGCGACGACTCCCGGGACGACACCGACGCCAGCGCGCCCGGCAGCGACGACTCCCGGGACGACACCGACGCCAGCGCGCCCGGCAGCGACGACTCCCGGGACGACACCGACGACGGGGACGTCCACACCGACGACGGGGACGTCCACACCGACGACGGAGATACCTCGACCGACGACGATCCCACGGCAGACGCCGAGGGCGAGCCCCGGGAGTCGATCACCGAGGGGAGTCTCGTCGGTCCGCTGATCCGGCTGGCCTGGCCCATCGTCGTCATCCAGCTGTTGCAGGTCACCTACAACGTCGTCGACACCCTCTATCTCGGACGGCTCTCCGCGGAGGCCGTGGGCGCGATCAGCCTCGCGTTCCCGCTCGTGTTCTTGCTCATCGCCGTCGCCGGCGGATTCACGACCGCTGGGGCGATCCTCGTCGCCCAGTACACCGGCGCCAGGGGCGACCAGTCGGCGGGGCTGGTCGCCGGACAGACGATTACGGTCGTCGCCGCCCTCTCGGTCGTCATCGGTGTCGGCGGCTACTTCTACACCCGGCCCGCGCTCGAACTGCTGCCGAGCGATCCTGACACCGCGGCGACGGTCGTCCCGCTGGCGGCCGACTACATGGAGATCATCTTCCTCGGGATTCCGCTCATGTTCGGCTTTTTCGTCTTCTCCGCGCTGATGCGCGGCCACGGGGACACCCGCACGCCGATGTTCGTGATGGTCGTCTCCGTGGCGATCAACGTCGTCCTCGACCCGTTTTTCATCTTCGGCTTCGAGGCCAACCCGCTTTTCGGTTGGCTCGGAGCGGTTCCTCTCCTCGGCGCCGTCGACTTCCGCGGGCTCGAGGCGACGCTGCTTTCGGCGACCGGCTTCGCCGGCTGGGGGATCGAGGGGGCGGCGCTCGCGACGGTCGTCGCCCGCGGCGTCGGGACCGTCGTCGGGCTCTACTTGCTCTTTTGGACCGACGTCGGCCCGCGAACGCGTCTCACACACCTCCGTCCCAGGCCGGCGTTTATCGCCGACATCTTCCGGCTCGGGCTCCCCTCGAGCGTCGAACAGACCGCGAGCGCGATGGCGATGATCACGCTGACCGCGATGGTGGTCACCTTCCCGCCGCCGGTGGTCGCCGCGTACGGCCTCGGCAACCGGCTCATCTCGCTCGTGTTCCTTCCCGCGATGGGGCTGGGACGGGCGATCGACACGATGGTCGGCCAGAACCTCGGCGCCGGGCGGAGCGACCGCGCCGCCCGGGCCGTCCGGCTCGCGGCGTCGACCGGCGCCGGCGTGATGCTGGTCGTCGCCGTCCTCGCGGCGACGTTCGCCGAACCCATCGTCGCCGTCTTCCTCGGGGACGTCCCCGACGCCCCCGCGACGATCGCCTACGGCGTCGAGTACGTCCGGATCCGATCGGTGGAGTTCGCCTTCATCGGCGTCTCGCAGGTTATCCTCGGGGCGTTCCGGGGTGCCGGAAACACCGCCACCGCGATGGCGATCTCGATTCTGACCCTCTGGGTCGGCCGCGTGGCGAGCGTCTTCGCGCTCGTGTTCGTCCTCGACTGGGGGCCGACCGGCGTCTGGGTCGGGATGGCCCTCGGGAACGTCCTCGGCGCCGTGGTCGGGGTCGCCTGGTTCTCCCGTGGCACCTGGAAAGAGCGGTACATCGACGAGCCGGATCCGGCGGCGACTGACTCAGAAGCGTTAAAAGGATGAGCGCTCTTCGTCCGAACGAGGGCGTGTAGCTCAGTGGACAGAGTTCTTGGTTCCGGACCAAGATGTCGCGGGTTCAAATCCCGTCGCGCCCGTTCGAGTTTCGAACGGTCGGGATTCAAAAGACGGCGCCGTGGTGCTTATGGGTAGGACGCTGTCTGGGTGAATGAGTTCGTTCGGTTTTCGAACGGGGGTCGGCGTCATCGTGCGATTCGCCATGAGCTATGATACGATAGCGGAGAATAATTGTTTCGCCGGATCTGAATAAGGGCGATGATATGGGCATTCGGAGTGTAAATATATACGCGACGACGGGGGAACGTCCGGCACATCCTCGAGGCCACCCGCGACGCCGTGGAGATCACCACGGCCGTGCGGGAGGAGAGAGCCCAGGTTGCCGACAGCGGCGGGACTCGGGTTCTATCTCGTCCGGACGCTCGTAGACCGGTACGACGTGGACGTCTGGGTCGAGGACGACGAGCCGGACGGCAGCGTGTTCGTCGTCGAACTCCCGACTGTCGAATCGGAGACGCTCACCGCGTCCCGAGGACGTACCGACCAGCCGCCAGAACGAGGACGAGACAGACGACGATCATCACTCCCTGTGTGACGGGGGCGACGACCGAGTCGACCGAACCGCCCGTCAGCAACGCGACGACGTCGGGAATCCCGCGCGTCGAGCCGAGCACGCCGAGAATCGCGAGGATACCGATGGCGTATATCGCGGGACGCTCTCGGCGTTGCTCACGTCCAGCCACTGCGAGCCCCGCGATAGCTACACCGAAGACCGTCGGCACGAACGCCGTCACGCTCGCGAAATCGGACAGCACGTACGCACCGATTCCGACCACGACGAGAACGCCACCGAGGGCCAGTCCGACGGACGTCGTCTGCGCACCCGTTTCCGACATATCTCCCGACTAGAACCCGTGGAAGGTTACTCTTGTGGGATCCCACGGGAGTCCACGTTCGTTCGACCGGCCGAAACGGCTGTTGTGGTTCACCGACGGCGAGGGGTCCGGATCGCCGTCGGGGTCGTCGACGCGTTCGGACTGATCGGTGTCGTCGCCAACGGGGATAGAACTATGTCCGGAGCGGCCAGTCTCGGGGACGAATGGACACGCAGTTCGATCCGGTAGAGACCACGGTGTCGGAGATCCACGGGGCGATGCGGACCGACGGGCTGACCGCCCGGGAGCTCGTCGATCGGTACCTAGAGCGGATCGAGACGTACGACCGCTCGAACGGCGGGATCAACTCGGTCGTGACGGTCAACCCGGGGGCAGTCGACCGCGCGGCCGAGCTGGACGAGCGGTTCGAGAGCGAGGGGATCACCGGCCCGCTCCACGGGATTCCGGTCGTCCTGAAAGATCAGGCGATGACCGCCGGTATCACGACGACGTTCGGCTGTAAGACCTTCGCGGAGTACGTCCCCGAGCGGGACGCGACGGTGGTCTCGAGGCTCAGAGATGCCGGTGCGGTGATCTTGGCGAAGACCAACATGAACGACTGGGCGGCGGGTAGCTCGGGGTTTTCCTCCGTGCTGGGTCGGACGAAAAACCCGTACGCACCGGATCGGGATCCCGGTGGCTCGAGTTCGGGGACGGCCGCCGCCGTCGCCGCGAACCTCGCGACGATCGGCGTCGGCGAGGACACCGGCGGCTCGATCCGGGCCCCGGCGTCGTGTTGTAACCTCTTCGGGATCAGGGTCACGACCGGGCTCGTCAGCCGCGCCGGCCTCGCCCCGCTGGTCGAGCGCCAGGACACGGCCGGCCCCATGGCCCGGACGGTCGAGGACCTGGCCCGGCTGCTCGAGGTGCTGGTCGGCTACGATCCGGCGGATCCGTACACGGGCAGAACCGCCGTGGGAGCAGCCGACTACCGCGACTCCCTCGACGGGGGAGCGCTCGACGGTGCTCGAATCGGCGTCCTGCGCGAGGCGTTCGGGAGCGGCGACGATCCGGACGCCGCGCCGGTCACCGCCGTCGTCGAGGGGAGTCTGGCGGCGATGGCCGACGCCGGCGCCGACCTCGTCGATCCGGTTTCGATCCCCGACCTGCGACGGCGACTCGAGGAGACGTCGCTGTACGGCCTCCAGTCGCGACACGACATCGACTCGTTCATCCGGAGCCTCGGGGATGCGCCCGTCGACTCGTTCGACGAGTTCTACCGGCGCGGGGAGTACCACGAAACGCTGACGGCGTTCGATCGGATCGCCGACGGCTTCGACGAGCCGACCGACCACGTCGAGTACTGGGAGGCGGTCGACGCCCAGGAGCGGTTCCGGGACGCGATCACGGGCGTCTTCGCCGAGTGCGACCTGGACGCGATCGCCTTTCCCGACGCGAAGGTCGTCCCGAGACGCCCCGAGGAGCTCCCCCAGGGGGGCGAGAGCTACCTGATCAACACGTTCGTCGCCTCCCAGTCGTCCTGTCCGGCGATCTCGATGCCCGCCGGCTTCACCGACGACGGGCTCCCGGTCGGCGTGGAGCTGCTGGGGACGCCCTACGGCGAATCGCGGCTGCTCGCTCTCGCCGCCGACTACGAGTCGATCGCCGGGACGCGTCGGGCACCACCGACCGCACCGGGGCTCTGACGGCCGCCGGCTCGGTCCGTCTCAGTCCGACAGCGTCCCGCGTGTCTTTATCCGCTCGACCCGGTCGTTGCCGCCGTACCCCTCCAGGGCGGCCAGCACCGCCTCGAGCGGCTGGACGCCCCCCGGCAGCAGGTACGCCATCGCCTCGAGGGCCCCGTCGTGGAGGGACCGGTTCGAGCCGGCGGTACACTCCTCGACGACGCGGTAGGCGAGGTCGCGCTCGTGGGCCCCCTGTGCGGTGTAGTGGATACAGACGTTCGTCGCCGCGCCGACGAGGACGACCGTGTCGACGTCGAACGTCGCACAGAGGTGTGCCAGTTCCGTCCGGTGGAAGGCGTCGTACCGCCGCTTGGTCACCAGATACTCCCCCGGTGGCATCCGTTCGGCGTCGACGTCGAAGGCGTCGTGGATCCGCTCGCCGGCCGTTCCCTCGACCGTGTGTGAGCCGTCCGTCGAGTGTAACTCCAGTCCCGCGTCGGCGCCGTCGGCCCTGTGGACCTCCTTCGTCCAGACGATCGGGACGTCACTCTCCCTCGCGGCCGCGAGGACCTTCCGGACGTTCTCGATGACCGTTTCGGTGTCCGCGACGGAGCTCGCGGGACAGTGTATCGCACCGTCCGGCTGGAGGAAGTCGTTCTGTACGTCGACGACGACCAGCATGGGTCGGTCGCCGATCGGCTTCGACTCGTCCGGAAACATGACACTCCCTCGAATCCCGTCGGTCAAGACTCTTCGGGTGACTTCCGTCTGGCATTCCCGATGGCCCGGGCTGCCGGCTCTCAGGCCGTCAGCTCCTCGGCGACGATCCTCGGCTCGACGAGCGCGGGATCGACCGCCAGGTCGAGCTGGCCGCGGACGAACTCCGGAACCGTCTCGCGGGCGTAGACGACCGTTCGGACCCCCTCGGTGAGATCGCGGACGATCGGGATCGTCGTCGCCTGGCGGACGTCCGTCAGCACGTACAGCTCGGCGTCGAGGATCCCTGCGTCCTCGAGGTCCGGTCGGTTCAACACGCCTTCGAGGCGTTCGACGTCGACCCCCTCCCGCTCCAGGGCGGCCCCGAGTCCGTCCTCGTCGGGGCCGGCGACGATGGCGTTCATCTCACTCGTACTCGATGGTCGCAGGCGGTTTGTGGGTCACGTCGTAGACGACCCTCGCGACGTTCTCGTTCTCGCCGGTGATCCGGCTCTGGATGCGCTGGAGGGTCTCCCAGTCGAGCTCCTGGGCGCGGGCGGTCATCCCGTCCCGGGAGTCGACCGATCGGACGGCGACGACCCAGCCGTGGACCCGGTTGTCGCCTTTGACACCCGTGGCCTTCCCGATCACCGCCGCGAGAGCCTGCCAGGGCTCGTACTCCTCGAGTTCGTCCTCGACGACGTGACAGGCCTCCCTGGCGACCGCGAGTTTCTCTTCTGTGACCTCGCCGATGACCCGGACGGCGAGCCCGGGGCCGGGAAACGGCATCCGTTCGGCGACGAGTTCGTCGAGTCCGAGGTGGCGAGCGACCTCCCGGACCTCGTCTTTGTAGAGGTCCCGGACGGGTTCGACGATGCCGTCGAAGTCGACGACGTCGGGGAGGCCGCCGACGTTGTGGTGGGACTTGATCCCGCCTTCGCTCTCGATGCGGTCCGGGTAGATCGTCCCCTGGACGAGGTAGTCGGCGTCGGCCTCACGGGCCTCGCGTTCGAACTCCCGGATGAACTCCTCGCCGATCACGTTCCGTTTCTCCTCGGGGTCGGTCACTCCGGCGAGGGCGTCGATAAAGCGGTCTTTCGCGTCGACGATGCGTAAGCTCTCCATGTACGAGAACGTCCCGCGGACCTGCTCGGTCTCGCCTTTCCGCATCAGCCCGGTGTCGACGTACACCGGCGTGAGCCGGTCGCCGATGGCCTCGTAGGCCAGCGCCGCCGACACCGAGGAGTCGACGCCGCCCGAAAGGGCGATGACGGCGTTCCCGTCGCCGACTGCCGCCTCGATCTCCGCGATCGCTTCCGGGACGAACCGCTCGACGTCGACCATCAGGCGGTCACCTCCTCGTCGTAGGCGACCTCCCCGCGGCCGTCGAGGGCCGCCTCGAGCAGGCCGACGAACGGCGGGCTTGGTGTGCCGGGTCGGGAGCTGTACTCCGGGTGAAACTGCGTGCCGAGGAAGTACGGGTGGTCCTCGAGTTCGAGGATCTCCATGCGGTTGCCGGCCGTCCCGGAGAACGCCATCGGCTCGCCCTCGAACCGATCGAAGTACTCGGGGTTCACCTCGTACCGGTGGCGGTGGCGTTCGACGCAGGCGGTGTCCCCGTACAGCTCGTAAGCGAGGGTCTCGGGTTCGATCACCGTCGTGTGTTCGCCCAGACGCATCGTCCCGCCCATCTCCTCGACCTCGTACTGTTCGGGGAGGATGTCGATGACGGGGTGGGGCGTCTCGGGGTCCATCTCCGCGGAGTGAGCGCCCTCGAGGCCCAGGACGTTCCGGGCGTACTCGACGACGGCCATCTGGAAGCCGAGACAGAGCCCGAGGAAGGGAACGTCGTTCTCCCGGGCGTAGGTCGCCGCCTCGATTTTCCCCTCGGTGCCGCGCATCCCGAACCCGCCGGGGACGATGACGGCGTCGGCGCCCCGAAGCCGTTCGGTGTGGTGTTCCGCCATCTCGTCGGCGGCCACCCACCTGACGTTCGCGTCGACGCCGAGTTCGAAGCCGGCGTGTTTCAGCGACTCGTGGATCGACATGTACGCGTCCTCAAGGTCGTACTTGCCGACCAGCGCGACGTCGACCTCGCCGGATTTGTCGGTCGTGACGACCTCTCGCCACTCGTTTTCCCGCTCGTCGGCGGGGATGGCCTCCTCCTCGAGGGCGAGTCGCTCCAGGACGTAGGCGTCGAGTCCCTCGTCTTCGACCACGAGCGGAACGTGGTAGACGTCCTCGACGTCGGGGTTCGAGAACACCGCGTCGGTAGGGATGTCACAGAACAGCGCGATCTTCTCTTTGGTGGCCGGCTCGAGGGGTTGTTCACACCGACCGACGATGACGTCGGGCTGGAGACCGATCGAGCGGACCTCCTTGACGCTGTGTTGGGTCGGCTTGGTCTTCTGTTCGCCGTTTTTCGAGTACGGGACGAGCGTGACGTGGGTAAAGAGGATGTCCTCCTCGTCTTCCTCGTGGGCGAACTGCCGGAGTGCCTCCAGGTAGGGCATCCCCTCGATGTCCCCGACCGTGCCGCCGACCTCGACGATACAGACGTCGGTCCCCTCGGCGACCTCCCGGACCCGCCGTTTGATGTCATCGGTGATGTGAGGGATGATCTGGACGGTCTTGCCGAGGTAGTCGCCGGCGCGCTCGCGCTCGATGACGTGCTGGTAGGTCTTGCCCGTCGTGATGTTGTGATCGGAGCTCATCTCGATCCCGAGAAAGCGCTCGTAGTTGCCGAGATCGAGGTCGACCTCCCCGCCGTCGGCGAGCACGTACACCTCCCCGTGCTGGAAGGGGTTCATCGTCCCCGCGTCGACGTTGAGGTAGGGATCGATCTTCACCGCGGTCACCTCGAAGCCGGCGTTTTTCAGGAGCCGGCCGACGCTCGCGGCCGTGATTCCCTTTCCCAGCCCCGACATGACGCCGCCGGTGACGAAAATGAACTTCCTCCCCAGCGAGGGATCGTATTGGGTTTCGGAGTCCGTCGGCATACTGACTGTGAGCGGGACCGGTTGAAAACGATTTCGGAGCGGCCGGCGGTGGCCCACCGTCCACGCCACCGGACCGTCCGTGCCGTCGTTCGGTCCCTAGACCGCCCTCGATCCGCCGCTTTCCATCCCGGGCGTTACCACCGCCAGTCCTCGCGGTCGTCCTCGTCGTCGTCCCAGCCGTCGTCGTCCCAGCCGTCGTCCTCGCGTCCGTCGCCCCAGCCGTCGTCGTCCCAGCCGTCGTCCTCGCGTCCGGCATCCTCGCGTCCGTCGCCCCAGCCGTCGTCACTCCAGCCGTCGTCCTCGCGTCCGGTATCCTCCCGGCCATGGTCGTCCCAGCCGTCGTCACTCCAGTCGCCATCTCGCCTGCCCTCCCAGCCGCCCCCGCCGTTCCGG
>LKNG01000094.1 GCA_001564115.1 Natrialbaceae archaeon Tc-Br11_E2g8 | reverse complement strand
CGGCTCGAGGACGGCGCCGCCGGCGCCGTCGGGGGTAGCGGTGAGCCGTTCGGTCTCCGCCAAGGGTTCGGCGTCGGGGGCGAGTTCGTCCGGGACGATCCCGGGGAGGAGATCCGCGAGGCGATACTCCCCGTCCATCTGGATCTCGACGTGTCTGTGGCCGACGCCGACGTACGAGACGGAAACCTCGCCGACGTACGGCTCCGGATCCCAGATCTCATCGGGGAGTTCGTTGACCACCGGCTCCCAGTCGTCGCTGATCCGGACGGTGAGCCGTTCCTCCAGTGGGTCGAGCCCGTCGATTTCCGTGTCGACGGCGAGCTGACGGGCCTGGAGCTCACCGTCGGCGCGTAGCTCCTCGCCGGTGTTCTCCTCGAACGCCTCGGCCAGTTCCCGTTCGAACGCCGCGACCGCGTGTTCCTCGCCGTCGGCCAGCTCCGTCGCGTACTCCTCCTCGAAGCTCGCGCCGTGGGCGAGGTTCTCCAACCGCTTCTCGCCGTCGACCGGGACGACGACGCCGTAAGCGAACGCGGCGTGTGACCGGCCGCCGGCGTTCTCCATCGTGATCGTCCGCCGGTCGACGGTCACGACGTCGGCGTCGTGGTCGTAGCTCGCAGTCGTCGGGTACTCACTCGCGGTCGTCCCCTCGATCGCGCCCGCCGCACGCTCGGCGTCGGGCGGCGGCGTCGTCGGGAACGCGAACACGAGGCCGACGAGCGTCGTGCCCACGAGCGCCACCGCGACGTAGACGTACCAGGCGTCGACCGGTGTTTCCAGGTCCATGTCGGCCGTGGCCGCCCGATCCGATATAAACTACGGCGTGAAGGCGGCTGCTCGCTCCCGCTCGAGTCGATGACTCGCTCGAACCGTCACGTCCTCGCCCTTCGCGTCGTCGACTCGCTCGCCCTTCGAGTCGTCGACTCGCTCGTCCGGAGCGGCGGCGATCGATCGCGCTCACCGCTGGTCGTACACCCGTACCGCCCGATCCCGGCGCGCCGAGAGGCCATCGGGGTTTCGACGCGGGCTCCGGTCGGCGTACCGTGCCCGGAGCCCGTCACGCAGTCCCAGGACCGTCGCGACGGCCACCCGTCGTCCGTCGGCGAACCAGCCCGTGGGCTTTTGCTCACCGCCGAGGACGGCCCGGGCGTTGGCGACGCCGTCCCGTATTGCGCTGCCCAGCGGTCGGGCGAGTACGTGCGGACGGGGGCCGTAGTTCTTCCCGAGCCGGTAGGCGAGTTCGCGGTAGCGGTCGGCGGGTCCGTCGAGGTCGGCCATCGGCCGGCCGCCGTCGGCCTCGCGGACGGGGCGGACGGCCATCTCGGGGCTCCAGGTGACGGTGTGCCCGAGCGCGGCCGCACGGTGGGCGCAGTCGGCGGCGTCGTCGACCGAGAGGTACTCGTCGAAGCCGTCGAGGGATTCGAGGGTTCGACGGTCGAACGCGACGTTCGGGCCGGCAAACGGGGTGACGCGACGACCGTCGACCGACCGGTCGTCGCCGCTCGCTCCCGCACCGGGGCCGGTGACGATCTCGGCACCGGCGTCGACGGCCGCCCGGACGGCGCCGTGCCAGGAGTCGGCGATCCGGTAGCTGTCGCCGACGAAGGCGATCGTCCCGCCGCTCGCGTGTTCGATCCCCGCGTTGCGCGCGACGCCGTGGCTGCGCTCGGCGATCTCCACGAGGACGTCGACCTCCGGTCGCTCCCTGACCGTGCCGGTCGTTCCGTCCGAAGAGGGGCCGTTGACGACGACGATCTCGACGTTCCGGGGGAGCCGGGCGGCGAGCGCGTCGAGACACCGACAGAGCCGCTCCCGGTCGTTGAGCGTCACCACCACTACCGAGAGCTCCATGGCGGTACGTAGCGCGGCCGAGCGCTAAATACGATGGGTTTTCCCGGCTGTCACCGGACTCGAACGTTCCTCCCGTCCGTCACCGGACCCGGACGTTCCAGTAGGAGACCGACGCGGCGTGGTCGGTTATCGGTAGCCGGCCGACGGCGCGGTCGATCGACCGGAGCGCCGCGGCGACCGGGTTCGGCAGCGACCGGTAGAGGCCGTACGGCAACAGGAAGTCGTCCTCGACGCTCTCGAGGGTCAGCTCGGTCTTCGCCAGCAGGACGGCCACCTCGCTTTTCGAGTAGAGCCGCGAGCCCATCGGCAACGCCCAGTTGTAGACGCTGCGCGTCGAAAACCGGTTGAACGTGTCGAAGACGATCCGCTCGCTCGCGACCCGGCGCATCTCGTGGAGGAAGGCGGCGGGATCGTCCGCGAGGTGGAAAAACCGCATCGCGACGACCGTATCGAAGTGGTCGTCGGGGAACGGGAGTCGCCCTGCGTCCCCCCGGAGGAACTGGATCCGGTCTGCGACTCCGGCCGACCGCGCTCGATCCCGACCGTGTCGCAACATCGGCGCCGAGATGTCGAGCCCGACCACGTCCGCGCCGCGGTCCGCGAGCATGGCGGTGAACCGACCGGTGCCACAGGCGATCTCGAGGATCCGTCGGTCCGCGACCGGTTCGATGGCCGAAAGCACCGCCTCTTTCTCCCGGCGGTCGATGAGCCGACCACCACGGGAGAACCGTTTCGTGTCGTACTCCTCGGCGACTTCGTCGGCCTGGTACCACTCCTGTCCTTTCACACTGGCTGGATTACTCGGCCGATGGGATAAAACGCTACTGGAGTCCATCGACTTCGGCCGTGGGACCACCACACCCGAGCGGACGTCCGAAACCGTCGCGCGTCCATCGATCACCCTGGTGGCGGTCGATCCGGACGGGAGTGAGGCGTGTCGTCGGGCATCACGGACACGACGCTGTCGACCGTCCGTCAGCCGACCGGATCGGCGAACGCTGGAAACCGTCCGTCGCTCGACCGGATCGGCGAACTCCGGCGGGATCCCGTCCACGGACGCCCGTCGGCCGCGGTGTCCGCACCACCAACGCGACTTTCAATGTGTTAATACACCTAGTACAAAATGTATTGTCTATACTAACATATAGCGAACGTTTACGCCCCGTGAGTTGCCCAAGAGTATCATGAGCATGAGTACAACTGACGATCCAGCCGCCGCCGAAGAGGGGCTCCCCGAAGCCGAGTACCGCGACCGCCTCCGTGAGTTGCCACCGAGCGCGAAGCTCGTCGCGAAGGTCCTGGAGTCCGACGCGCCGCTCTCCCAGGGTCAACTCGCCGAGGAGTCGCTGTTGCCCGACCGTACCGTTCGGTACGCGCTGAACCGCCTCGAGGAGGTCGGTCTCGTCGGCTCCCGGTACAGCTTCCGCGACGCACGCAAGCAGGTATACTACCTGAACCGGTGACCGCGGCCTGGCCGAACCGGTGACCGCGATCCGGCTGTCGGTCGGTGTCGTCTCTCGACCGCCAGTGTCGGTTCCCGACCGTCGACCGCAGACGCCTGGTCGCTCTCACTCGCCGACGACGACCCGGTCGCCGAGCGCCGGTGCCCGGGCGTCGACGCCGTCGGCGCGAAGCTCCGCCGCGAACGTCCCGGGGCGGTCGCCGTGGACGACGAGGACCTCGCTCCCCTCGTAGCTCTCGAGAAACGCACGGAGCCCCTCGCGGTCGGCGTGAGCCGAGAAGTCGTACGCCTCGACCCGGGCGCTGACGGGCATCACCCGGCCGTCGAGCTCGGCACTGCCGGTCTCGAGTAGCTGCCGGCCGGGGGTGCCCTCGACCTGGTATCCCGTCAGTGCGACCTTGTTGGTCGGGTGAGTGCGGATCGCGGGGACGTACGTCATCGCGGGGCCGCCGTGGAGCATCCCGCTCGTGGTGACGATGACGGTGTTCTCCTCGGCGATCCGCCGGCGTTGTCCGTCCCGGCCGTCGACGAACCGGGCGTTGCCCTTCGCCCGGCGCAACAGCGTCGGATCGCGCAGGAACGGCCGGTTCGCCTCCCGGAGGAACAGCTCCGTCACGCGTTTTCCCATCCCGTCGACGTAACAGTCGATACCGTGTCGCTGGCAGAGACAGAGCACCTCCTGGGTGCGGCCGATGGCGAACGCGGGGACGACGACGGTGCCTCCCTCCCGGACCGTCGTCCGGAGGCTCTCGACGAACTCGGCTTCGATCTCCGGACGGGGTCGTCGGCTCGTGTCGGCGTACGTGCTCTCGGTGACCACGACGTCGGCCCCGGGACGGGCGGTCGTGCCGGCGACGAGCGCCTGGTCTTCGGTGTGGTAGTCGCCGGTGTAGAGCAGCCGCGTCTCGCCGTCGTCGACCAGGACGTGGGCGCTCCCGACGACGTGGCCCGCGTCGAAGAAGGTGACCTCGTAGCCGGCGACCTCGAAGGGATCGCCGTAGCCGTGGGTCCGAGAGACCTGCCCGAGCCGGGCCAGTTCGGCCCGGGTGAACGGACAGTCGTAGGTCCCCCCGTGGAGCTTCAGCGTGTCCTCGGCGAGCAGCCTCGCGAGGTCCCGGGTCGGGGGCGTCCAGTGGACCTCCGGGCGGGCACTCCCGGAGAGCAGGGCGGGGATCGCCCCGACGTGATCGAGGTGGCCGTGGCTCGCGACCACGGCCGCCGGCTCCGGCTCTCGGATCGGGTACCGCGGCGGGTTCCCCGATTCGACGCCGTAGTCGACCAGCAGCCGGTCGTCGATCAGCAGGGCGCTCCGGCCGATCTCCCCGGCTCCGCCGAGGAACTCGAGTTCCATACCCCCGTTCGGGTCCCGGAGGGTTTTCCTCCGTCGGTTCGGACTCCGGGCGAGCCGGCCGATTCCCGACGGCTCCTCCGGGATCGGACGGCCTCGTGGCGAGCGGACGAAACACACAAACCCCCAGAGCCCCGCTTTTCACCGATGAGCGAATCCGAAACGGACCCCGTCTCGGCGGCGGAACTCGAACAGCGGCTGGCGTCGATCGAGGACCCGGTCGTCGGGACCGACATCGTCTCGATGGGACTGGTAAACGACGTGTCGGTCGAGGACGGCACGGCGTCGATCTCACTCGCGTTCAACTCGCCGTTCGCCCCGGCGGAGATGGAGCTCGGCGATCGGATCCGGGAGGTCGTCGCCGAGGCCGGCCTCGAACCCGACCTGCGTGCCCACGCCGGCGCCGAACACGGCTTCGACGAGGAGGTGTTGCCGACCGTCCGGAACGTGATCGCCGTCGCCTCCGGAAAAGGCGGCGTCGGCAAGACGACGGTCGCGACGAACCTCGCGGCCGGACTCGACGAGCTGGGCGCCCGCGTCGGCGTGCTCGACGCCGACATCCACGGCCCGAACGTCCCCCGGCTGCTCCCCCTCGAGGGGGAGCCCGCAGTCACTCAGGAGGACAAGCTGGTCCCCCCGGTCTCGGAGGGCGTCCGCGTGATGAGCATGGGCTTTCTGCTCCAGGACGAGGACGACCCCGCGATCCTCCGGGGGCCGATGGTCAACAAGTTCATGATGAAGTTCGTCGACGGCGTCGAGTGGGGCCACCTCGACTACCTCGTCGTCGACCTCCCGCCGGGCACCGGCGACGCCTCGCTGAACCTGCTACAGGCGATGCCCGTCGCCGGCGCGGTGCTCGTGACCACCCCCCAGCAGATGTCCGTCGACGACACCCGAAAGGCCGTCCAGATGTTCCAACAGCACAACGCGCCCGTCCTCGGCGTCGTCGAGAACATGAGCACGTTCCAGTGTCCGAGCTGTGGGGACAGCCACGAGCTGTTCGGCCGCGACGGCGCGGTGAAAATCAGCGAGGACTACGACGTCCCCCGGCTAGACTCCCTGCCCCTTCATCCCGACTTCGGCGGCGAGCACATCGGGGGGACGGTCGTCAAAGACGAGGAAAGCGAGATCCAGGGGGAGGTCCTGGGGCTGGTCGAGGCGGTCGCCGACCGGATCGGCGAGGAGAACCGCCGGAAAGTCGCCCGACGTCGTGGTGACCTCGAGGAGGAGTCGCCTCCGCCGGGTGCCGAGTGAACCGTCGCCGACGCCACGGGGAAGGCGGAGCCGGCGTCTCCACCGTACCGAGTGAACCGTCGCCGACGGAGGCCAGAGCCCGGATGTCGGGCGAGCCCCGATCGAGACGCGTGTGACGTGGGGTTTTACGGGGCACCATCCCTTCGGTCCGGATAGATGCCGGACGTCAGCGTCGCCGACGCCGTCGACGCCTACCTCCGCCGGACCGCCGTCGGGGGGTCTGAGGGGTCGGGCGCGTACGCCTCGAACGCCGGATCGATCCTCGGGCGGTGGGCGGGCTGGCTCGAGGACGAACGCGGCGTCACCTCGATTTTCGCCCTCGAGGAGAGTGACCTCCGGGCGTACGCCGCCGAACTCGCGGCTCGCACCGAGCGCGGGGAGTACGCCGCCTCGACGGCGAGTACCTACTTCGCGGTCGTCCGTGCGTTCCTCTCGTGGTGTGAGAGCGGCGGCATCATCGAGGGTAATCCGGCGCGAGCCGACGGAATCACCGAGGCGCTGCCGACCGAGGAGGACGGCGATGGCGGGCAGGCGTGGTCACCGGAGGCCCGCCAGGAACTCGAGGCGCACCTCGAACGGCGGGCGCTCGAGGCCCCCGACGACGACCGCCGCGAGCGGCTGGGTCGGCTACGCGAGTACGCCATGGTGGCGACGCTCGCACACACCGGGATCCGCGGCGCCGAGCTGTTTCGGGTCCCCGAGGACGACCGCCGACAGGGTGCCCGCTGGGAGGACGTCGACTTCTACGCGGGGACGGTTCGCGTGCTCGGAACCGCGGGTCGCCACGAGGAGGTCGTCCTGCCGGCGCCGGCCCGGACGCCGCTGCGACGGTACTGGATCGCCCTGGATCCACCCACGCCGGAGTGGCCGCTGTTTCCGACCCGCCACGCGCCGTCGATCGCCGCCAGGGTAAGGACGGTCCTCGGCGAGCGCGGCCTCGAAGAGACGGAGATCGAGTCGCTACTCGAGACGCAAACGGCGATCGAGCTCGCCAGGGAGCGGGCGATCCCACCGCCGGCGATCACGACGGAGGGCGCCCGATCGATCCTCAGACGGCTCTGTGCGGACGCCGGGGTGGACGTCGACGGCGACTACCTGAAACCCCGGGGGGCACGCCGCGGGCTCGGGAATCGACCCCGACGTCGGGAGGCGACTCCTTCCCACAGTCCACCCCGCGAGGACTTCCGCGAGCGGTCGATCGCGGTAGCCGACTCCGATGGGGACGATGCGTGACCGGTCGGTAGCCGACTCCGGTGGGGACGATGCGTGACCGGTCGGTAGCCGACTCCGATGGGGACGACAGGTCGACAGCCAATCCCGGTGAGGACGGTGCGTGACCGGTCTATCGGCCGTCGAAAGCCGTCGGTCGAACTCGAGCCGACGGTCGTCGCGAGCCACCCGGATCAGTCGGCCGCCGTTGTCGGCCTGGCCCGGCCGACCGCGGCCTCCGGCTCGACGAGCAGGTCCGCGACGAACGGGGCGACGTCGATCTTCTCGGCGAGCAGCCGGCGCCGTCTGCGTCGCCAGGTCGCCGACAGCTCCGGATCTGCTACCCACTCGCGGGCGATAGAGAGCCCCTCGTCCTCGTCGGCGGTCGAGCGAACCAGCCCGTACTCGGCGAGCTCGAGGAAGTTACTGAGATCGAGCTCGCGGTCGGCGAACGACTGGATGCGCAACGACGGGGTGGCCAGGAGCGCGGCTTCGGTCGCCATCGTCGCGGAGTCTCCGGCGTACCAGTCGGCGAAGTAAAGCAGGTCGTGGATCAGCTCCGGCGGGACCGGCAGCCGGTGAGCCGCGAGCGCCGGTGGGAGCGTCTCGGTGCTCGTGACGAACACGTCGCCGGCGTCCGCGAACGTCGAGACGAGCCGCTCTTTGCCCGCCGGCGAGAGGCCACCCTCGCCGACGTCGTGGAGCGCGTCCCACTTTCGAAATCGGAGGACTGCGTACGGCCCCTCGGGCTCGACGCCGTGGGCGCGCAGCCGGTCCGGCGAGGGGTCGAAACGGTCGGGGTGGAGGTAGGCGAGCTCGTGGTAGCCGTCGTACCGGCGGTGGCCGTCGCCGAGCTCCTCGCCGAACCGCCGCGGGGTGGCGACGACGTCCGCGAACGGGACGGTGATCCGGTGGGAGGCGATCCCCTCGTTGTCGAGGAAGACGACGCTTCTGGCGCCGACCAGCCGGGAGACGTGAGAGACGGCGACGCCGCCGACCGCGGTCATCACGTCCGGCTCGATCGCCCGTGCGCGACGAAGCAGCCGCCACTCGTAGGTCAGCTGGACCCGTGCCAGCCCGACGAGTGACTCCTGGGGGCCGGCGAGCACCTCGTGGGGGATGTCGTACCGCTCTAGCAGCGGCACCGCGAGGTCGTTCTCGCGGGCGAAGACGAACACCTCGTGGCCCCGGTCGGTCAGCAGGTCGATGACGTGGCGGTAGAAGTGGACGTGGGCGGGATGCTGGATCGTGATGACGACTCTCATCCGACGCTCACCACCAGCTCCTCGTTCTCGACCCGGTCGAGGCTCATCGCGGCCAGCGTCGTCAGCGCCGACAGCCAGAGGAACGCGAGGAGGTTCGCGGTCGGCCGGCTCCGGGAGCCGACGGCCCGGACGAGTGCTCCGAGGGCGACGGCGAGTCCGGCGATCCCGAGCGCGTAGACGAACACCAGGGGGTGAAAGTCCCTGAGGAGGTATCGCACGGCGAGCCGACGGAGAAACCGCCGGAGCAACAGCCAGGAGAGTGCGGGAACGAACGACCGGTAGCTGATGTGGCTGCGCTCGTCGCCGTAGACCGCGGGCATCGAGACGTCGGCCACCCGGAAGCCGTGGCCGTTCAACGCCACCAGCAGGTCGTTCGAGAAGCCGTACCGTGGATACAGCCTCTCGAGGTCGAGACGCTCGAGGGCCGACAGCGAGATCGCGGTGTACCCGTTCTGGGGATCCATCAGCCGCCAGTAGCCGCTGGCGACTTTCGTCAGGTACGACAGCAGGAGGTTGCCAAAGAGCCGCCAGCGCGACATCGCCGAGCGATCGGCGCCGTAGAGGCGGTTCCCCTTGGCGTACGCCGCCTCCCCCTCGACGATCGGATCGAGCACCGACTCCAGGTGATCCGGATCCATCTGTCCGTCGCCGGCCATCACCGCGGTGACGTCGATCCCGTCCTCGCGGGCGTGACGGTACCCCCGGACGATCGTTCCGCCGACGCCGCGGTTCTCCTCGTTCCGGAGCGCCACCACCGTCGGGGAGTCCCCACCGTCCGCGACGGCGTCTTCGTCCGCGGGGCGTTCGTCGCCGCCGTAGTCACTCGATCCGTCCTCCCGCGTGCCTTCGCTCGATCCGTCCTCCCGCGTGCCTTCGCTCGTTTCGTCCCGCAGTGCGTTTGCCGCCCCGTCTCCCCGCGTGTCCCCGACCGATCCGCCGTCCCGGTTTCGGCGGTCGGCGTGACGGCGGATCTCCGCCCAGGTGCCGTCGGTAGAGCGGTCGTCGATCGCGTAGATCCGATCGACGTACCCGGGGACGGTGTCGATGACTTCGCCGACGAACCCCTCCTCGTTGTACGCCGGCACGACGACCCCGACGGTGTGTCCCTCGTACATCGGTTCAGGTCCGGTCGGTCGGCGGTCGGCCTGCGGAACAGTTGTCGCTCATTCACCGCCCTCGACCGGGACGCACGTCTTTGTTATGCCCGTCTTGTGTTCCCGTAGCGTCGTACTACGGGCCGACGGGACGGCCCCCACGGCGCCTCGGTCGGCACGCGAGCGGACCGCGGACAGCCGATCCCTACCGGCTCGACGGGGACGACGGTCGACCACCAGGGATCGCGTGGCTCGACCGTCGTAGAGGTCGTGTG
>LKNG01000093.1 GCA_001564115.1 Natrialbaceae archaeon Tc-Br11_E2g8 | reverse complement strand
GTCGCTCCCGGCGTCGCGGGTCAGCCCGTGGACCTCGAACTCCTCGGTGGCGGCCAGCAGGGCGTCGACGACCGCACCGCCCTGATTGCCGGTCGCGCCGGTGACGAGCACTCGGGGGTCGTCGCTCATCGACCCTCACCCCGGGAGTTCGGCTTCGCGTCCGTCGACGGCTCGTCCGCACAGTATGGTTGTATCACGTTATCAGGTACGCTCGCGAACCCATATGTACGTTCCCCGACATCGGTGTCACCCCGTAACGTCGGCGTCACCGGCCGGGATCAGTCGCTCGCGATCGACGGCTCGTAGTCGGCGACGGGCTCGCCGTCGATCCGGGTGAAGTAGTTGGCGAGCGCGGGGCCGGTGACGTTGTGCCAGACGCTGAAGATGGCGGGGATCAACGCGGCGGCCGGATCGAAGAAAGCGACTGCGAGCGCCACCGCGAGCCCGCTGTTCTGGAGCCCGACCTCGAACGCACACGCCCTGGCACGGTCCTCGGCCATCCCCGTGGCACGGCCGACGCCGTAGCCGGCCCCGAGGCCGATCCCGTTATGGAGGACGACGGCGAGGAAGACGAGAGCGCTCGCGGTCAGGATGTTCTCGACGTTGAGGCCGACCACCGCCGCGACGATGGCGACGATCGCGGCCACGCTGATCGCCGGGAAGATCGAGAGCCCGGCCCGCGCGGCCGTCGGGGCGTACCGGTCGAGCACGTAGCGGAGGGACAGCCCGGCGATCACGGGGATCAACACGATGAGGACGATCTCCTCGGCCATCTCGGCGAACGTGACCGTGATCTCCTGGCCCGCAAGAAGGATCACCCACGCGGGCATCACCAGCGGGGCTGCGATCGTCGTCAGCGAGGTGATCGTCACCGAGAGGGCGACGTCCCCCCGTCCGAGGTAGGTCATCACGTTCGAGGCGGTGCCGCCGGGGGCGGCCCCGACGAGGATCAGCCCGACGCCGATCTCCCAGGGAAGCCCCAGCCCGATCACGAGCAGGTACGCCGCGAGCGGCATCACCAGCCACTGGGCGAGTGCCCCGATCAACACGTCACGGGGACGCTCGACGATACGCCGGAAGTCCGCAGGCGTGAGCGTCAGCCCCATCCCGAGCATGATCACCCCGAGCAGGATCGAGATGTAGTCGGCGATCGGCGTGAACGCCCCCGGGGAGTAGAGCGCGAGCGCGGCGAACAGCAACACCCAGGCCACGAAAAACCGGCTCGTGAACCGTCCGATCCGCTCTAGGGCCGTCAGCCAGCTCATCGGTAGCTCCCCTCCTCCGGGGTGTGCCGTATCAGCACACCGGCAAACCCTCCAGAACGATCCCGTTCGACCGTCGTCCCTTCGAACATATCTCGACCGAGTTTCCTCATGGATAATAAACTGTTTGATACGCGTGAATACGTCGAGGGGAGAGGCTTCGACGGCGAAGTGATAACATCTTCTTCAGGACGACGAGTCGCCGTTCGACGGCGTCGCCTCTCGGACGCCTCGACGTCGGCCGTTTCGGAGCCGCTCGATCGAGAAGCCGAGTGAGTCGTAGAAAGGCCTTACCGAGGGGTCGAACTCCGCGACGAGGCGTCCCTCCCGCTCGCGGGCGGCCTCGATAAGCGCCGTGCCGACGCCGCGGTCCCGGAGACGGCGGCGAACGGCGATCGCCGCCACGCGTGCACCACGCTCGCGGGGTTCGAGGACGACGGCTCCGAGGACGCGCTCGCGGCTGTCGACGGCCTCCCCTGCCTCCGGACTCGACTCGCGCTCGCCACGGACCTCCGGACTCGACTCGCGCTCGCCACGGACCTCCGGCCGCTGCTCGACGGCCACGAGGACGTCCCCCGCGTCGAGACGGTCCACGAGTCCCTCGACCTCGAGAGCCGCGGCGTCGACGATCCTGGCGACGGCGAGCCGATCCTCGGCCGTCGCGACGCGGACCGTGGGTGGGTTCGTGGTCACTCGAGAGCCGCTATCGCCGCGAGTAGCTCGTCGATTTCCGGTCGATCCCACGTCGACCGCCCGCGGTGGGCGTAGGCCACCGCGACGGCCTCCGGATCGCGGACGTCGAGGACGATCGCCGCGGGCATCCGCCCGAGCAGGTCCGAAAGCCGGCCGAGCGGGCCCAGCCGAACCGGCTGATCGAACGCTTCGCCGGCCGCCGTCGACGGATCGGCACAGAGCGGGTAGGGGAGTTGGTAGGACTCCTGCCAGGTAGCCACCCGCTCTCGGGATTCGGGGACGATCGAGACCACCTCCGCGTGGCGCTCGCGGAACTCGGGGTAGCGGTCGGCGACCGCCTGCACCTGGCGACGGCAGTTCCCACAGAGGTGATCGCGCTGGAGCAAGAGGACGACGGCGTCGAGTGGCTCCTCGGCGGCGGCCACCAGTGCGGATATCGAGAGCGGATCCGGGCCGGGGCCGACGTTCGGCAGCGAGAACTCCTGGTGCGACATGGCGGCGGTTCGGGCGCCGGGGACAAAAGCGACGCGTCGGGGCCGTCGGCGCTCAGCCCTCCTCTGCCAGCTCCGCGTCCCACAGCCGCCAGAGCGCCCGGTGGAGCGTCACCAGCCCACAGTCGAGGCGGTCGGCGACCGACCGACACGCCCGGAGGTACTCCAGATAGTCGTCGACGTCGGGGGGGTCCGGATACGGCCTCTCGAGCTCGCCGGCCGCCCGGAGGACGGTCCACTCCCGGCGACCGACGACGAGGTAGGCGTCGGGGTCGAGAAAGAACAGGAACGCCGAACCGACCGGCACGTCGACGCCCTCCAGGGTCGCGAGCGCCTCCACTGCCTCGCCGGCGCCGTCGGCCGCCGCCGCGTCGGCGATCGCCGCCAGGACGTCCTCGAACGCGTTCTCCCGGAACTGCCCTTCGGCCGCTCGGCGGTCCCCGTCGGGATACTCGCCGAGGAACCGCCGGTAGTGCCACCTGACGACCCACTGGGCGTCCCGGCGGCCGAACTCGCCGGCCGAGAGCGCCGCCGGCATCGTCTCGATGGCGTCGCGCTCGACCGGGTACAGCGGCTCGCGATCACGATACTCCGCCGCGTGTCGCTCCACTACGGAGGGAGTAAGCTCCATCAGCCCGGAGTTTGCGGCCCAGGATCCTCAACGTACTGGGAGCTGAGAGAGCGACGGGGTTACCGCATCGACTCGAGCGACCGGACGGTGTCCGAGGCGATCCACGCCGTCTCGCTGTCGGGCTCCTCGATACAGAGGGCGAAAAACGAGTCGCGGCCGCCGTCGACGGTGATTCGGTAGCCACGACCGGTCAGTGCCACGGGATCCGGCTCGGGGGGACTCACGCTCGTTCTTAGGGACGACGGGGTATAACGGGCCCGGTCACTCGTACAGCGGGAACCGTTCACAGAGCTCGTCGACGGTCGAACGGACGTCCGCGATGACCGTCTCGTCCTCGGGCGCGTCGACCACCCGGGCGATGCAGTCGCCGACGGTCCGGATCGCCTCCTCGTCGAACCCACGGACGGTGAGCGCGGCCGTCCCGGCGCGGATGCCGCTCGGATCGAACGGGCTCCGGGTCTCGCCGGGTACCGTGTTGCCGTTGAGGACGATGCCGGCTTCCTCGAGGGCCTCCTCGGCGTCCCCGCCGGTCGTCTCCGGGTGGGAGGGACGCAGGTCGACGAGCACGAGGTGGGTGTCGGTCCCGCCGGAGACCAGCGAGAGGTCGTGGTCGGCCAGGCGCTCCCCGAGGGTCCGTGCGTTGGCGACGACCTCCTCGGCGTAGGCCTCGAACTCCGGCTCGAGGGCCTCCGCGAATCCGACGGCCTTGCCGGCGACGTTGTGCATCAGGGGACCGCCCTGACCGCCGGGGAAGACCGCGGCGTCGATGGCGTCGGCGTGTGCCCCCTCACACATCACGATGCCGCCACGGCCCGCCCGGATCGTCTTGTGTGTGCTGCCGGTGACGAAGTCGGCGACGCCGACCGGCGAGGGGTGGACGCCAGCGGCGACCAGGCCGGTGATGTGGGCGATGTCCGCGAGGTGGTAGGCGTCGACGCTCCGGGCGACCGCGTCGATCCGCTCCCAGTCGACCGCCCGGGGGTACGCCGAGTAGCCCGAGACGACGATGTCCGGCTCGAACGCCTCGGCGTGCTCGGCGAGGCCCTCGTAGTCGATCCGGCCCGTCTCGGGATCGACCTCGTAGGACTCGACCTCGTAGAGCTGGCCGGCGAAGTTCGCGGGGTGACCGTGGCTCAGGTGACCGCCGTGGCTGAGATCGAGCGAGAGGATCTTGTCGCCGGCCTCGAGGACGGCGTAGTAGACGGCCTGGTTGGCCTGGGTCCCCGAGTGGGGCTGGACGTTGACGTGCTCGGCGCCGAACAGCTCGGTCGCCCGGTCGATCGCGAGGCGCTCTATCTCGTCGGCGTGTCGGCAGCCGCCGTAGTACCGCTCCCCCGGGTAGCCCTCCGCGTACTTGTTCGTCAGCACGCTCCCCTGGGCGTCGAGGACCGCCTCGCTGGCGTGGTTCTCGCTCGCGATCATCGAGAGCGTCGATCGCTGGCGTTCGATCTCGGCCTCCAGGGCGTCGGCGGCGTCGGGGTCGACCTCCCGAACGTGGTGGTGATCCATGCCTGTCACGGCGTCAGGGCGACCCATAAGTGTACCTTTCGGACCCAAAACTGGGTTCGTTTCGAACCGGTCGGCGGCCGAACCGACGGCGAGCTACCGGAGGGTAAAAAGCCTGTCGCCGGCGGTCCCCGTCACGAAACGACACTCGGCCACCGGCCCCCGTCACGAAACAACACTCGTAGATATCCCGACACGAATAGCCGAGCCGCCGGCGTCGAGGCCCGGCGCGGACATCAGTAGAGCTAACTTCGCGGCGTTCGACCGGCCGGCGTGAATGATCGAGTGGGAGGCGACCGACGACGGCCTCAGGGTGGCCGACGCCGAGGCCGTCGAGCTTCTGGTCCGCTCGGAGACGCTGTCGGTCGAGGGCCCCGGCTCCGGCGTCGGCCGGCCCGTCGACGTCGCGGTCGCCGTCACCGCCCGCGAGCTCCGATTTCCCAACTCGGTCGTCCACGCGCTCTCGCTCGGTCACGACCGACGCCAGGAGCTCGATCCGGCCGGCAACCCCCTCGAGTTGTCCCGCGCGGAGTACCTCCTCGACGTCGACGCGGGTATCAAGACCTACCTCCGCTTTGCCGGCGAGGCGACCGTCGAACGGAGCGACGACTTCGAACACGTCGTGGTCTCCTTTCCCGACCGGCGGCGGGCGGTCCTCGGCTTCCGGAGTCGACACGAACTGCCCGCGGGACGGATCGTCACTCCGCCGGAGCCGGCGGCACTGGCGAGTGCCCTCACGAAGCTGGCGTCGGCGCTGAAGACGACGGGCCCCGATCGAAGCTACCCGACCCTCCGGGGCCACCCGCCGCTGCTCGCGGTCGGCGAGGAGCCCTCGGTGCCGGCAGGGATCGACGCGGAGTGTCCCGAGACCGGGATCGAGATCGTCGTGGAGCCGACCCTCGAGCGGCTGTTCGTGGTCGCCCCCCTCGCGTACTACCTCGGTGCCACCGTCCGCGTCGGCGACCACGGCCCGTTCGTCCGTGCGCCGGAGATGGCCGTAGAGCGGCCGATCGAGCCGGACGCGTTCGACCGAGAGGTCGCCCGGCTGTTGCGACGCTGTTTTTTCCTCGACTCGCTGGTCCGCAACGCCGGCCCTTACGGCACCGAGCTCGCGGAGCTGAGCATGCTCGACGCCCTCGAACTCGATCCAGAGGAGCTCTACCGGGCGAGCCCCCCCGAACGGCTCGCGGCGTATCTCGAGGTTCCCCACGCGGCGGTCGAACACCGGCTGCCCGACTGGCATCTCGCGACGTACGTCGATCCGGAGCCGACGACCGTCGAGGCGGTCCCGTTCTTGCTCGACCGGATGAGCCTGATCTTCCCGGCCCGGACGACCGAACTCGAGGGCCGGGAGCTCATCGAGCGGTCGCTCGCCGACTTCTACCGGCCGGGAGCCGGCGAGGTGGCCTCCGTCGACGTCGTGAAACCGGAGCTACGCGAGGGGCGACTCCACGGCTGGCTCGCCGACGGCGTTCCCATCGACGTCTTCAACGCCAGCCCGACCGCCTACCACAACCGGCTGGAGCGGCTGCGCAGACACCGGGAGTCGATCTCGATCCGCGTGGTGGTCAACGATCCGGAGATGGGGCCGGAAGGCGAGGACGTCACCGAGACGTTCCACGGCCGGGCCGAGGAGCTCCCGATCGAGCTGACCGTCGAGGAGGGGCTGTCGACCGCCGAGCTGGCGCGCGCCCTCGAGGACGAAAACGAGTTCCTCCACTTCGTCGGCCACTGTGAGGTCGGCGGGCTCCGGTGTCCCGACGGCACGCTCGCGACGTCGAGTCTCGATCGGTGTGGCGCGGAGACGTTCTTCCTGAACGCCTGTGGCTCCTTCTACGAGGGGCGGGAGCTCATCGAGAGAGGCGGCGTCGCCGGCGCGGTGACGGTGGCGACCGTCCTCGACGAACACGCCGTCACCGTCGGCACGACCTTCGCGCGGCTGCTCGTCTACGGCTTCAGCGTCGAACGGGCACTGGGACTCGCACGCCGACGGATCATGATGGGCAAAGACTACACGGTCGTCGGCGACGGCACCCACTCGCTGACCGGTGATCTCCCGACGACCGTCCGCCTCGAGCGGTTCGAGGGCGGCTTCGGGCTCACCCTCGACTGTTTCTCGGCCGGGGAGGCCGGCAGGTACTACGTTCCTCACGTCGAGGGGAACCACCACTCGTTTCTCTGTGGGACGGAGTCGACGTTCGTCGTCGACCGGACGGCCCTATCCGAGTTCCTCCGGGAGATCGACGCCCCGGTGATATACGACGGCGACCTCTACTGGTCTACCGAGCTGAGTCCGGCGGTGGCCGACGGTCAGGGACCGCCGTAGGAGCTGATCCGCCGCGTTCCGGCCGTCGGCGGCCGGACGGCCGCCCGTCCCGGTTGGAGAATCGCCCTCCTCGGCCGGCGGAGCCTCTCGAGCCACGACCGCGTCCCGATCACCACACCCATGTCAACCCGGTTTCGGCCGGCGGCATAAATTCGTATTGGCCGTTGTGAAATCACGGGAACCGATCGACGGGACGGCCGTCAGGTCGGAGGAGACAGCGCCACCGGCGGATCGCAGACGACAGCGCTACCGGCGGATCGCAGACGCCGCCGATCAGTCCTCGCCCTCTAAGGCCTCCCGGATCGCCTCGCGCTCCGTGGACAGCTCCGTGAGTTCCTCTTCGATCCGGCCGGCCGCGAGCCGCTCGCGTTCGTCATCGGTCAGCTGGGTGGTCACGACGGCAGCCGCCCGCAGACGTTCGTACTCGGGCTCCTCGGCGAGTGCTCGAATCGATCGGAGCGCGGCGACGGCGTCCTCGCCCGCGATTCGGGCGACGAGCGGGCGGAGTTCACGGACGCGATAGCGGAGCTCGGCCGCCGACGGTGGCGGCCAGTCGACTGTCAGCGCCTCGGCGTCGATCCCGTCGAGGTAGGTCCGCCGGGTCGCGACGGTCCGTTTGAGCGTGTCGGCGTTCTCGACGAGATGGGAGAGTTTCGAGCGGGAGTAGCCGGCGTACTCGAGCAGCTCCGGGATCGGGCGGTTCCCGGCCGGATCGCCCTCGACGTACGCCGAGAGCTCTTCGGGCGGGGACTCGAACGGGACGAGCGGGTACCACTCCGCCCGTTCGAGGAGGGCGAACACCTCCCGGGCCGACGCCGATCGCAGGTACGTCTCGAACGCCTCCCGGACCGTCGCGTTGTACGACTCGATGGGCTCGCGGAGACGGTCGACCGGCGCCTCGAGGTCGGCGTCCCCGAGTTCGAGCAGCCGCTCGCGCTCGTCGATCTCGTCCTCGAGCTCCCGCAGTCGTCGGGTCGCCACCTTGCGTGTCTCCGTCAGCGCCTCCCGGGCGGCCTCCCGCTCCTCGAGCAGCTCCGCGAACGTCGCTGCGGGCTCGAGTGCCTCCTCGGCGCGCTCGAAGTCGGACTCGCTCAGCCGGCGCTTGTCGATCGCCTCCAGGGCCGCCTCGAACGCCTCCCGGCCCTCGAGGTCCTCGGGGAGGTTCTCGACCAGCGTCGAGAACTGCGCCTCGAGTCTGACGTAGTTCGCGAAGTTCTCCCGACCCGTCCCGGTCGCCCGGTCGACGTACGTTCCGAGCAGCCTCGTGGCATCCCGGTACGCCTCTGCGGCCGTCTCCACGCGGTCTTCCCCGTGGTCGTCGATCCGCTCCTCGACGGATTCGAGCCGTTCGCGTGCACGATCGAGCTGCGCCACCGCCTCCGGTCGATCGGTATCCACCGTCTGATCACTCGTAGACATCGTCGGGATCGAAGACGCGTTCACCGACGTCCGACACCGCCACCAGGACACCCTCCGCGTCGGCCGCGGAGACGTCCTCGACGGCACGGTAGAAACACGAGCGTCGACCCGTGTGGCAGGCACCGCCGTCCTGTTCGACGCGGTACAACAGCGTGTCGGCGTCGCAGTCGACGCGGATCTCGGCGACGTGCTGGCGGTTGCCGCTCGTGGCGCCTTTCTCCCAGAGCTCCTCGCGGCTCCGGGAGTAGTAGTGAGCGACGCCGGTTTCGCGGGTCCGTTCCAGCGCCTCCGGGGAGACGTACGCGAGCATCAACACCTCGCCGGTCTCGACGTCCTGGGCGACCGCGGGGACCAGCCCGTCGTCGCCGAACTCGACCGCGATCTCGTCCATGTGCGCCGGAAGGACCGTCGCGCCGATAGCTCTTTTGCCGCCGGCGCGCCCGGACCGGGAATCCAGCCAAACGGCGGGATGGCGGCGAGCCCGACCCGGGAAACCAGCCACACGCCGTGGCGGCGGACGCCCCGGAGGGGAGAGCCACACGCCGGAGCGGAAACGATCAACACGCCAAAGCGGGGGGCCACACGCCGGGACGGGGCCACAGGTAAGTGCCCGCCGTCCGCAGGGACGGACGATGCTGTCCGAACACACGACGAAGACGGCCGCGTCGGCACTCGAAGCCGCCGAAGTGGCCATCCTGCCGACCGGCAGCACCGAACAGCACGGCCCCGCGCTCCCGCTCGGGACCGACCACCTCGTCGCCGAGGCGTTCGCACGGACGGCCGCCGACCGGGAGGACGCGGTCGTCCTCCCGACCGTTCCCGTCGGCGTGAGCGGCCACCACCGGCAGTTTCCCGGCACCCTCCACGTGAGCCCGGAGACCTTCGAGGCGTACGTCGTAGAGACCGTCGAGAGCGTCGCCGCCCACGGGGTCCGGAAGGCGGTCGTCGTCAACGGCCACGGCGGAAACGACGGCGCGCTCGACCGGGCGGCCCGGCGGCTGCGCGGGTCGGAGACGGCCTTCGCCCCGTCGTGGAACTGGTGGGAGGCGGTCTCGGCGCTCGCCGACGAGCTGTTCGACGAGGAGGGTGGTCACGCCGACGCGGCGGAGTCGAGTCTCGTCTGGGCCCTCCGTCCGGAGCTGGTCCGATCCGACGAGCTCGCGGCCGCCGAGGCGGGTGCGAGCGCCGGCTGGGGCGAGTCGGTCCACGGCGCCGAGCTGGGGTTCGACACCGCCGACTTCTCCGAGAGCGGTGCCGTCGGCGAGCCGACCCTGGCCGATCCGGAAGGGGGCGAGCGCCTGTTCGAGGCCGCGAGCGCGGAGCTCTCGGCGCTCATCGACCGGCTGGCCGCCCGTCCGCTCGAGGACTGCTGGCCCCGCCCGCACCGATGAACGGCGACGGTCCCACGGAGCTGTCGGCCGCGGACGAACCCGGAGACCGGCGCGGCGACGGCCTCGAGGTCG
>LKNG01000092.1 GCA_001564115.1 Natrialbaceae archaeon Tc-Br11_E2g8 | reverse complement strand
CGGCGAGATCCGGCCGATCACAGAGCTGTCTCGCGAAGTCGGCCTCGGTGAGGATGCCGACCGGCGTCCCCTCCCGGAGGACGACGACCGAGCCGACGTCCTCCTCGCGGATCGTCACGGCCGCCTCCTCGGCCGTCCGATCGATCTCGGCGGTCGCGACGTCGACGAGCATCACCTCGCGTACCGGAATGTCCTCGAACATCTGACGGGGCTACCACGGGTGGCCTCAAGAGTCCCACCCCGACGTGCCACGACGGGTGGTGTTCGACCGGCCGCGAGCCGGCTGTGTGAACACCCAGTCGGGACGTGCCGGTCGATCAGCTACGGGACACTCCCGTCGGGACGTGCCGATCGATCAGCCGTCGGGCTCGATCGGCGTCCCGTCCTCGGTGGGCGGGGCGAGGTGGTCGACGTACTCCGCCACGGAGGGTTCGTCGACCCGGACGTGGACGGCGATCTCGCCGAGCTCGTCGGGCTCGCCGACGGCGAAGTTGACCCGTCCCTCGAACGCGGCCGCCTTCTTCAGCGAGAAGCCGAAGCTCCCGTCCTCACGTCCGTCGAAGAACTCGGCACGTGCGGTGTCGAGGATCTCCTGTCGGTGGAGCAGCTCCGAGAAGTGATCGAGCGAGTGGGCCCGTCCCCTGATCTCGCCGAGTCCCTCCTCGAGGTCGGCCTCGGGAAAGAGGTTGGTGACGGCGTCGGCGACTCTGGCGGTGACCTCGGTGTCGTACACCGGCGCCGTGATCTCGACGTCGACCCGGTAGATATCCGTCATCGACTCTCACCCATCCGACCGGCGACGAGCTCGCGGATCCGCTCGTGGAACGCCTCCAGGCTGGCGGTGTTCTCGACGACGACGTCGGCGCGTGCCATCGCCTCGTCCATCCCGAAGCCACGCTCGCGTTCGTCGCGGCTCTCCAGGGACTCCCCGCCGTCTGCCTCCCCGAGGTCCCGGCCGCGGCCGTCGATCCGCTCGGCGCGGAGCTCGAAGGGAGCCTCGATGCTGACGAGGGTGAACGCCTCGCCGAAGCGCTTCTCGAAGACGTCGACCTCGGCGTCCGAGCGGATACCGTCGACGAGGACGGCGTCGTACCGCTCCAGGCGATCCTCGATCATCGGCAACGAGCGCTCGGCGACCGCCGCGGTGCCGTGTTCCCGGCGGAGTGCCTTCGCGACTGTCCCGTGATCTTTCGCGGGGTCGAGCCCGCGCTCGGCGGTCTCCTGGCGGATCACGTCCCCCATCGTCACCACCGGGATCCCCTCCTCGCGGGCGACCGTGGCGGCCTCGCTCTTGCCGCTGCCCGGCAGCCCCACGGTTCCGATGACGTGCATCGGGGGACGCTACAGCCGACGCGGTCATAAGGGCTGTGTCTCCGGCGGCGTTATGGCCGGTCGGCTCCCCGGGACCGTATGGGTCGGCCGATCCTCGTGCGTGCGGCGCACTTCGTGCTCGTCGGCTGGTGGCTCTCCTTTCTGTGGGCCAACCTGGCGACGCTGTTCGCGATCACGATCGTCGGGCTGCCGGTCGCGATCTGGATGATCCACCGGCTGCCGTTCGTGACGTCGTCGTCCCGGTTTCACGGCTAGATCCACACCGCTTATACCGATCGGCCGACGACTGATGAGCGAGGGCACGTAGCTCAGTCCGGATAGAGCGTCGGACTTCTAATCCGACGGTCGTGGGTTCGAATCCCATCGTGCCCGTTATCTGCGAACACCGTGAGCAGTGACGGCACCGGGGATTCGAATCAGGGAGCAGCTCCGCTGTGACCGTGGTTCGAATCCCATCGTGCCCGCTACGTTGGCGAACGACAGTGAGCCCTGGGTAGCCCCTGTGCCGGTTACGTCGACGAACGCCAGCGAGCCGAACGTAGCGCCAGACGCGGCGTCGACCGGGTCGACGGCTACTTGTCCCTCTCGGTGGAGGTACGGACGACCCATGACATCGAACGATCTCGAGGTCGGCGTCGTCGGCGTCGGTACGATGGGCGGTGCGATGGCCCGTCACCTCCTCGACTCCGGCGTGTCGGTCGTCGCCTACGACGCCGACGAGGCCGCCCGACACACCGTTTCGGAAGTCGGTGCGGGGACGGTCGACTCGCCCGCAGCCGTCGCGACGGAAGTCGAGGTGTTGCTGACGAGCCTGCCGAACTCCACGGCCGTCGAGGACGTGTATCTCGGGGCCGACGGCGTCGTGGAGGGGCCCCGGCCGGACGCGCTCACCCTCGAGACGAGCACCATCGATCCGGCCACCACCGACCAGCGAGTCGAGCACCCTCCGACCAGCGAGACGATCACACCCGTCGCTCGGGTACGCCGAGCCACCGATGGGCGTGACGGGCGACGCCGCGTTCCAGGCGAGGGTCGGCCGCGGGCCGGGCCATGCCCGGACGGCCATCAATCGCCGAGATACCGGTCGACGTAGATCGAGACGGCCTCGAGGGCGGCCTCGCTCAGCCGACTCGTGTAGACGAACTCCTCGACGCCCTCGTAGCCGTCGTGACGGTGAAAGGAATCGTGGTCGTAACAGCCGGTGCCGTGGAACTGCGTCCCGCCGCCGACGCGCTCGGGGCCGGCGTAGGCGGTCGCGAGCGGGGAGACGGTGAGCCGTTTGCCAGAGCGGACGGCGCTGCCGAGGTCGTGGTCACACCGGCTGTCGATCACCTCCTCGACGACGTCCGGGGAGACGAACGTGTGTAACACCTCGTGAATCGCGATGTTGCGGGTCACCGCCCGCGAGTCCCAGCGTTCGGTCGCGCCGACGTTCGCGACCGTGTGCCCGCCCTCGTCGGACCGGCGGGCGACCCGGCTGGTCTCGAGACGGGTGCCGCCGTAGCCGACGTCGTGGTTCAGCGGCTCCCACCACAGAAGCAGGTGACAGCACTCGCCGGTGTCCGCCTCGCGTTCGCGGACCGCCTCGCGGAAGCGTTCGGCGACCTCCTCGAAGGACGGCCGACCGAGCGGGAGGTCGACCGTGGCCATCGGCTCCAGTCGCGGGTACACCCGATCGAGGTCGGTGGTGGTGCGGGTGTAGACGGCGAGCGTCCGCAGCGCCTCGAGGACGGCGTAGCTGGCCTCGAGGTGAACCCGAGACCAGCCACGGACCGTCCGCACGCTCTCGGGTGTCGGTCCGGGGTAGACCCGGACGTGGAGGGTCGCGGTCCGTTCCCCGGCCGGCTTCGAACGGGCCGTGCCGACGGTCAAGGGGGTCGTGCCGGCAGACGAGGAGGACGTGCCGACGGACGGGGACGCCGTAGCCGTCCCGCTCGTCGAGAGAGCCGCCGCTCCGCCGAGGGCCGCCAGGAACCCGCGACGGGAACGGTGGGGCTCGGACATCGGCGACGGTTGGGGGCCGCCCGACAAAAATCCACCCGCCAGAGGTGACTCGGTGTTTTAGGCCCACCTGCAAACTCAATGTTTTAGGCACCCACCGGTAAACGAACCGCTATGGGTGGTATCGAGCTACGGAACGGAACGCTCGTCGTCGAGCGTGAACCGAATCGGCTCGACGAGCTGGCGATCGAGTTCTCCGGGATTCTCGGTGAGTTCGACATCGACCACGTCTACATCGCGGGGTACGTCTCCATACTCGCTGGGCGGGCTCGATCCACCGAAGACGTCGACGTCCTCATCGAACGGATCGACGAAGAGGTCGCCGAGGAACTCGCAGCGACGCTGGACGAAGAGGGGTTCTGGGGACCCGCAATGCCACTCGCGTCGATCTACGAAACGCTCGAGGACGGAGACCACATCTGGGCTGCACCGAAGGATCAGGTCACGCCGCACCTGGAAGTCAAGTTCGCACGCGACGAGTTCGACCACGCGTCCCTCGAACGCGCCGTCACGGCCCGAATCGGTGGGAAGACGATCCCGATAGGTCCCTTGGAGCTCCAGATCGCGTACAAGCTCTACCTCGGTGCACGGAAGGACGTCGAGGATGCAGTCCACCTCTACACGCTCTTCGAGGAAAGCCTTAGTGTGTCTCGCCTCGAAGCGTGGACGACGCGACTCGACGTCGAAGCCGAATATGAGCGACTCAAACGCGCGTGAGCACCTCGACGCGAAACACGAGCGCGACCGTGAGCGGCGCATCGAGGCCATCAAGCGCTGGGTCGAGTACATCGAGTCGGAGCCCCCGGAGACGTGGGGGCCACAACAGAACGCCGTGGTCGACGATCAACTCGATGCGGCCCGGAGCTCAGGGACGTCGGCGGACCACCGACAGCACGTAGAGGACGTCGCGGCTGAGATCATCGAACTGCGCACCGAATCCGACGCCGATTCGACGTAGCCGATCCCCTCACGGGAGGTTCATTTCGAGGGCGCGCCGAGAACGACTTACCGACCCTCGAGTTCGTCCGCCGCCGCCCGGAACAGGCCGTCGAGGATCTCGGGCGTGGTCGGGTGGTAGGCGCGGTCGGGGAGCTCGCGGACGTCCAGCCCGAGTTCGATCGCGACCTGCATCGTTTTGGCCATCACGTCGGCGTGGAGGTGCAGCCCCTGGTAACCGAGGACGGTGCCGTCGTCGGCGTCGACGACCAGCGTCGCGACCCCCTCGGAGTGGCCTTTCGTCGCGAAGACGCCGTCGTCGCTCGCCGCTCGTTCGACGACGATCGCGTCGACGCCTGCCTCGCGTGCCGTCGCCGGCGTGTGGCCGATCCGGACGGTCGGGTAGACGGCGAGCCCGGAGAAGATCACGTGGTGGGGGACGAACTCGTACGGTTCCAGAGACTCCCCGCGGGCGTCCCGGAGGACGTTCGCCCCCGCGACGGCCCCCTGTTCTTTGGCGACGTGGAGGATCGGCTCGTGGCCGTTGGCGTCGCCGACGACGAACACACGCCCGTCGTCCCGTGCCCGCATCGTCGGCTCGACCCACTCGCCGTCGGCGTCGATTCGGGTGTGTTCCAGTCCGACCCCATCGAGGTTCGGCCGACGGCCGGTGAACAGATACAGCGCCTCGGCCTCGCGAACCAGTCGCTCCCCGTCCCGCTCGGCGATCAGCCGGACGCCATCGTCGGTCCGTTCGAGCCGCCGCTCGCGACTCTCGGTGAGGATCTCGACGCCGAACTCCCCCCGGTAGAGTTCGAGCAACGTCTCGCCGTACGGGCGGGGGAGCTCGTCGACCGGCCGGTCGTCGTGTTCGATCACCGTGAGGTCGACGCCGCCGACCTCCGCGAGGTACGGCACCAGTTCGAGCCCGACGTAGCCAAACCCCATCACGACCGCGCTGTCGGGGAAGGTGGTCGCATCGAGGACGTCGGCGCTCGTCGAGTAGGGAACCGTCTCGATCCCCGCCAGGTCGGGGACGTTCACGGTCGATCCCGTCGCCAGGACGACGTAATCGGGCGCTATCGTCCGGTCGCCGACGGCGAGCCGACGGTCGTCGACGAACGCCGCCCGGCCGTGGACGAACTCGACGCCCTCCCGCCGTGTGAGCCCGTGGACGTGACTCCGCCGGTGCTCGGCGAAGCCGGCGATGTGGTCGTCCTTGCGTGCGACGACGGCCTCGGGGTCGACGGAGGGGGCCTCCCCGAGCCGGTCGTCGGTGCGCGCGAGGAACCGGCCGGCACCAGCCGAGAGCACCTCCTTCGAAGGCATACAGCCCTCGAGGATACAGAGCCCACCGCCGGGCTCGCCGTCGTCGATCAGCGTCAGCTCGGTCCCCGGCTCGCGGGCGAGCAGTTCGTCGGCGACGGCGACGCCGGCCGATCCGTAGGCTCCGACGATCGCGACGTGTACCATACCCGCCCAACGGGGAGACGGCACAAAACCGTTGGCTGCCCGTGGGTCGAGAACACACTACCGGGGAGGACGTCACCGGGGAGAGATATCACCCGATAGGTGACGGTGCGGAGGAGAGACGTACTCGATAGGAGACCTCACCGGGAGATGAGCTCGTTGTCGCCCGCGATGACCGCCTCGACCTCCTCGACCGTGAGCACCGCGAGGTTGCCGGGCAGGGTACGAACCAGCGCGGCCGCCGCCGAGGCGTACTCGAGGGCCTCCGGGACGTCCGCGCCGGCGAGCCGGCGGGCGAGGAAGGCGCCGGTGAACGCGTCACCCGAGCCGACGGGATCGACCGACTCCGTCTCGTAGACGTCGTGATCGTGGAGGACGTTGTCGTGCCAGGCGAGTGCACCCTGCTCGCTTCGAGTGACGACGACGGTCGTGAACTCGTAGGCCGAGCCGAGCTTGTGGGCCAGCTGGCGGGGGTCACCTTCGAATCCGAGCACCGTCCGGGCGTCCCGTGCGGCGATCACGAGCACGTCGATCCCCGGAAACAGTCGGAGCAACGTCTCCTTTGCCTCCTCGGGACTCCAGAGTTTCGACCGGTAGTTGACGTCGAAGGCCGTCGTCGTCCCGCCTTTCCGTGCCGCCTTGAGCATCGCGGCCACTGTCTCGCGTAGCGTGGGGGAGAGCGCGGGCGTGATGCCGGAAATAAAAAAGAGCCGCGCGTCCCGGATCAGGTCGACGTCGAACTCCTGGGGTTTGGCGGTGGTGACAGCCGCGTCCTCGCGGTCGTTGACGACGTTCGAGCCCCGTGGTCTGGTGCCGTGTTCGAAAAAGGACAGCCCCTGTCGGCCCTCGTCGGTCCAGACGATTTCGGTCTCGACGCCGTGGCGCTCGAGCTCGCCGACCACGCGCCGGCCGAGCGGCGAATCCGGGAGCTTCGAGAGCCACGTCGCCGTCGTCCCCAGCCGATCGGCCGCCACCGCGACGTTGCTCTCGGCGCCCGCGGCCCGGACCTCGAACTCGCTTGCCGTCTCGATGCGCTCGTAGCCGGGCGGGGTCAGTCTGA
This sequence comes from Natrialbaceae archaeon Tc-Br11_E2g8, assembly GCA_001564115.1. Taxonomy (GTDB): domain Archaea; phylum Halobacteriota; class Halobacteria; order Halobacteriales; family Natrialbaceae; genus Tc-Br11-E2g8. The sequence continues at coordinate 3,082 of LKNG01000092.1, read as the reverse complement.
GGGTCGTCTCCCCGAAGGCGACGAGATCGCTCACGATCGCTCACCGCCTCCCGTGACGTACGTCGGCGACATGGGTCGCCCAACGGACGGGGGGATATAAGTCATTTCGCCCGACGGTCCCCGTCGCCGAGAACCGTCGCTCCCGACGTCGCTTCCTGCGTTACTTCCCACCGCCGCGGACAGTCGTCGTTCCCCGCAGTCAGCTCTCGTCGGCGACGACCGTCGGCCCCGTCTCGACGGAGAGCCCGTGGCCGAACGCCTCGAGCAGTTCGAGGCCAGTCTCGACGTGATCGGTCACCGTCGGAATCCGCAGCCGGCCGCCTGCGAGCGCGAGGAAAACGAGCAGCTGATCGGCGGCGTGGCGGTCGACGGGCGACCCGCCGTCGAGCAGCTGCTCGGCGGCGTCGGCGGCCTCCCTCCCGACACGTTCGGCGGGTTTGCCCGGCTCCCCGAGCGCCGAAACGCCGGCGCCGGGCGCGAGTCGAATCACGATCGCCGAACCCGGCGAGTCGCTCGCGGCCGTCCGTGCGACGCGTTCCGTCGGCTCGCCGTCCAGGGCGAGGTGATCCAGCGCACCCTCGAGCTGGCGCGTGGCGACGGCCGAATCCGAGAGCCCGGCGGCCTCGGTCGAGTACAGCCGGAGGTCGTCGGCGTCGAGGGCCGCGTCCGAGCCGAGGCGGATCGGCTCGATCGACGAGGGCGCGAGGTGGAGCTGGATCCGGCCGCCTCCGGCGGGATAGAACCCCCGTCGGTCGACCTCGACGGCCGCGGAGAGCCCGTGTCGGCGCAGGAGGGGCAGTTTCACCGTCCGGAGGTAATCGAGCGGCGGCGACCAGGCGACGTCGGTGCCGCCGGTCGCGGTCAGAGACAGTCGACCCTCGAGTGCGGTCGAAAGCGGGAGGAGAGCGTCGACCAGAAGCGTGAGGCTGCCGGCGGTGTCGACGTCGACTTCGTACTCCCCGCCGGGGATCGATCCGCTCGCTTCGGGTTCGAAGACGACCGTCTCGGCACCGACCTCGTCGCCGGACACCGCCGCATTCCGGATCGCCGCCAGCGTCTGGACGACCGCGAGATGCTGTGGACGTAATCCCGGCGTGGATCGGCCGCCCCGGACGTTCTCGATCCGGACTGGCTCGCCGTCGATCGCCGACAGCGCCAGTGCGGTCCGGACGAACGCCCCACCGGCCGCGGAGCCGTCGAGCTCGCGCATACCACTCCGGAGACGGGCCGGGGGCAAAACGGTTTGGAGCGATCCGACGATAGCTGAAATGTGACGTGCGTCGGACAATCCCCCGAAAGATACTTACTGTGTTGCTGTAAGGTCGTGCCATGAACCTCAGGGGCCTCGCAGTACCGGCTTTCGTGGTCGGTTCGGCCGCCGCGGCGGGCTATCTCCTCGCCAACCGTGGGGACCGAAGACCGTCCCGGGCCCGTGCCGAGGTCGGCGCCCGGATCGTCGAGGAGGTGCCCCCCGGCGCGACCCTCGTCGACGACTCCTCGACGGCGCTCTCGGAGCTGCCCGCCGCCCGCCGGGTGATCGATCGGGCGCTGGCGGCCGACGCCCGCGAGGAGTGGGTCCACGTCGAACTCGGCGAGGGGGGATGGGAGGTCGTCGACGGGCTCCGCGAGTCCGAGCCGTACTACGAGGGAGACGGAACGGCCTACAACGGCGTCTACGTCCGCTCTGACGATCGGATCGTCGTCCTCGACGCCATCGGCTGGACGCGGATCGTCGAGCCGGTCCGGTAGCCACGGCTGGCCACGAGGGCCACGGGCCGTTCACGGATACGACTCCTCTGTGAACCGCCTCGAGAAGACGATCCGTCCGGAACCCGCTCGAACAAACGATCCCGCCGCGAACGGTCATCGGATCATATATACGGGCGGATTAAGTACCGATTACCCACGTCGCGATGTTTCCCGCCGTCACGGCCGTGGCGCTCTCCGCCCGCCCTCCGTCGGGAGCAGCCACGGCCGTTCCCGGAGCGATCGCGGCCGGGGACGTCCCCGACCCGGGCTGGCTCCCGTTCGACTCCGTCTGGCTGTTCGTGCCGGCGATACTCGTCGGTTCGTATCTGCTGGCCCGGCTCGTCAGGTGGGCGAGCAAACGCTATCTCGGCGAGGAGAGAGGGGAGACCTCCCTCGACCGTGCGGTGCTCGCGGAGGTACATACGCCGCTTTCGGTCACCATCGGCCTGATGGGGATCTACTTCAGTCTGGTCGTCCTCGACCTCGTCGAGTCGACGCCGAACCTCCTGGCCGCGATGCTGACGATCCTGGTGGTGCTGTGGGGGCGTGCGTCGATCCGTATCGGGGATCGGTGGATCGAGCACCTCCAGAACGCCGACGGCACCTACGAGTTCGCGCCGATATTCCAGAACCTCTGGACGCTGACCGTCGTAGGGGGTGCCGTGCTCCTTCTGATCTCCATCTGGAACCTCGAGGTCACGCCGTTTCTCGCCTCGGCGGGGTTGATCGGAATCGTCCTCGGTTTCGCCGCTCAGGACGCGATCAGCAACCTGATCGGCGGCATCGCGCTCTACTTCGACAACACGTACAAGGTAGGCGACGTGATCAGGGTCGAAGGGGACATGCGCGGGACGGTCACCGACGTCGGCATCCGATCGACGACGGTGCTCACCCAGGACAACCTCCTCGTGACCGTCCCCAACTCGGTTCTGAACTCGACACAGGTGGTAAACGAGAGTGCACCACAGCGACACATGCGCCTGCGAATTCCGCTCTCGGCCGCCTACGGCACTGACTACCGGGAAGTCGAGGAGATCGTCCTCGAAGTCTGCCAGGAGTGTCAGCTCATCCGGGACACTCCGCGACCACAGGTGCTCTTCGGGGAGTTCGGGGACTCGGCGCTGATCTTCGAACTCCGGGCGTTCATCAACCACCCGCTGGTCGAGAAGCGGGCGATCGACAAGGTAAACCGCGGCGTTTACGACGCCTTCGAGGAGGCCGGGATCACCATCCCGTTCCCCCAGCGCGAGCTCAGTTTTCTGGAGGAGTCCGGGGACGTCCAGGCGTTCGACGAACGGCTCGCGGTGGCCACGGAGGGGGAAGGGAGTCGAGG
>LKNG01000091.1 GCA_001564115.1 Natrialbaceae archaeon Tc-Br11_E2g8 | reverse complement strand
TTCTGGAGTACCAAGAGCGTACGTGTCCCCCTCGAGCACCGACCGACAACACGACCTCGTCGTCTGGGGTGCGACCGGCTTCGTCGGCCGCCTCGTCGCCGAGTACCTCACCAAACAGTACGCACCCGACCGGCTCGCGCTCGCCCTCGGCGGTCGCAGCGAAACTCGCCTCGAGGAGCTGGAGGCCACGCTCACGGCTGGGGAGTCCGCGTGGGAGGGGATCCCGACCGTGGTCGGCGATGCGACCGATCCGGACAGCGTTCGAGCCGTCGCCGACTCCACCCGTGTCGTCTGTACGACCGTCGGTCCGTACACGACGTTGGGCACGCCGCTCGTACGAGCGTGTATCGACGCCGGAACGGACTACTGTGATCTGACGGGGGAGATCAACTGGGTGCGAGAGATGATCGACCGGTTCCACGACGACGCGGTCGAGGCTGGCGTTCGGATCGTCCACAGCTGCGGGTTCGACTCCATCCCCGCCGACCTCGCCACGCTGCTCGCACAGTCGTTCGCCGTCGAGGAGTTCGGGGCGCCGTGTGACCTGGTTCGCGTCTACCTCGAGGAGGGTCGCGGTGGGGTGAGCGGCGGCACGCTGGCCAGCGCGGTCGAGCTGTTCCGGGCCGCCTCGACCGACCCACTGACCCAGCAGACGCTCCGAAACCCCTACTCGCTGGCGCCGAGAGGCGAGCGCGACGGCGTCGATCCGGGCACACAGTCCGGCGTGGGACGGGATCCGCTCCGATCGGAGTGGACCGCCCCGTCGCCGATGGGGATGGTGAACGAACGGGTCCTCCGACGCACCAACGCGTTGCTCGGATATCCGTGGGGGCGTGAGTTCGAGTGTACGGAGGTGGTGCCGACGGGCGACGGCGTCGGTGGCTTCGCGCGAGCGGGTGCGATTTCGGCCGGAAGCAAAGCCGCCACGGCTGCGATGGCGTTCGGCCCGACGCGGGACGGGCTCCGTCGGTTCGCGTTCCCGGATCCCGGGGAAGGGCCGACGAGAGACCAGATCGAAGACGGCTACGTCACCGTTCGCGTCCTCGGTCGCGGGGTCGCCACCGACGGGCCGTTCGTCGTCGAGTGTCGGGTGAGTGCCGACCGGGATCCGGGCTACGGCGCGACCGCGTGGATGCTGGGGGAGGCCGCGATGTGTCTGGTGTCTGAGTTGATCGACTCGCCGCTCGACGGCGGGATCCTCACGCCGGCGTCGGCTCTCGGCGCCCCACTCGCCGACCGACTCCGGCGAGCCGGTGTGACCATCGAGGTCGGCGAGTGGAGCCGGACGCCGAATCACGGGGATGGCCTCGGTCGTGTGTAGTTCAGGGAACCGCCGGTCCGTCAGCCCTGACCGGTGACAGAGGCGTATTGACTGACTGTCAGTAGCCACGACTCGAGTCGATCCTCGCTTTCGTCGTGTCACCGTCGGTACGGCGGCGCCACGCGGCCCGGAACCCTCGACCCTCGGGTGACACGCGCTAGCGATCACCTCCAATCATTTATACGTCTGGCCGATCTACTGCGTGTATGAGCGAAGAATCCGGGCGACGGAACCTCCGAATGCCCGACGACGGCGAGCTGTTCGGTATCGTGACGGAACACAACGGTGGCAACCACGTCCGCGTCCGCTGTGAGGACGGCAAAAACCGGATGGGACGGATCCCCGGTCGGATGAAATACCGTACCTGGATCAACGAGGACGACGTCGTCATCGTCGACCCCTGGGACTTCCAGGACGAGAAGGCCAACATCGAGTGGCGGTACACGGGCCAGGACGCGGCACAGCTGCGACGGGAAGGGCACATCGACTGACTGACGACGTCCGTCGTGAGCGATCTCCGGCGGCAGGGGTGGCCGGAATCGTCACACCGTTCCGCCCGGTAGTATACCGGACTCTCCTCTATGTTCGACGATCGGGTGAACCCCTCCGGGGTCGAGCCCCGGAGCTCGTTCCCGTAGCGCCGTCGCCGTCGGGAAACCGGTTCGTTTTATCACCCCGTCCCCAACCGCGCCCATGGAGTGTCGGCGGTGTGGCTCGTCGCTCGAGAAGCCGGGAGACTTCTGTCTGGTCTGTCGGGAAGCCAACGCCGACACGGTCGTCCTGGCGGCCGAGAGGGATCGTGCGACGATAACGATGCTCGAGGAGGACCGGTTCGTCGGGGAGACGACGATCACGACGGTGCCCGAGGACGGCGAGGCAGTCGTCGTCGAGCTTCGGAACTTCGTCGGACGGATCGCCGACGAGATTCGCCGAAAACGGCCGGAGGAGGTGTACGCCGACGGCGAGCGGGCGGTGCTCCGGGGGGTTCGTGGGGAGCTTCACTACCCGTTCTACCGGGTCGACGGCGAGGATCCGGTCGAGACGGTCCGCGAGCGCCGCGGCGAGCGGGCGTTCGACGTCGTCGAGACGCCGCCGGCGGAGAAGATCGGCGGCAGCCACTCGACGCTGATCGGCGGCCGGACCGGGATGCGGGCCATCCGGACCGTCGCGGACCACCCACACGTCAAGAAGGTGATTCCGGGGCCGATCGACGCCGGTGGGACGGGCTCCCAGTCGGGGCTCCGCGCGAAGGTCACCAGGGCCGACGCCGGCGGCAACGTGCGGATGCTCCTGCGGGACGGCTCGAGCGTTCAGGAGAACCGCGTGGTCACGACCGCCCGGGACCGCGAGGGTGGCGAGCGGATCCGTGCGGATTTAAACGACGTTCTAGAGGAGTCGGCGTTTCGGTGAACGGTCGACGCCGCCGTCAGTCAGCTCTCGCGTGATCGGCCTCGATCCGCGCCTCGGTTATCTCCGTCTCGGCCATGTGAGAGACGAACGGGAACTCGGTCCCCCGCTCGTCGAAGCGATCCAGGCGGAAGGGGTCGAGGGGGAATCCCGGGCTCTCGCCCGTCACGAGCGACCGGACCGCCTCCGCGACCGCGGGCGAGGACATGACGCCGCCGATGTGGAGGCCGGTGGCGACGACGAGTCCCTCCGGTCCCTCGGCCGGTTCGTCGAGGATGGGGTACGTGTCCGGCGTGGTGGCGTCGCCGGTCGGACAGGTGTCCCCACGGACGAAGGCGGCACCCTCGAGGTGCCGGAGGCGATCGGGCAGCTCCGTGGCCAGCCGGAGCCGGAACTCCTCGGGGACGCCCGACCGGCGGGAGCCGGGATCGTTCACGGGAACCTCGCCACCGCCGACGTGTATCGAGCCGTTGTGTTCCGGTCGCCAGTACCGTCCCACCGTCGGATCCCAGCCCATCGGATACCAGTCGGGGAGCCCCCGACCGGGCTCGAGCGTCGCCGCCTGCCACCGGAACGGTCTGACCGGGAGCTCGAGGTGGGGCAGACACAGCTCGCGGGACCGCCAGCCGGCCGCGACGACGACCCGGTCGGCGCGTACGACACCCTCGGTCGACTCGACGCCGGCGATCGCACCGTCCTCGACGAGGAGGTCGGTGACCCGGACGCCGGTTCCGACGTCGGCACCGCGGTCGGCCGCGTCGTCCGCGAGCGTTACCGTGTAGGTGTAGGGATCGAGCCATCCGCTGTCGCCGTAGACGAGCGCGCCCGCATACCCCTCCAGGACGAAGGTGTCGGGGTAGCGGTCCTCGAGGGTCGACGCGTCGACGAACTCCACGTCGAAGCCGGCCTCAGCCATCCGTCGGGCCTCCTCGCGGGCCCAGCCGTCGTCGCCCTCCGGGACGAGACCGACGCTCTCGCGTTCGGTGAACTCGAACGAACCCGTGCCGTCGAACTCGGGGAAGAAGTCCGCGGCCGTCCGCGCGAACCCGGGGTGTGCCCGGAAGGACGCGCCGTTTGTCACCATTCCCGACGCCTTTCCGGACGCGTCGCCCGCGAGCCGATCCGCCTCGAGCAGCGAGACGTCGTGATCGGCCGCGAGCCACCGCGTGGCCGCACAGCCGACGACGCCGCCGCCGACCACGACCACGTCCCGTCGTTCGGCACACATACGTTTATCGACCCGGGCCCGGTACTTCGGTCTATCGCAACCTGGTTCGGATCGTCGATGCCTCGCAGTTCGGCCCGACGCCACGGAGTGTCGTTCGTCCCCGTCGTTCCCACTCAGACGATTCCGAGATACCGCCGCTCCCAGTCGGTGACGTGATCGTTGAACCGTTCTCGCTCGCGGCGTTTGACCGCGGTGTACGCCCGGACGAACTCCTCGCCGAGGGCTTCGGTCAGCACGTCGTCGTCCTCGAGCGCCCGGAGTGAGACCTCCGGGGAGTCCTCGAGCGGCGGGCGCTGACCCGCGGCGTCGCCGTCCACGGGGTCGCCGGGATCGATCCCCTCGCGGACGCCGTGAAAGCCCGCGGCGAGCGTGGCGGCGACGACGAGATACGGGTTGGCGTCCGCGCCGGGGATCCGGTTCTCGATCCGGAGCGGCTCGGACTCGGGGACGCGGACGGCCGCCGTGCGGTTGTTGTACCCCCACGACCTGGTGTACGGCGAGAAGCTTCCCGGGGTGAACCGCTTGAACGAGTTGATCGTCGGACAGCCCAGGGCGACCAGCGCGTCGGCGTGTTCGAGGAGGCCGCCGACGAACGCCCGTCCCGTCGCGGAGAGCTCCTCGCCGTCGGCGAACGCGTTGTCGTCGCCGTCGAACGCAGAGACGTGGAGATGGAAGCCGTTCGCCGACGCGTCGGTGAACGGACGGGCCATGAACGTCCCGGTGAGCCCCTCCCTGTCGGCGGCGCGCTTGACGAGCTCCCGGAAGGTGAACGTCCGGTCCGCGGTTCGCATCGGTCCGCCGTGCTCGAAGAGCACCTCGAACTGCCCCGCACCGTACTCGTGCATCAGCACCTGCAGGGGGACGTCCATCGCCTCGCTCCACGTCCGGAGACGGTCGTAGACGGCGTCGGCAGCCTCCGTGGCCCGCGTGACACACTCGTGGCTCCCCCCGGTCAGCGGCTCGATCCCGTCCTCCCCGTCTCGAAGCAGGTGAAACTCCAGCTCGGCGCCGATCCCCACGTCGAGCTCCGGTACGTCCTCTACGACGCGGGCCAGCAGATCGCGGGTGTACGCCCCGGCGGCGTCGCCGCGAAACGAGTAGGTACAGAGGACGCGAGCGGTGTTCTCCCGCCACGGGACGGGGCGAAACGTCTCCGGAACGGGGCGAACCGTCCCGTCGGCGAAGTTGAGCGACTCCCCGAGACCCGAATCCTCGGGGACGTCCGTCATCGAGGAGACGCCCAACAGGAGCATGTTCATCGAGAATCCGGCCTCCGCCTTCTCGAGGAAGTAGTCGGCGTCGACGCGTTTCGAACGGGCGATGCCGTCGATGTCCGGAAACTCGACGATGACCTCCTCTACCCCTTCGTCCTCGACGAGAGCGGACATGTCAGTTCCTGTCATACCTCTCGCAGGCGCGGCCGTGTGAATAAAGCTTGCTACGTCGCTATCGTCCCAGACACCGACGTCGATATTCCCAGACACGCCACGGTACTACCGGGCCGGATCCACCACGGTACTACCGGGCCGGCCAGGGTCAGTATCCGGGCCGGATCCACCACGGTACTACCGGGCCGGCCAGGGTCAGTATCCGGGCCGGCTCACCTCCAGAGACTGGCGAACGGGAACTCTCGCCCGACGTCGTCGAAGCGATCGAGGGCGAACGCGTCCAGTTCGACGGTCGGCTCCTCGCCGGTCACGATCGACCGGACGGCGTCCCCGATGGCGAGACCGGCCATCACGCCGGCGCCGTGGAATCCGGCGGCGACGACGAGGCCGTCGGGTGCGGCGGCCGGTGCGTCGATGATCGCCCGCGCGTCCGGGGTCGTCGCGTCAGCTACTGGGCAGTCCTCCCACCGCACCACCTCGTGGTCGTCGTACGCGAAGAACCCGGGTAGCTCCTCCTCGACCATCCGCTCGAACGCGGGGTCGACTCCGAGCTCGTCGCCGAACGCCCGGTGCTCCCGCCCGACGAGGAGGTGTCCGGAGGGTGTCGGCCGCCAGTAGATCCGTCGTTCCCCGTCGCCGCCCGCGGGCCAGTCGGTGACGTCGACGTCCACGTCGAGGTAGACGGCGTTCCACGTGAACGGTCGGATCGGCAGATCGACGTGTCCGGCGACGAGATTCGGGGTGGCAGAACCCGCCGCGGCGACGACGGTCTCCGCGTCGATGGGACCGTACTCGGTTTCGACTCCGGTGAGTCGTCCACCCTCCTCGCGGAGATCCGTCACGGTCGTGTCGGTCCGGAACTCGACGCCGCGGCCCTCACACTCGTATTTCAGCGTCGAGAGGAGTGCGCTCACGTCACAGAGCCCGACGTCCTCGTAGACGGCAACCCCCTCGGTGCCGGGCGAGGAGAGGACGGAGCCGTACCGCCCTCTCGCCTCCTCCGGGTCGACCATCACGGCGTCGTCCCGGCCGCGGACCATCTCGGCGTAGCCGGGGTCGTTCACCGGGCGGACGTACGGCCGCTCCTCGAACTCGAAGACGCCGCGTCCGTCGAGCTCCCGCAGCGAGTCGACGGCCCGGTCGGTCCAGTTCGGCAGCTCCGGATAATCGAGCGGACAGGTGATGAGTCCGGAGGCACGACTCGAGGTCCCTTGCCCGACGGCGTCCCTGTCGACGACGAGCACGTCGCCCCGGTCGGCGAGTTCGTGGGCGCTCGAGAGCCCCGCGATCCCCGATCCGACCACGACGGTGTCATACGTGGACATGACCACTGGTGGCGATCACGTAAGCAAAAACCGTTCGGTGTTCACCGTCGACTGTCTGCGGGACGCGGTCGCCGCCTTTCCGTCGACTCCTTGGGGGACCGCCTCGCTCCCTGCCGACTTCCCCGCGGGACCGCCTCGCTTCCCGTCGGCTCCCGCGTGTTCGTCCGGCCCGCTGGATCACATCGAAAGATCCAGCACGGAGGCGATCCCACCCTCGAGTATGACTGCCGAGGTCGTCGTCGTCGGCGGCGGACTGGCCGGCATCAGCGCCGCGCGCGAACTGGCACCCGATCACGACGTGACGGTCCTCGAGGCCGACCAGATCGCAGGCGGGGCGACCGGCTACGCCTCCGGGCTGGTGACCGTCGTCGCCGACTGGGCCGGACGTCCGGAGGCCGCACGGTACTCCATCGAGTTCTTCGACGCCTACGACGGGACGGGCGAGTTCGCGTTCCACGAGCGACCGTTCGTCCAGCTACGGACCGACCCCGACATCGTGGGGTTGCGCGAGGAGGCCGCGGAGTTCCAGGGGTTCGACGTGACCGCGTACACCCCCGAGGCGCTCGAGGAGCGGTTCCCCGGCGTCTTCGATCCGAGCGACCACGTGGGGGCACTGGTGTTCGAGGACGCCGGCTGGGTGGATCCGTACACGTACGTCACAACCCTGGCCGAGGAGGCCGTGGAGATGGGCGCCGACGTCAGGACGGGTACCGAAGTGACCGGTTTGCGGACCGAGAACGGACGGGTTCGCGGCGTCGAGACGGCGACGGGCGACGTCGCGGCCGACCACGTCGTCGTCGCGGCGGGGTGGCGAACGCCGGAGCTCGCGGGCGTCGAGATGCCGGTCCGGCCGTTCCGGTACCAGACGGCGAACCTCGAGACGGCCGCCGATGTCACGGAGTACCCCATCGCCTGGGACCAGGACTCCCGGCTGTACTGGCGTGCCGAGCACAACGGCGAACTCCACGTCGGTGGCGGCGCCTACTACGTGACCGATCCCGGCTCCGTTCGCGCTACCACCACCGAGGGGTTCCGACGCCTGCTCGCCACCACCGTTCCCGAACGGCTCCCGGCGGTCGACGACGCCCGGGTTCGGGGCGAGGGGACCTGTCCGACGGGCGACTCGGCGACGCCGGACCACCTGCCGATCGTCGACGCACCGTCGGCCGCCGCCGACGGGCTCGTCGTCGCCACCGGGCTCCACGGCTTTGGCATCATGGCGGGACCGGCGATCGGCCGGGCGATCCGTGCCCGGGTGACCGGCGAGGAGCCGCCGTTTCCCCTGGAACCCTACCGACTCGATCGGTTCGGGCCGGAGCCGTCCTGGGAGTTCCCGTACATCTCCGACTCGGCGGCCGAGACCGGCCCACCCAGGCGTTCCGGCTGAGGTCACCGACGCCGGTCCCGCCGATCCGGGCCGCCAGGAACCCGGAACCGCCGGCCGCGATCCGGAAGGCGGCCAGCGGGCACGGGGCCGACGGGTGCGATCGATCACGGCGACTCAACAGGTTTTTATCTCCCTCGGCGGTAGGTGATCCATGGCCAAGAAAGGGAAGATCGGCAGCGCGGGCCGGTTTGGCGCGCGATACGGTCGCGTCTCGCGCCGGCGCGTCGCCGAGATCGAAGACGACATGCGAAACTCCACCGTCGACGGCGACGACGTCACGCGCGTCGGCACCGGCATCTGGAAGAACGAGGAGACGGGCGAGCTGTTCACCGGCGGCGCCTACCGTCCCGAGACCCCCGGCGGTCGGACGGTCCGCCGGTCGATCAGGGCCGCCCTCGCCGACGACGAATGAGCTACAAGTGCTCGCGGTGTAAACGCGACGTCCACCTCGACGAGTACGGTGGCGTCCGCTGTCCGTACTGTGGTCACCGCGTCCTCTTGAAAGAGCGCAGCCGCGACGTGAAGGAAGTCGACGTCGACTGACGGCCGCGTGTCCGCCGACGTCCCCCACGAGGCGACCCTCGAGTTCGTCTACGACGAGCGCGAGCTCGCCCGGATCGTCGCCGCGAGCGTCGGCCAGGAGGTCGGGGAGATCGACGACGACCGCTCGCGGACGACGATCGACCGAGACGGCCGACGGATCCACGTCGAGATCGCCGCCAGGGATCTCATCGCGCTACGGGCGGCGCTCAACACCTGGCTCTCGCTCGTCGACGTCGCCGAGCGGACGGCCGGCGCGCGTCCCGCCGACGGATCGTCGACGTAACTTACCTCCGGGTAACTTACTACTACGTAACTTACCATCCGGTAACTTACCTCCGGGTAACTTACCTCCGAGTAACCTGTGCGGTGGATTCGATCTCACCTACCAATTCTTGTAGGTCCCCACGAATTCGGTATCCGAATGCTGTACACACAGGGGACCCACGGAGCCCGATCGTCCCGTACCGATACGGGAACCCGTCCGGTCCGCGGGGGAACGACGGGCCGTCCGAACACGGGAGCGCGTCGCTCGGACGAAACCGCGAGCGGTAGCCGTTCCGCCGGCGATCTGCGGAGGAGGGGTCGACCATGACGGGAGCGGACGACGGGCCAGCGGCGACGGGACCGGACGGCGGGCCGGTGGCGACGGGAACGGACGACGGGACCGGAAGCGCGACCGGACTCGACTCGAACCTGGCCGGTGCGCTGTCGTACCTGCTCGGGCCGGTGACGGGGATACTGTTCTACGTTCTGGAGGACGAAGACGAGTTCGTGCGGTTTCACGCCGCACAGAGCACGATCGTCTTCGGGGGGCTGTTCGTGCTGACGATCGCCCTCTCGGTCGTGTTGACCCTGCTCGCGGCGATCCCCGTCGTGGGCTGGATCATCGGACTCGTCCTCGGGTTCGGTGCCTTGCTTATCTCGCCGCTTTTCCTGTTGGTCTGGCTGTTCCTGATGTACAAGGCGTTCTCGGGGGATCGGTACGCCGCGCCGATCGCCGGCAAACACGCCGAGAAGTACGCCTCCGCGAACTGAACGGGATCGTCGAACGGTTTACGGCTTCGATCCGGCATACGAGCCGGCCCCCGGCTGTCCCACTGGGCCGAGTTGCCGTCGATCACTCCGGTCGTTCACCGTCGTCTACCATGGCCGAAACGATCAGTCGCCTGATTCCACGCCGAAGGAGACCGCTGGCTGCCGGTTGCGAGATATCCAGCTCGGCGGCGACCTCGCCGAGAGTCGCGTTCCGTGGCTCCTCGAAGTACCCCGTTTCGAGGGCGACGAGGAGTGCGTTTCGTTGGCTGTCGGTCA
>LKNG01000090.1 GCA_001564115.1 Natrialbaceae archaeon Tc-Br11_E2g8 | reverse complement strand
TCGACGTACGTCCCCGACCTGCGCGAGCGGGCCACGTTCGACGCCGGCGCGTACCTGGCTGCCCTCGAGGAGGGGGTGATCGATGAAGGCCACGTCCACGCCGAGCTCGGCGAGGTCGTCGCCGGCGAGGCTCCCGGCCGGACGGCGGACGAGGAGATCACCCTCTTCGACAGCGGCGGAACGGGCATCGAGACGGCCGCCGCGGCGCACATGCTCTACGAGAAAGCGAGCGAGGCGGGACTCGGCTCGACCATCGCGATCGCTCCCGCCAGCGAGGCGCTGACGGGCAGGCTCCCCGAGGAGTAGCCCGTTCGACTCACGTCGGGAGGTCACACGACTGCCGATCCGCTCGGAGGCAACGCGGTCGGAACCCACCTCCACAGGCCGCGCGGTCGGAACCCGCGACGACGGCCGCTACAGCCCGAGTATCTCGCGAGCCTCGGCCGGCGTCGCGAGCTCGCGGTCGAGTTCGTCGGCGATCCGGACGGTCCGGCCGACCAGCTGGGCGTTTCCCTCGGCGGGTTCGCCCTTCCGGTAGTAGAGGTTGTCCTCCATCCCGACCCGGACGTGTCCGCCCATGACGATCCCCATCGTCGTCAGCGGGAGCTGGTGGCGGCCGATCGCCAACACGTTGAAAATCGAGTTCTCCGGGAGGTTGTCGATCATGTTCAGCATGTTCGCCGGGGTCGGGCGGGTGAGCGTCCCCGGGCCGAAGATGAGGTTGATGTAGTACGGTGGATCGACCAGCCCCGTCTCGATCAGACGGTAGACCTCGTTGAGGTGGCCGTTGTTGAACACCTCCATCTCTGGTTTGATCCCTTTCTCTTGCATCTCCGCGGCCAGCGTCTCGATGATGTGGCGGGTGTTCTCGAAGGTGACGTGCTGGTAGCGGTTCATCGGTCCCATATCAAGCGACGCCATATCCGGCAGCGGATCGGTCCGGATCCCCTGTGCGCGCGTCTCGAGCGAGAGGCCGGTGCCGCCCGTGGTGTTCTGGACGATGACGTCCTCACACTGCTCCCTGACGGCCGCGTTTATCTCCTGTAGCCGGCCGGCATCGCGCTCGCCGCGCTCGTCCCGACCGTGGAGGTGGACGATCGCGGCGCCCAGTTTCTCACACTCCCGGGCGGCAGCGGCGATCTCCTCGGGTTGTTCGGGCAGGTTCGGGTTCGCCTCTTTCCCCTGCACGCCGCCGGTCGTCGGCACCGTCACGATCAGCTTCTCGCCGTCGAGGTACTCCTGGTAGCCCATCGCCCTCCACACCGCCCCCCACTCACAAAAACGTTATTGGACGGGTGGCCGACTGGGCGGTATGGATCGAGATCCAGGCGGAGCCGACGGATCGACGCCGTCGACGATCGCGGTTATCGGTGCCGGGACGATGGGGCGGGGGATCGCGGCGGCTACGGCCGCCGGGGGGCTCCCGGTCGCCCTGTTCGACGTCGAGGAGTCGGCACTCGAGAGCGCCCGCGAGTGGATCGCCGACGCGGCCGCCAGGCTCGTCGACGCCGGCGTCGTGGCCGCCGACGGGCCGGCGGCGATCACGGAGCGGGTCGGCTACGTTACGTCGATCGCGGACGCCGTCGCGGACGCCGACCTCGTCGTCGAGGCCGTCCCCGAGGACCGCGGGATCAAAGTCGAGACCTACGAACGGATCGAACGGCACGCGCCGACGGAGGCCGTCGTCGCGACGAACACCTCCTCGCTGCCGCTCGCGGATCTCGAGGGCGCGTTCGAGGAGGCCGGACGCTTCTGTGGCGCCCACTGGTTTCACCCGGCACACGTCGTCCCAGTCGTCGAGGTCGTCTACGGCGAGTCCACGACCGACGCGACGGTCGACCGGACGTGTGCGTATCTCGAGGCGATCGGCAAGGATCCGGTCGTCCTCGAGCGCGACCTGCCTGGATTCATCGCCAACCGGATGCAGCTCGCGCTCAACCGGGAGGCGTGGGCCCTCGTCGAAGCCGGCGTCGCGAGCGCCGAGGACGTCGACAGAGCCGTCAAGGGGAGTTTCGGCTTCCGGCTCCCCGTGCTCGGCGTCCTCGAGAAGGACGACCACGCGGGTCTCGACGTCCACCACAAGGTGATGGAGGAACTCCTTCCCGACATCGATCGTCGCACGGAGCCGCCGGCGGTCCTCGAGGAGCTCGTCGAGGCGGGACGGCTCGGCGTGAAATCCGGCCGCGGCGTCTACGACTGGTCCGCAGTGAGCGAGGCGGACCTCTCCACACTGCGTGACGACCGGCTGCTCGAACTCCTCGAGGTGTACGAGACCGCCAGGGACGTCCGCGAGGACCTCGAGACCGCCGGCGACGTCTGAACAGCGGGGGCATCGACGACGAACGGACGGAATCGCCGACGGCGCGCGGGGCCGATCGGACGGCGCGCGGGACCAAGATCCCCGGGACGGGGGATCGACGACAGGTTATATAACGGACGGGCGCGATTGTCCGGCTGATGTATCACGTGATCGTTCCGGTCGACGTCGACGAGAATCGGGCGGCGAGATCCGCACGGTACGTCGTGAACCTCGTGGACGACGGACCGGTCGAGGACCCCGACCGTCTCACAGTTACCGTGTTCAACGTGTTCAAAGAGTTCGAGGCCGTCGACGAGGGCGGCAAGGTCGACTCAGCGGAGCTGTTCGACGAGGACGACTACCCCGACGCAGCCCTCGAGGTGAAGTCGACGCTCGAGGCGGCCGGCCTCGCGGTCGATCTCGCCAGACGCCACGGCGAGCCGGCCGAGGAGATCATCGCGTACGCCGCGGAGGTCGACGCCGACGAGATCGTCATGGCCCCCCGGAAACGCTCGACGGTCGGCAAGGCGATGTTCGGCAGCGTCGGCCAGGAAGTGATAATCGACGCCGACAGGCCGGTCGTCGTCGTCTGATCGAACGCCAGGGAAGCTCTTTCCGGAGAGCGGAATTCGATCGCCGCGAGCGACTCGATCGACGGTCGTCGCGCTCTCGCGGCTCAGAACCCGATCGCCGCGCCGTCCTTCCGTGGATCCGATCCCCCGGAGAGGACGCCGTCGTCGTTGCGGGCGATCTGTCCCCCGCCGAAGTGCGCCGGCGGCATCACCCGCAGCTCGTGGCCGCGTCTGGCCAGCTTCGTCAGGACGGGGTCGTCGAACCGGCTCTCGACGGCCAGCTGACCGTCGACCTGGTAGCGCCACCGCGGGAAGTCGACGGCCTCCTGGATCGACATCCCGTCGTCTATGAGGTTCATCAGCACCTGGAGGTGTCCCTGGGGCTGCATGAACCCCGCCATCACGCCGAACGCCGCCCAGTCGTCGTCGGCGAAGCGGGCGATCCCCGGGATCAGGGTGTGGAAGGGTCGTTTGCCGGGCTCGATCCGGTTCGGGTGGTCGGGGTCGAGCGAGAACGAACTCCCCCGGTTCTGGAGGGCGATCCCGGTGTCGCCGGCGACGATCCCGCTCCCGAAGTCGGTGAACCGGGAGTTGATGTAGCTGACGACGTTGCCGGCCTCGTCGGCGACGGTCAACAGGACGGTGTCGGCGTCCTCCGCTCGACCGTCGGCGAAGCCGACCTCGACGTCTTCGGTCGCCTCCTCGCCGATCTCGTCGGCCCGTTCGGCCGCGTACGACTTCGAGGCGAGCGGCGGGACGTCCTCGAACTCGGGGTCGGTAACGTACCGGTGGCCGTCGGCCATCGCACGTTTCATCGCCTCGACCGCGAGGTGGATCCGCTCGGGCGAGCCGGCGGGGTGGTCGCCGGCACCGACCGCCGCGGCGATGTTGAGCGCCTCGAGGGCGATCAGCCCCTGGTTGTTCGGCGGCAGCTCGTGGATCTCCGCGCCGCCGTAGGTCGTGCTCACGGGGTCGACGAACTCGGGTTCGAACGCGGCGAGGTCCTCGACGGTCAGGAGCCCTCCCTCGGACTGGACCGCCTCGGCGATCGACTCGGCGATCGCCCCCTCGTAGACGACGTCGGCTCCCTCCTCGGCGATCGTCCGCATCGTCTCCCCCAGCTCGGGGAGCGTGACCGACTCGCCGACCCGTGGCGCCCGGCCGCCGGGGAGGTACGCCTCGCGGGCGTTCTCCCCGCGGAGGACGTCCGCCGCCTCGGCCCACTGGTCGGCGATGATCTCCGAGACGGGATACCCCTCGGTGGCGTACTCGATCGCGGGCTCGAGAACCCGGCCCAGATCGAGCGCGCCGAGCGTTTCGATGGTCCGTTCCCATCCCCGGGCGGTTCCGGGAACGGTCACCGCCAGCGGCCCGTGGACCGGCATCTCCGCGTCCTCGGGCTCACAGCCCTCGTCCTGGGCGACCAGCTCGCGGGTCCGCTCGAGGGTCGCCGCCGCGGGCGCGCCGCCACAGCTGCGAAAGCCCCCGACCTCGCCGTCGGCGGTCCGGTAGAGCGCGAAGACGTCGCCGCCCAGCCCCGTCGAGGTGGGCTCGACGACGTTCAACACCGCGGCGGTCGCGACCGCGGCGTCGAAGGCGTTCCCACCCTCCCGGAGGATCGCGGCCCCGGACTCGGCGGCCAGGGGCTGGCTGGTTGCGACGACGCCACGCGGCGCGTACACCGTCGATCGGCGCGAGCTGAACAGGTCGAGGTCCGGATTGCCGTCCATACCACCCCCACTGACAGCGGGAAGCAAAAGGGTTGGTATTGGGGCGACCGACCGGGCGGGCGGCCGACGACGGATCGGTTCCGACTCAATCCTCGAGACGCTCGATGAGCTCGACGACGTACCCTTCGGGGTCGGTGACGAACGCGATCCGGACGTCGAGATCCTCGATCGTCGTGGGTCCGTCGACGACCTCGCTGTCGAACTCCGCCGTGAGTCGGTCGATCGTGGCGTCGACGTCGGCGGCGGCGACCGCCAGGTGATCGATTCCCGAGGGGTCGGGCTCCCGGTCGGTGCCGTCGTGTCTGAACTGGATCTGGGCGTCGCTCTCGCCGCCGACGAAGTAGTTCCTCACGCCGTCGCGTTCGAACTCCCGCTCTAGGGCCAGCCCGAGCCCGTCCTCGTAGAACGCGAGCATCGATTCGACGTCGTCCACCCAGATCGCGGTGTGTAACACGTCCATGCGAACCGAACACGAGCACACGGCAAAAAGCTATCGAGGATGGCGTCACGCCGGCCGGGCCGGCCGAAACACCGAACTACTTTACTACGCAGCCGGTACTGACGGTATGGCTTTCAGCCTCACGGACGAGCATCGAGCGATTCGCCAGGCCGTACGGGAGTTCGCCGAAGAGGAGATCGTTCCGGTCGCACGGCAACACGACGAGGAGGGTCGTTACCCGGAAGCGATCCGACGGACGGCCGCCGAGTACGACTTCGTCGCCCCGAACATCCCGATCGAGTACGGCGGTGCGGGGATGGACAAGCTCTCGACCGTGCTGGTCGTCGAGGAGTTCTGGCGGGCCGACCCCGGCATCGGCTCGGCGGTCGGCAGTGCCGGCTTCGGCACAGACATGATCGTCGAGTTCGGCGACGAGTGGATGAAAGACGAGTGGCTGCCGGCGATCGCCGCCGGCGACGCCGTCTCCGCGTCGGCGATCTCAGAGCCGGCCCACGGCTCGAACGTCGCGGGCATCGAGACCCGCGCAGAGCGCGACGGCGACGAGTACGTGATAAACGGTACGAAGATGTGGATCACCAACGGCACCGTCGCCGACGTCGCCGTCGTGATGGCCAAGACCTCCCCCGGCGAGAGCCACCGCGGTATCACCGCCTTCCTCGTCCCGACCGACACCGAGGGGTTCCGGCCGGAGAAGATAGACAACAAACTCGGTATTCGGGCGTCGGATCTCGCCGAGATCGTCCTCGATGACGTCCGTGTACCCGCAGAGAACGTCATCGGCGAGGTCGACCGCGGGTTCTACCAGCTCATGGAGTTTTTCGCCTCCGGACGGACGAACGTCGCGGCCCAGGCCGTCGGCGCGGCCCAGGGAGCCCTCGACGCCGCGATCGAGTACGCGGGCGAGCGCGAGCAGTTCGACCGGGAGATCGCCGAGTTCCAGGCGATCCGCCACAAGCTCGCCGAGATGGCGACGTCGGTCGAGGCCGCCCGCTCGCTGACCTACCGCGCCGCGACGGCCGTCGAGGACGGCGACCAGGAGATCGCCGCGAAGTTCTCGAGTATGGCCAAACTGTTCGCCAGCGAGCACGCCGTCGACGTCGCCGACGACGGGATCCAGATCCACGGCGGCGCCGGCTACGTCACCGACCACCCCGCGGAGCGATACTACCGGGACGCCCGGATCACGAAGATCTACGAGGGGACGAGCGAGATCCAGAAGAACATCATCGCCGACCGGCTGCTCTGATCGGCAACGCTCCGTCGACGGAGCCGGGATCGTCTACCGCCGACGAGCACGGGCCCACGTACCGACGATGGGAACGCTTTTGCCCGCAGTCCGGAATGAGCCGCACATGCAGATCGCAGTGCTCGGCGCCGGAAGTATGGGACACGGGATCGCTCAGGTGTCCGCGATGGCCGGCCACGAGGTCGTCCTGCGGGACATAGAGGAGTCGTTCGTCGAGGACGGGCTGGCGGGGATCCGCGAGAACCTCCAGGGCGGTGTCGACCTGGGGAAAGTCACCGAGACGGAGATGACGGCCACCTTAGAACGGATCGAGGGGGAGACCGACCTCGCGGCGGCGGTCGCCGACGCCGACCTCGTCGTCGAGGCCGTCCCCGAGGAGATGGCGCTGAAAAAGGAGGTGTTCGCGGACGTCGAGGCCGCCGCGCCGGCGGGGGCGGTGATCGGGACGAACACCTCATCGCTTCCGGTCACCGAACTCGCCTCGACGCTGGATCGACCCGGGCGGGCCGTGGGGCTGCACTTTTTCAACCCGCCACACCTGATGGATCTCGTCGAGGTCGTGATCGCCGAACAGACCGACGCCGACACCGAGTCGTTCGCCGTCGACTACGTCCGCGAGATCGGAAAGGAGGAGGTCGTCGTCCGGGACAGCGCTGGCTTTGCGAGCTCGCGGCTGGGCGTCGCACTCGGCCTCGAGGCGATCCGGATGGTCGAGGAGGGCGTCGCGGAGCCGGAGGCCATCGACACCGCGATGGAGCTCGGCTACAACCACCCGATGGGGCCGCTCGAACTCGTCGACCACGTCGGGCTCGACGTTCGCCTCGACGTCGCCGAACACCTCCGGGAGGAGCTCGGCGAACGGTTCAGGCCGCCCCAGGAGCTCCGCCGGAAGGTGCGAGCCGGGAAGCTCGGCAAGAAGACCGGCGAGGGATTTTACGTCTGGGAGGACGGCGAACGCGTCGGGACGAGCGGAGGTGAGGACGATGAGTGAGCTCGCCGACGAGTACGGGCTGTTGTCCGTGGCGGTCGGCGAGCACGCCGACCGGGTGGCCACGATCGCCATCGATCGCCCCGACGCGCGAAACGCCATGAACGGGCAGGTCCGCGAGGAGCTGAAAGACGCCCTGGCGACGGCCGAGGACGACGACCGCGTCCGGGTGATCGTGCTCACGGGTGCCGAGGGCTCCGGGGCGTTCGTCGCCGGCGCGGACGTCACCGAGTTCGCCGAGCGGACTCCCCTCGATCAGCGGGAGGCGAGCGCCCGTCCCCGGGTCTACGAGGCCGTCGACGAGCTCTCAAAGCCCGTCATCGCCCGGCTCAACGGCCACACGCTGGGTGGCGGCTGTGAGCTCGCCCAGGCGTGTGACGTCCGGATCGCCGCCCGCGGCGCGAAGATCGGCCAGCCGGAGATCAACCTCGGGATCATCCCCGGCGGCGGCGGCACCCAGCGGCTCCCGCGGCTGGTCGGCGAGGGGCAGGCGATGCGACTGATCCTCTCGGGCGAGTTGATCGACACCGAGGAGGCCGCGGAGATCGGACTCGTCGACGAGGTCTGTGACGAGGACACCCTCGACGAGCGGGTGTACGGGCTGGCGGGGACGATGGCCGAAAAGAGCCCCGTCGCCCTCGAGTTCGCCAAGGACGCGATCCGGGCGAGCTCGCGGATGGGTCTCGAGGAGGGTCTCGATTACGAGACACAGCTGTTCTTCCAGCTGTTCGCGACCGAGGACATGCGCGAGGGCGTCGAGGCCTTCCTCGAAAAGCGGGAGCCGGAGTTCTCCGGGAAGTGATCGGGGCCGACTCGACCGCGATCGAGCTCGGGGAGGCATCGATCGATCTCAATCGGCCCCGGAGACGCGCAGATGGGTCTTCAACCGATTCTGGAGACCCATCGACACCCCTCAGCCGATTCTGGAGACCCATCGATCACACCTCAACCGATTCTGGAGGCTCATCGGACACCCCTCAGCCGAGCCCGAATACGGACCGGTCAGTCCTCCGGTATCGACACCGTCAGGAGGATCATCCCGCCGCCGAGGACGGCCAGGAAGAGAAACGCCTCGTCGAAGAAGTCGAAGTCCGCCGCCGCGCCGAAGGCGACGGGGCTGAGCGAGGCGATCAGAAACGAGACCGTCCGCAGGACGCCAAACCCCGTCCCGCGGACCTCATCCGGCAGCGTCCGCAACAGGAACGGCTCGGTCACCGTCGCCTGGCCGAGGACCGTACTCGCGAGGATCGTGACCACCACCAGCCCCGCGAGGCTGTCGACGAACGGGAGCGCCACGAACGCGAGGATCGGTCCGGTGGCGATCACCACGAGCGACCGTCTGACGCCGACCCGGTCGAACGCGCCCCCCGAGAGCGGTTTGATCAGGATCCCGAGCGCGAAAAAGAGCCCGAACAGCACGCTCGCGACCGTGGTCGAGAGCCCCTTCACCTCGATCAGGTAGGTCGGATAGAAGCTCGTAAACGCCTGCCAGATGCTGAGTCCGAACAGGAAGACGCCGGCCGGGAAGACGATCGATCGCTGTCTCAACACGGCGAGTAGCTCGCGGACCCCCTGCAGGGAGAAGCCGTCGTCGTCCTCGTCGGGCTCGTCTTTCGTCGCTGGCGTGACCCACCAGAGGACGACGCCGACGAGCAGGAAAAGCGGGATAACGAAGCCGAAACCGAGTTGCCAGAGGCCCGCGGCCGCGATGGCGCCGGCGATCGGCGGCAACACCGACTGCCCCCCGTCCTGGGAGGCCGCCGTCAGGCCGTTGGCCGCCCCGAGCTGTTCCGGGTACAGCCCCGGGAGAATCGTGTATCTGGCGACGGCGTACAGCGCGGTCCCGAAGCCGAACATCGCGGTGGCCACAAAGAGGACGACCGTCGAGCCGGCGGTGATCACGAGCGCGATCGTCACTGCGGAGGCGACCATACTCCCCGCCAGTATCAGCCGTTCCCCGAAGCGGTCGGCGAGCATCCCGCCGGGGAGCTGACCCAGCGCGTACGCCAGAAACAGGACGGTGAGCAACAGCCCCGAGGCGGTCAGACCGAGGTCGTACGCCTCCCGGAGGTAAGGCAACAGGACGGGGTAGATCATCCGGACGCCCATCGAGAGAAACCAGCCGCCGGCGATCGCGAGCAGGATCTTCCCGCGTCCGTCCGACCGGAGGCCACGGAGCTGAGTTCGGAGAACCGAGAGAAATTCGGGCGATCGTGGGTTCACTTACGATCGCTTTCCCGGTAGCGTGTATAAATGTTCTGTATCCGCCCCGTCGGCGATTCCGGACCGTGGCGTGGCCAACTCGTTCGACCGTCCCGAACCACTGCACGGTCCGGTCGACGGTTTCGAGCCCAGGCGTGGGCGGATCCGCGGACGTCGGGTCGGCCCGTCGCCCGTCACGTCGTTCCGCGGGCGTCGGGTTGGCTCACCGCATCGTCTGGCCACCGTTGACGTTTACGGTCTCGCCGGTGACGAACGGGGCGTCCCGGAGGAACGCCGCCGCTCCGGCGACGTCCGCGGGCTCGCCGAGGATCTCGAGTGGGACCGACTCACGGCGCTCCTGACGTTCGGCCTCGGTGTAGGAGGCCGCGGTCATGTCGGTGAGGATGAAGCCGGGGGCGACGGCGTTGACGCGGATGGCTGGAGCGAACTCGGCGGCGTGGCTCTTCGTGAGCGCGATAACCCCGGCTTTCGAGGCGGCGTAGTGGGGTTCGTACGACGCCCCCGTG
Source organism: Natrialbaceae archaeon Tc-Br11_E2g8 (assembly GCA_001564115.1). Taxonomy (GTDB): domain Archaea; phylum Halobacteriota; class Halobacteria; order Halobacteriales; family Natrialbaceae; genus Tc-Br11-E2g8. Next base: position 202 of record LKNG01000090.1, on the reverse strand, counting down.
TGACCGAGCACCGACGAGAGGTTGACGACGGAGGGGCCTTCCGGAGCCGTCGACTCCCGGAGGTGGGGGAGGGCGGCCCTGGTGACGGCGTAGGTGCCGGTGAGGTTGACGTCGACGAGCCGGCCGAACGCCTCGGGGGTGAGCTCGGCTGTGGAGGTGTGGTCGTTGACGCCGGCGTTGTTGACGAGGTGATCGAGCCCGC
>LKNG01000089.1 GCA_001564115.1 Natrialbaceae archaeon Tc-Br11_E2g8 | reverse complement strand
GGGAACACGCCGCCGACCTCGCGCGTATCGACGGCTACTCGCTCGCGGTGACGACGACGCCGATCGAGGAGATCCTCGAGGAGCTCTCGACGGTCAGCTGAGCTAGTCGATCGCCCCTCGACGGTCAGCTGAGTTGGCCGATCCACCCCGACGCTCGGCCAAGTCTACAGGTAGCGCAGGCCGAGTGCCTCGGGGCTCGGCCCCGAGACAGTTCACACGAGGCTGGCTCCGTCGAACTCCCCCCGGGAGAACTCGACGTCGATCAGCTCGAGGATCGTCGGCGCGATGTCATAGAGGTCGACGTCTTCGATCGTCGCCGACGGCTCGTCGACGAATAGTGCCGCATCGTCGAAGCTGTGCATACCGTTTCGCGGGCCGGTGTCGAACACCCGGTCCCCGCCGCTGAAGCCGGCTTTCAGGTCGTAGCCCTTCCGTGGGATCGCCACGAGATCGGGGGCGATCTCGTCGTGGTCGCCCCGGAACGCGGTCTCTTTCTCGACGACACGGTCGATCACTCGCTCGCCATCGGGATCCTCGAGGGCGAGCAGCTGGGATTTGAGCTCGTCGCGGACCTCGTCGTACTCCGATTCGGGAACCGCCCCGCGGGGCTCTCGGCCCTCGAGGTTGAGGTAGAACCGGCCGGGGATAAACGAGTACGCCCGGGTGTCGTCGGCGATGTCGTTCAGTTCGGCGGGCCCGTCGGTCCCGAAGGAGAGCCACCCCTCCTCGCGGAGCCACGCGTTACAGTGGACCTCGTACTCGAGGGTCGTAAAGCCGTGATCGGAGGCGACGATCAGGGTGACGTCCTCGGGGAGGGCCTCCCACAGTTGGCCGACGTACGAATCGAGCTTGCGGTAGAACTCGAGGAACTCCTCGCGGTACTTCCCGTCGTGTTCGTAATCACGGAAGAGAAAGTGGTTGACCCGGTCGGTGGTCATGAAGACGCCGAAGAACAGATCCCAGTCGTCGCCCTCGACGTAGCGGGAGAACGCCTCGAACCGGGCGTCGATGACCTCGTGGGCGTCCTCGAGAAACGCCGTCTTGTCCTCCTCGTGGCCGAGTTTCGGATCGACGTCGATCCGGTACCCCATCGACTCGAGTTCGTCCCGAAAGGTCTCCGGGAGCGCCGCCTTCTCCAGGCCGGGGGAGAGAAATCCCGAGACCATCCGCTGGACGTCCCGCTGTGGAGGGAAGGTCACGGGGACGTTCATCACCGTGGCCTTTCGGCCCGCCGCGGCCACGCGATCCCAGACGCGCTCGGCCTGGACCTCCCGGCCCATCGGAACGTAGGTGTCGTAGGTGCCGGTCTCCCGATCCTGGAAGCCGTAGACGCCGGTCTCTCCGGGGTTCATCCCCGTCGTGAGCGCGGGCCAGCAGGCGCTCGACTCGGGCGGGACGATACTCGAGATCTCCCCGGCGGAGCCCTCCGCGGCCAAAGCCGCGAACGTCGGGAACTCCTCGGGGTTCGAAGCGAGCAGACTGTACGGCACTCCGTCGATACCGACGAACGCGACCCGCGGCGAGCCGTCGCCCCGGAGCCGGTCGAACAGACCCATAGCGCCCCGTAGTCCGACCTGATACAAGAAGGTTCGTCCCACTCTGCCCTCTGTGAAACTCCCGTTCTCGGCGACTGCGTCCGTGGCTATCCCTGCCGGCCGTTCGGCGCGTCGGGATCGAAGTTCGCGGGCACGACCGTCGGATGCGAGACGCCGAAGCTGACCTCCTCGTCGGGACCGTTCGGAGCGGTTGCCATCACGGACGTAGCTACGTCCTCCCCCCGAATAAAATTACCCATGCTCATAACTCATCGGGTCGATCGGCCCGATAACCCGTGCGTATCACTCCCTGCAGGTGGTCGATATGGCTCGCCGGTAAGTGGTCGAGTATCGTTCGCTGACGGGCGATCGAGTATCGTCCGCCGGCAGGATGTCGGGAAGGCCGACCGTCGGGCGTATACTTACCGACTACCGTCGTCCTGGGACGCTCCGTCGTCGTCCACGGCCGCCGTCTTCTCCCCGGCGACGCTTCTCTCGACCGACTCGACGCGCTCTTTGACCTCCTCGACTTGCTCCCCAACGCTCTTCTCGACGGCTTCGCCGACACTCTCCTCTACTGCTTCGCCGACGGTCTCCTCCACCGTCTTTTCGATGGTCTCGTCGACGGTTTTCTCGACAGTCTCGCCGACGCTTCGGTCGACCGTCTGTCCGACCGTGTCCTCGACGGTCTCCCTGACCGCCTGTGTCATCCAGTCGGGATCGAAACGGGCCATCTTCCAGACCACGTGAACGATGTAGGAGGCGAACACGCCGAGTCCGAACGCGAGACCGACCTCCGTGCCGAGGACGGCGATCAGCACGATCGAGATCAGAATCAACACGCCGTAAGTGAAATCGACGATCGCGTCGACACGAACCGGTCTCACGACCGGAACCGCCCCGTTGACACAACAACAGCCGGCCCAGTCAGGTCGTCCGTAGCCGCCGTCAGGTCGTCCGTAGCCGGTTCGTCCGCACGCGAGCGGTCCATCGGAAGCCGTCGACACGACTCGACGAGCCTCGAGCATCGGAACATGGGAGTGGGTTCGGCCGAGCGGTTGAAACCGTTTGGGATCGACCGGCGATCACGCGGTCGCCCGGTGTTGGCCGTGGGCGACGCCGATCGCGAACGTGATCAGCCCGAAGATCGCCATCGACGGCATCACCATCATCAGTATCGTCTCCGGGAGCATCGGAGCCATCGGCGTCACTTCGGGGAGGACGAACAGCGACGCGGTTCCGAACGCGACGACGGCCACGAACGCGACCGCCGCGGTGACCGTGTTCAGCTTGAGATCCATATCCGGCGGTTAGGGATCGCCCGACGTAACTGTACCGGGATAGCTACGGGGACGGGCGAACGAGGTTCGCGAGCGCCACGAGCGCGCCCAGAAACCAGCCCAGCAGAAAGGAAAAGCCAAACCACATCAACACGAGTCCCTCGCCCTCGACGAACAGGAACTGGTCGGTAAGCGAGAACGTCTCCCTGAGCCAGTCGTTGAGACCACCGACGTAGAGGAACGTATCGAGGACCCACATCGCGAAGGCGTCGCTCGGGTCGAATACGGCCGCCTGGAGCGTGGGAACGAACAGCGCGGCGACGACCGGCGGGAGGAAGATCGCCGTCAGCGAGAACGGGTAGCCGAGCAACACGGTCGTCCCTCGGCCACCGACCCGCGAGAAGCCGACCCCGAGGGCCGCCGAGATGGTCGCGACGACGCTCGCGGCGGCGACCGCCAGGAACGCCTCGTACGGGAGCTGAACGTGGGCGACGACGGTGAGCGTACCCCAGACCACCACGGAGAGGCCGACGACGCCGGCGATCCCGAGCCGGGTCGCCGTGGAGTCGAGCTTCCCCGCGTAGTATCGGGTCGCAAAGCCGAAGACCGTAAGCGGGTAGAGCACGAGCAATCCGAGCGCCCCGAGGACACTCCAGGCGTGGTAGGCGATCTTCTGTGGGGTCGTCTCCGGTTTCCACTTGCCCATCACGGAGTGGCCGCGGCCGCGCTGTCTCGGGAACGCGATCTCCATCCAGGCGCCGTGGAGCCGATGGAGGTCGACCCTCACGGCGTCGACGATCCCGCCGCCGCCCCGACGCGAGCGGGTAGCCATACGGCACACACGCCGCCGGCGTACCGTTAACTTTCGGGTTCGTCACGGCCGACGGAGCGTCCGGATCCGTGACCAGTTCCACGGATCGGGACGATTCCTTCGCCCGTCGATCAAAACGTGGATACGGGCTCGGGTCGAACCGGTCACGTACTGGTGAAACACGTGACCGAAAAACGCGAGTACACGGGCGATTATCCGGAGAAGCGACTGTATCTCCCGGGTCCGACGGAGGTGCGCGAGGACGTCATCGAGGCGATGTGTGAGCCGATGTTCGGTCACCGGATGGACCGGATGACCGACCTCTACACGACGATCGTCGAGGACACCAGGGAGTTCCTGGGGACCGACCAGGACGTCATAATCCTCAGCGCCTCGGGGACGGCGTTCTGGGAGGCGACGACGCTGAACCTCGTCGACGAGCGGATGCTCGTGCCGACCTCGGGTGCGTTCAGCGAGCGCCAGGCGAACGTGGCCGAACGTCTCGGCAAGGACGTCGATCGTCTCGAGTACGACTGGGGCGAGGCCGTCGATCCCGGCGACGTCGAACGGGCCCTCGAGACGGGCGAGTACGACGCCGTCGGAGTGGTGATGAACGAGACGTCGACGGGCGTCCGCAACCCGGTCGAGGAGATCGGCGAGATCCTGGGTGAGTATCCCGACACGTACTTCGTGGTCGATGCCATCTCCTCTCTCGGCGGCGATTACGTCGACATCGAGGGACACAACGTCGACGCGATCTTCACCTCGACCCAGAAGGCCTTCGCGATGCCTCCGGGACTCGCCGTCTGTACGGTCAGCGAGGCGGCCTACGACCGCGAACTGGAACGGGAGTCTGCCTCGTGGTACGGCGGTTTCCAGCGCTGTCTCGACTACTACGACCGGAAGGGCCAGACCCACTCTACGCCCGCAATCCCGCTCATGCTCGCCTACCGCAAACAGATGAAACACATGCTGGAGGAGGGCCACCGGGCCCGCGACGAGCGCCACCGGGAGATGGCCGAGTACACCCGCGAGTGGGCCCGTGAACACTTCGATCTCTACCCGGAGACGGGCTACGAATCTCAGACGGTCACCTGCGTCGAGAACACCCGCGGAATCGACGTCGCCGAGACCGTCGAACGGGTCTCGGCGGAGTACGACTTCGTTTTCTCCAGTGGCTACGGGGCAATCGGCGAGGAGTCGTTCCGGATCGGCCACATGGGCGAACACACCGTCGAGTCGATCCGGGAGCTGACCGACGCGATCGAGGACGTGGCCGACCTCTAGTTCGACGCCAGGTGTCGTCTCGACGTCGGGTCGCGCGAACGACGAACTGGTGCCAGGGACCCTCTCAGTCCGCGGTCAGTTCGGGGTCGATGTCGCCTCCTCCCCCGCCGCCGAACAGCCGACCGCCGAGGGTGAACACGTGGAGGACGGCCAGCCCGAGCACGTAGGTGAAGCCGATCGGGAAGGCGACGACGAGCATCGTCAGGACCCCGCGGGCGCTGAAAAGCGCCGCGAGGAAGAACACGAGCAGGACGATCCCGCGCCAGGCCCGGCGCATCGACCGGTAGCTGGCGATGCCGCCGACGTGAAACAGCGCCATCGTCACGATGATGTTAAAGAGGAAGCCGACGCCGACGGTCGTGTAGATCACGAGCCAGAAGAAGCTGTTCATCCGGTAGGAGACGACCATCTGAGCGTTGATCGCGTCGGCGACCAGATACGAGATGACCGCGGGGGCGATCCAGAAGAAGCCGATGTAGGTGCCGGCGGCGAAGCCGAGGGCCAGTGCCCCACCCCAGACCAGAAACACCCGGGGGTCCCCACGGACCAGCCCTCGCTCTCTGGCCGCCGGCCACGAGTAGTACAACAGGAGCGGCAACACGGCGACGACGGCGGCGATGAAACTCACCTTCACGATGAAGATCAACACCTCGACCGGGTGGAGCGCGATGAGCAGCCCCATCTCGTCGATCAACATCTCGAGGGTCATCCCGACCGGATCGGCGTCGTTTCTGACGGCGACCTCGTGGAGCACCTCCTCGGGAACCCGGTCGAGAAAGAGCAACAGGACGTCCTTGAGCGCTCCCTGGTAGAGCAGGAAGAACGTCCCGGCCAGGACGATCATAAAGAGTGCGACGAGCCGGAACATCTTCGAGGTGAGACTGTTGAGGATGAAGGCGATGTCGTAGGCGTAGCCGCCGATGTCCTCCTCGGTGGTCTCCTCCTCGGTGAACGAGTCGACGACGCCGGCGGCGGTGCTCTGGAGCAATCCGCCCTCCTCCTCGGCGCCCTCGGCGTCGGCCGCGGCCCGAGCTTCCTCCGGGACCTCTCCCTCTTCGGCCTCTTCGGCTTCCGCGTTGAGCGTGTCGAACCGATCGAGGATCGCCTCGGCTTTCTCCCGGTCGTCGTCGTACATCGCCTCCCTGGCGATCTCTAGGGCCTGATCCTCTTCCATCTCGAGGAACACCCGCGCGGAGAGCTCGGGGACGTCGTCGGCGTCGAGCACCTCGAAGTCGACGTCCTCGAGGTCGGCCGACCGGAGAACGGCCTCGGGGGGGTACACCGGACTCTGGAGCACCTTGATCGTGTACGCGAGCAGGGCGAGAAAGCCGACGGCGACGGCGACGATGAGCGCGGCCCCGATCTGTCCGAGGAGCCCACCCTCGGCCGCCAGGACCTCGATCGTCGACTCGCCGGTCGGCCGGTATCCCTCGGGGAACCGCGGGTAGATCTCCCGCCCGATCCACTCGAACGCGCCGAGGCCGATCGCCGCGAGGACGGCGAGAAAGCCCGCGAGCATCGTCCCGGCGAACTGGAGCACCCGGCGTTTCATCAGCGCCGTCCCGGAGCCATACCCCTTCGCGGCGCCGCGTCGGCGGATGTTGGTCACGAGCTTCGCCAGTCCGAGGCTGAACACGTAGAGGATCACGAGCGGGGCGGCCCACATCAGCAGCGTGAACGGGTCCGGCGGCGAGAACAGCGCCCCGAAGACGGTGATGCCGACGACCGCGTACCGCCACTTGTCCCGGAACGTCTCGTAGGGGACGATCTCGGTGTACGCGAGCACGCTCATAAACAGCGGGAGCTGGGCTGCGAGGCCGAACGAGAGCGTCAGGAGGGCGATGAACTCGGTGAACTCGGTGATGCCGAAGCTGGGTTTGACACCGGCGTCGACGCTGACGACGCCGAGGAAGTTGAACGCGTAGGGAAAGAAGATGGCGTAGGCGTACGCGACCCCGGCGACGAAAAGCGTCGCCGAGGTCAGCGCGAAGCCGGCCTGGTAGCGTTTCGAGATCGGAACGACGGAGCTGACCCCGCGGCGGCGCAGGGCGTCCCGGGAGAAGTAAAGCAGGGCGGGGATGGCGACGATGATCCCGACGAGCAGCCCGATTTTCGCCTGCAGGAGGATCACCTCGAACGGCGTCCGGGTGATGACGTCGGTCGCCGCCGCGGTCGTGAGGTCCATCTCGGCTTTCGCCGTCGCCTCGAGGAAGTCCCAGATGTAGATGCGGAGTGCATAAAACGTGCCGACGAAGCCGAGCAGGAAGACGATGAACACCTTCTGGAGGTGTTTCTGTGCGCTCCGGAGCATCGCCCCGAGCGTCTCCCGCCCGGCGTTGACCGCGCGGACGGTGTCCTCGTCGACGGCGGAACTCATCTGACCTCAGAGTAGCCCGGTTCCAGTTATCAACCTTTCGAGCGAACGGATCGGATCCGGCGGCAACGACTCGGCCGGGTGTTGGACCCCATCCAACGGATCGAATGGGGGTGGGGTCGGCGGCAAGGACCCGGATGGGCGCCGGAAACGGGTCGGAGTGGGCGTCTGGAAGTGAGGCGTCCGGAGACGCCGAACGGATCCGGACTCCACTGGTGTGTCCCAGCCGTGGGCGACGACGCCCTCGTCGGAAGCGACCGGGTCGCTGCGTGCGTACAAGAAAAAGGCCTATAACCGGCGCCCTATCTATCAGTGGATAGATGGCGGACGAGTCGGAGCCCGAGGACGGCGGCGAGTCCGGGGAGCCACAGGAGGGTTCCGACGACGCGGAATCGATGGAGGGCCTCGACGGCGTCGACCCCGACGATGGCCCCCGATCGGCCGAAGAGGAGGCCGAGCGGACGGCCGACGACGGGGCGCGTGCCGGCACCGACGGCGACGAATCGGAGGAGACGGATGGCGACGACACCGGCGACGAACCGGAGGAGATGGACGGCGACGAACCGAGCGACGTGGACGGTGACGCAGACGACGAACCGAGCGACGTGGACGGTGACGTAGACGACGAACCGAGCGACGTGGACGGTGACGTAGACGACGAACCGAGCGACGTGGACGGTGACGCAGACGACGAACCGGGCAACACCGACGACGAGCCGGGGGAGACGAGCCGGGACGGCGCCACCGGAACGGACGACAACGATATGACCGGCGGCGACGAAGGGATGTCGGAGAGTGAAGAGCCATCCGACGACGACGTTCCGGGCGGCGACGAGCGCCGGCGAGAAGCCAAGACGGACGGTGAAGGGATGACCGACGGCGAGGGGATCGTCGACGACCTCCCGGCCAGCCGGGACGAGCCCGACTACCCCGATCCCGACGACGACATCGGCGGCATCTCGACGCCGCCGGACGACGAGGAGATGCCGCTTGCGGATCACATAGAGGAGATGATCCTCCGGGCGGCGGTCGTGCTCCTCGTCGGCTCGGCGGCGACCGCGATCGGGCTCCTGTGGGCCTCCCAGGCGATCGACCTCATCTGGGGTATCGTCTTTCCGCCGGGCGTCGACGAACCCCCACACGTTTATCACCCGCTGGAGCTGTGGCTCACCCGGATCAAGGTGGCGGCGCTACTCGGCATCCTCGTCGCGCTGCCGGTGTTAGTCTACCAGTCGTATCTGTTCATGCGTCCCGGACTCTACCCCCACGAGCGTCGGTACTACCTCGCGGCGGTCCCGACGAGCCTCGTGCTCGCCGCACTGGGGATGCTCTTTTCGTTTTTCGCCGTCCTGCCCGCCCTCTTCTACTATTTCACCTTCTACGCCGAGGACAGCGCCCTGATCGCCTACGCGCTCGGGGAGACGTTCAACCTGGTGTTGACGCTCACCGGCTTCCTGGCGATCGTCTTCCAGATCCCGATTTTCATCATGCTCGCGATCATGATGGGCGTCACCACGAGACAGTGGCTCACCGAGAAACGGCTCTACTTCTGGGCTGCCTTCGGCGGGCTCTCCTTTCTGTTCACCGCCGATCCGACGATGATGGCTCCGGTGCTCGTCGCCCTCGTGATGATCGCGCTGTTCGAGGGGACGCTGTTGCTGTTGAAGTGGACGGGCCGGTAGCGGATCACGTTCGGTCGGTCCGATTTCCCGGTCGGCGACGCAGCTTCGGGTCGCCGACCGCACTCACCCGAGCAGCAGGGAGTCGATCCCGTCGCCCCGAGCGCTCACCCGAGCAGCAGGGAGTCGATCAGCGCCTCGGGGCCACGCTCCTCGTGGATCCGGCGCTGGCGCTCGGCGCCGCTCTCGCGGTCGTACACCGACCGAATGCCATCGATTCCCAGCCGTTCACACTCCAGATCGACGACCTCGCCGAGATCGAGGGTCTCCTCGAGGTCCCGGGAGAGAAACGACGCCTCGTGGCCGTGTCTGATCGCCCGCCACTTGTTCTCGTCGAGCAGCTCCCGCCGGTGGTCGTTGCCGGGCGTTCCGTCCTCGTACTCCTCGGCCAGTGCCAGCACGAGGGCGTGGGTGTACTCGACGAACGCCAGGGTGATCTCCGGATCGGTCTGGGCGTCCGGGGCGCGGACCTCCACGGTGCCGTGGCCCGTGTGCGGGCGGACGTCGAACCAGAGCTCGCCCCGGTCGCCGATCGAGTCGGCCTCGAGCATCCGCCGTTCGAACCGGTCGAACGCCGCGTAATCCTCGAAGTACGTGGGCATGCCCGTGTTCGGCAGCGCCTCGAAGATCTTCGCCCGGGCGGAGTCGAGGCCGGTGTCGAAGCCGTTCCAGTACGGCGAGTTCGCCGACAGGGCGAGCATCACCGGCACGTACCAGCGCAGCTCGTTTGCGATCCAGACCGCCTTGTCGGGATCGTCGACGCCGACGTGGACGTGCAGTCCCGCCGTCGTGTTCCGGTGTTGGGGGTACTGGATCCGGTCGAGCTGGGACCGGTACCGGGGTTTCTCGGCGTGTTCGAGCTCGCGCCACCGGGCCATCGGATGGAGGCCCGCGGCGGCGATATCGAAGCCGCGTGCCCGCGCGTGCTCGAGCAGGGCCGACCGAACGGCCCGGAGCGTCTCGGGGACGTCGCCCGGCTTCTCGATCAACGGCGTCTGGGTCTCGAGGACGAACTTGAACAGCTCGTGGTCGAGCCGGCCGTCGAGGATCTCCGGCGGTTCGCTCCCGTAGACCAGCTCGTCGGAGCCGCTCGTCGGCCGGCCGTCGCCGTCGACGACGAAGAACTCCTCTTCGATTCCCAGCGTCCCCATCCGTGTGAACGATTCCGGCGAGCCGCGATCCATCGTACCCCCGTTTCGGCCGGGGTGGTAAATACGGTTTGGAGCCGGCAGCTTCGGGTCCGGCCGCGAGCCGACGGCGTTTCGGCGCCACGACGGAACGGCGACTAACGGCGATTCGGCGCCACGACGGAACGGCGACTAACGGCGAT
>LKNG01000088.1 GCA_001564115.1 Natrialbaceae archaeon Tc-Br11_E2g8 | reverse complement strand
GGGCTCGTCTGCTCCGAGACCGAACGCGTCACCGGGGGCGAGGTGGACTACCGCGGCGGGCTGGGTGGCAACGACGAACGGTTCTACAACCGCTACTACGACGTTCCGTGTCCGAGCGTCGGGCCACGCGGGAACAACGCACACGGACCCGACGAGTACGCCGAGATCGACTCGCTCGTCGAGACGGCGGCGATCCTCGCGACGACCGCGATGGAGTGGTGTGGCACTGTGGACTGAGTCGCCACCGCACCGTCAGTCGGATTCGAGTCCTCGTCGACTCCCATACCGTCTGCCGGTTTCGGATCCTCGTCGACTCCCATACCGTCTGCCGGTTTCGGGTCGCCAACGGCGGCCGGCTCCCTCCCTTCGCCGATCAATCGGACGTGAGGAGGTCGCCCGCGGCGCGTTCGAGGACTTCGACTGCCTTCGGCACGTCCGTGGCGTCGACTGACTCGTCGAACGTGTGAGCCTGCCCGTTCTCGCCCGGCCCCCAGGTGATCGCCTCCATCCCCGCGTCGTTGACGAAGTTCCTGACGTCCGTCGACGCCGAGATCCCCCAGGGATCGGGCTCGACGCCGGCGACCGCCTGGGAGTGGCTCCGGAACGTCTCGGGGAGAGTGCCGTCGGTCGGAATCTCCGCGGATTCGTAGGTCCGGGTCCGCGTCCAGTCGGTCTCCACGCCGTGTTCGGCCTCCACCTCCTCGAGTAGCTCCGCGATCTCCGCGTCGATCCCCTCGGCGCTTTCGGACGGGAGAAACCGGCGGTCGACGGTTATCGTGGCCCGTTCGGGGACGACGTTCTCTTTGGTCCCCGCGTCGAACTCGGTGACCGTGGCGTAGGCGTCGCCGACCAGCCGGTCGGTCCGCTCGCGGATCCGCTCGTCGTAGGCCGCGAGCGCCTCGAGGACCGGCTCCGCGTTCCTGATCGCGTTCGAGCCCTGGTCCGGACGGCTGGCGTGGGAGGGGTCGCCCTCGACGGTGATCTCGTACCACGCGAGCCCCTTCTCGCTCGTGGCGGTCCGGAGCTCGGTCGGCTCGAGGACGACCCCGTACGTTCCGTCGTAGCCGAGTTCGAGGAGCCGCTTCGTTCCGGGCTCGGCGGTCTCCTCCCCGATCACCGCCTGCATGACGACCGACCCCGACAGCTCCCCGTCCCGGAGCCGATCGCGGATGGCCACGGTCGCCAGCATTCCGGCGGCGACGCCCGCTTTCATGTCACAGGCGCCCCGACCGTAGATCCGGTCGCCCTCGACCTCTCCGCCGTACGGGTCGTGACTCCACCGTTCGCGGTCGCCCGCCGGCACCACGTCGACGTGGCCGTTGAGCACGAGCGTGGGGTCGCCCTCCCCGACCCGGGCGACCGCCTGCGGTCGGTCCTCGTAGGGCTCGTAGACGAGCTCGGCGTCTACGCCCCGCTCGCGAAACCAGTCGACGACGTACTCCGAACAGGCCCGCTCGTTCCCCGGCGGGTTTTCGGTCTCGATTTGCACCAGCTCCCGTAGCAGCTCGACGTGCTCGGCTTCGGACATGTGCCAACGTGGTACGTACGGCCGGTAAGTTCTATCGGTATCCACGCTCGTCGCCGGTATCTCGTCTCGTGGTTCGGTATCCGTGCCACTCCGGTTCGCCGGCCGAGTCATCCGGAGTCGGTGTCGAGCCCCTCGACCCGCCGGATGGCCGCGGCGACGTCCCCCGCGGAGACCGTCTCCGGGAGGATTTCGTAGCCGAGGCCGTCGACGACGTCAGCGGCGACGTCCTCGACGACGTCGTCCTCGACGCCCAGCCACTCCAGATCAAGGCGCACGCCGAGACTCTCGTACCAGCTCGCGAGCTCGCGGAGGTCGACCGGGCTGTCGATCGAAGCCGGCGTCGAGTCGTCCTCGAGGAGCGCCTGCAACGCCACCACGCCGTAGGCCACCCGCTCGCCGTGATACGAGTCGGTCGCGGTCGAGCCGTACCCCAGCAGAGCATAACAGAACACGTGGGGGAGCGTGATGTACGACCGGTCGGCCATGAGCCCGGCCGTGAGGCCGGGTCCGGCGATGGACGCCTCGACGACCGCCGTCAGCTCGGGGGTAACCCTTCCCGCCTCGGCGTCCGCACAGGCCGTCGCCGCGTGTTCCCGGAGGGTGTCCGCGTACGTCTCCGTGGCGATCCCGAGCCCCCACCGGGTGGCGGGTCTCCCTGTGTCCCCGAGCAGGCGCGTCTCGAAGTGTTTCGCGGTGGCGTCCAAAATGCCGCTTGCCAGCAGCCGGACGGGGGCGTCGGCGATCACGCCGACGTCGACGACGACCAGCTTCGGACACCGGGAGAGCACGACGCCCGTCCGGTAGGTGCCGTCCGGCTCGTAGACGACCGACAGCGGCGTCCACGCGGCACACGTGGCGGCGCTCGTCGGCACCGCCGCGACCGGACACCGCCCCTCGGCGACGAGTTTGGCCGCGTCGAGTGCCTTCCCGCCGCCCACACCGATCAGGACGTCCGCGCCCTGGGCGTCGAGACGGTCGCGGTGGCCGGCGATCGCCGACGGGCAACACTCCCCCTCGAACGTCGCGTACCGGGCCGGTATCCCCGCCCGCTCGAGGCTCCGGTCGAGTTCGTCGCGAACGGCCGAAAGCGCCCGTTCGCCCCCGAGAACCCGCACCGACGACACGTCGCCGTCCACGTTCAACCGGCGGCCGAGCTCCTCGATCGCCCCGTCCTCGAGGACGTATCGCTCCGGTGCGATCCGCAGGGAGGTAGCGAGGTCGGGTTCCGTTCGTCCGCGAAGTCCGTTCGGATCGGTCATGGCACCGACAGGGCGATGGAAGGTAATAAAATGCGGGTGGACGGTCTCCAGCCGGCGTCCCTCCGGGTGGTGGCTGCCGTCGGTTCGGCGCCGAAGTAAAAATTCTAAGTACAGCTAGTCAGTCAGTTACTTTCTTTCGACAATACGCTAAAAGACGCGTTGTCGAGCTAAAGAAGACAACTACCGAGTAACTCGGGATATCGAAAACTCTATCTTAACCTATTAATATAGAACTTATTACTAATCGAAATCCGGCCGATGTTGGCCGTCCCGTCGAACTGACGTCGGCCGTCCCGTCGAATTGTCGACCGTCGCCCCTCGAACGGTTGGTCGCCGCAGACACGGCCGGACGGATGCCCGTCGATCCGTCGAACGGTTGGTCGCCGCAGACACGGCCGGACGGATGCCCGTCGATCCATCGAACGGTTGGTCGCCGCAGACACGGCCGGACGGATGCCCGTCGGTCCACCGAACGGACGGTCGCCGTCGACGTGGTCGGATAGCCGCCGCCGACACGAACGAGTCCGACGGTCGGGGAAAGGTCCATGTCGTCGGCGACCTACCGTCTTCGTATGAGCGACCGTTCCGACGAGCTGACGACGAGTCGGGATCCGCCCTCCACGGAGGAGCTCCTCGAGGAGACCGACCGGCTGCTCGCCGGCGAGGGGAGCTCGCGGCCGACGGACGCGGCCGACGCCGAGCGGACGGCATCCGAGACCGAAGGGGGTGTAGAGACCGACGTGGAACCGCCGGACACCGACGGGGAGGCCGGATCGAGGTCGCGGCTCCGGACGGCCGCGCGGCGGCTCTCGCCGACGACACAGTTCTCCCCGCGGGCCGCGCTCGCGCTCGCGCTCGTGCTCGCGGTCGGCCTGTTCGTCGGCGGATCGGTCCTGCCGATCGCGGGTCACGTGCTCGGACTGCTCGCGGTCGCGTTCGTCGTCGGGCTGGTCACCGCGAAACGCCGCTACCTCGAGGTCGGCCTCGCCGGCGGCTCGGTCGGTGCGATCGGTGCCTTCTTCGATTACGCGGTCACGGCATTCCTCGTCGGGGGCTCCGGCAGCCGGGCGCTCGCCGTGGGGACGGCGGCGTCGTTGCTCGCCGTCCTCGTCGGCTACTACTTCGGCCGGGACCTGCGGGCCGGACTGACCCGGGAGATCTAGGCCGTCGAGAGCTCCCACCCTCGCTCGGTCCGGCGGACGATCCCCTCGTCGGCCATCCGCTCTAGGAGGTCCGCGGCGACCTCCACCGGGATTCCCATCTCCCGGCTGAGCTCGTCGACGCCTTTCGGCTCCTCGCGGACGCTCGCGAGCAGGTCCGCGTAGATCCGACTCTCCGGCCCCGCGCCGACGGCCTCGGAGATCCGATCGAGCACGTCGTACAGCCGTCCCTGGACCCACCGCTGGGCCAGCGAGAGCTCGTTCTCGACGCTCTCTAGACTCTCTAGGGCCCCGAGCAGCTCGTCGAGCTCGCTGTCGTCGTCGTAGCTGACGTCCAGCGAGAGGTGTCGACAGCTCGTGATGTCGAAGCTGTTGTTCGCCGGGTAGGCGCTCTTGCTCGCGAAGCCGTACGGGGAGACGGTCACCTCCAGGCGGACGTTGCGGGCGATGTGGAAGTACTTCCGGCGGCCGTCGTCGACGTGGTTCTCGACCAGGCCGGCGTCCTCTAGCTTCCGGAGGTGTTCGATGACCGCCTTCGGGCTCACCCCGAGGTACTCGGAGATTTCGGTCACGTAACAGGGCTTTCGCGCCAGCAGCCGGAGGATCCGTCGGCGGTTCTCGTTTCCGAGTAGATCCAACAGCGCGGCGGAGTCCATCGAGCGGGGCTAGGAGAGGGGTGTTGAAAAGCGTGTCTGCTCTAGCGGCTAGCCGTCGGTCGCACCGCGTCGGATCCGCCGTTCCGCGGCCGCGAGCGCGGCCTCCCGGTCGAACCCCTCGACGATCGCCGACAGCTCCGACTCGGGGGCGTCGGCCAGCCCCTCGGCGTAGGCGGTGACAGCGGGCACCGCCCGGACGACGTTGTCGACGATCGGGACGTCCGCGACCCGCGGCGATCGCGAGAGGGGGTTGAGGTCGATCACGATCTCGACTTTCCCCATCGCGTCGAGGGCCTTCGCCCGGTCGCCGTCCTCCAGGGGGACGAGGACGACGTCGGCCGCGTAGATGCCGTCGGCGTCGACTTTCGCCCGCTCGTGGTCGAGCGCCGGGAGCCGTGCGTCGGCCTCGATCCCGCGGATCCCCTCCGCGCCGTGTGCACGGAGGTGGTCGGCGATCGCCCCGACGCGCTCGGGCGTCCGGTTGAAGAGGTTGACTTCGAGGTCGGCGTCGACGACCGCGGCGAGCTCGACGATCTCCCCGGGGACGAGCGCGGCGACGTTGCCGTTGACCGAGAGGACGGGGCGGTCGGCGAGCAACAGCTGGGCGGCGGCGGCTCGTTCCGCGCGGTCGGCGCTCGGAATCGTCTCCTCACCCAGTAAGTAATCGAAGGCGCTGCCACGGCCCTCGGCGTGCATCCCCTGGAGGTGGGTGATCCCCTCCCGGACGCCCTCCTCGATCCGGTGGCGGGTGAGGAGGTCGGTGTACCGGGGGTGGTCGGCCGGGAGCTCCCCCTCGTCGTCGACCTCCGGCGGCGCGGGCTCGTACTCGCTCACGACAGCCCCGAGGACGTGAGCGGAAAAAAATCGTCCGGTTGGCCGGTCGGCCCGAAACCGTCCGGTTGGCCGGTCGGCCCGAAACCGTTCGGTTGGCCGGTCGGATCGAAATCGCCGGGTTGGCCGGTCGGATCGAAATCGCCGGGTTGGCCGATCACTCGGTGAAGGTAATCCACCCCTCCGGCGCGTGGCGTTTGACCGCGTTCATCGCCTCACGGGCGTCCGTTCGGCTCGCGTAGCTGCGGGTGCTCTCGGCCATCGGCCGTCCGTGCTCGTCGACCAGCC
This sequence comes from Natrialbaceae archaeon Tc-Br11_E2g8, assembly GCA_001564115.1. Classification (GTDB taxonomy): domain Archaea; phylum Halobacteriota; class Halobacteria; order Halobacteriales; family Natrialbaceae; genus Tc-Br11-E2g8. The sequence continues at coordinate 4,596 of LKNG01000088.1, read as the reverse complement.
GCCAGAGCCAGCCGTCGTCCTCTGCGGCGTGGAGCTCGAAAGACGCCCCTTCGATCTCGAGGATGCTCGCGTCGCCGATCGACTCGCGGACCTCCCCGAGACGCTCCCGGACCGTCCCCTCGGAGCCGAACCGTTCCGCACCCGCCGCGACGGTCCGGCCGTTCTCGTCGATCAGCCGCCAGCCCCACTCCCCGTCCTCGAACAGCTCGTAGGAGGCGATATCGAAGTCGACCTCGCCGGCGGCGGGTGCGAGCCGGCGGATCCGATCGACCTCCGCGACCGTCTCCTCCCGGGATCGGTCGCCCTCGCCCGCGGTCGCGAGCACCGTCCGGTCGCGCTCGATCAGCTCCCAGCCGACGTCGTCGTCGAGACGGATCGCCGCGTCCTCGATCGCGAAGATCGGCGCGTCGGCGGCGCGGTCGGCCAGCCGCTCGACGGCCGCGGCGGCGCCCTCGCGGTCGTCGTACGAGCGGGTCGAGTCGGCGACCGTCGACCGGTCGCGTTCGAGGAGCCGGAACCGCCACTCCCCGTCGCCGTACAGCTGGACGAAGACGTCGCCGATCCGGTGGCTCACCGCACCGGTCGCGGTCTCCCGGATCCCCTCGAGGCGTTCGGCGAGCTCGTCTCTGGTGGCGTACCCCTCCTCGCTGGCCGCGACGACCTCGTTCGTCGGGAGGACGAACCGCCACTCCCAGTCGGCCGCCGAGTACGTCTGGAAGATCGCCCGCTCCATCGTCCGGACGTCGGCGTCGAGGCGATCGAGCAGGCGGTCCATCGCGGCCTTCGCCGAGCCGCGATCCGGGTGGGTGGTCGGCTCCTCGGCGACCATCCGGCCGCCCTCGTCGATCAGCCGCCACCCCCAGCGTTCGTCCTCGTCTCTGAACAGCTCGAAGGCGGCGGTCTCGATCTCGAGCATCTCGGCGTCGGGGGCCTGCTCTTTCAGCGTCGTCATCGTCCGGGCGGCCTCGTCTTTCGACTCGTGTTCCTGACCGCTGTCGGCGAGCACGGTGCCGTCCTCGTCGATCAGCCGCCAGCGCCACTCGCCGCCCTCGGCCTCGTACACCTGGAAGGCGCTCTCCTCGAACTCGATGAGCTCGGCCTCGCTCGCCTGTGCCCGAACGCGCTCGATCGCCGCCTCCGCGGCCGCCGGATCCTCGTGGGGCTCCGTGCTGTCGGCGATCACCTCCCGGTCTTCGGTGACGAGCCGCCAGTGCCACGATTCCCCCTCGCCGTCGGGGTAGAGCTCGTACTCGGCGCCCTCGATCTCGACGACGTCCGCCTCGGCTGCGTTCGCGGCGAACGCCGCGTGCTCGCTCTCGCTCGCGTCAGCCGACGGCGACGACGCCGGCGAGCGTGCCACGACGCTCCCTCCGGCGTCGACCAGCCGCCAGCGCCACCCCTCGCCGACCTCGTAGTTCTCGAACGCCGGCTCGCCGGCGACGGTCACGGCGGCCGATTCGAGCGCCGGGAGGATCGCCTCCGTCGCCTCCTCGGCGTCGCGTCGACCGTCGTAGCCGACCGTCGACTCCGCGACGGGCTCGTCGTCGGCGTCCACGAACTGCCACCCCCAGTCGTCCTCGCGCTCGCGTAACTCGACGCCGACGTGATCGATCGCGAGCAGCCGTGCGTCCTCGAACCGGTCGGCGAACGCGAGCGCGGCATCCTCGGCTGCGGGCTGGCTCTCCCGGCCCGACGGATCCGTCGCGAGCACCGTCCGGTCGGCGTCGAGCAGCCGCCAGTGCCACCGGCCGCGCTCCTCGACGTAGTTGAACGCGGCGTCGTCGATCTCGATCACGTCGGCGTCGGGTCCCCGGTCTTTGAGGAAGCTCACCGTCTCCTCGACGTCGTCGCGGGCGTCGAGTGGATCCGGGGACTCCGCGAGGACGCTGCCGTCCTCGCGCATGAGCAGCCAGTGCCAGCGGCCGTCCTCGTCGGCGTACAGCCGGAACGCGGCGGTCGTCAGCTCCAGTAAGCCCGCGTCGCCGATCTTCGAGCGGAACCGGTCGATGCTCGACTCGGCGGCCGGCCGCGTCGGCGAACTCCCCTCGCTTCCGGCGAGCGCCTCGAGGTGGAGCGCGTGCCAGACCCAGTCGCCGTTCTCGTCCCTGAAGACGGCGAACTGGGCTCCCTCGAGGGCCTCGCCGACGAGTATCGGGGGATCCTCGGTGACGCCCTCCTCGGTGACGAACATCCCCTTCCGGCCGGTGACCACCGGCACGAGCGCGGTGACGCCGGCGATGATCCCGATTCCGGCCGCGTAGATCGCGATCACCTCGACGCTGTAGTCGGCGCCGAAGCCACGCCAGTCGCTCGGGTAGACGACCCCGAAGGAGGCGACGCCGACGAGCGCCACGACGAGTCCGACGGCGCTGGCCTGGATCCCCCGGCGTCGAACCGGCAACATCAACACGATCCCGAACAGACACAAGGAGAGTCCCGTGGCGGCGGTCACCCCCGACACCCTGATCAGCCCCGTCGAATCCGTCTCGCCGGCGTAGCCGACGACGAAGGTGAACACGCCCGCGGCGCCGATCACGTAGCCGACGATGAAAAGCCAGTAGCCGTAGACGTCCTTCGGCGAGTCCGGCTCACCGACGTAGTGTTCGTACAGGCGAAACAGCTTCTCGTGGACCTCCGACGCTCCGGACATTCGTCGATCGGGCGACCCACCTCGACGGGAGATAATAAACTCCCGGCAACGTTCAGCGTTCGCGACCAGTGAACTGTCACGGGACGTGGGACTTCTCGTCGACTTCCGACCCGGCCGAACTATCAGGAGCTGGGAGGCTCCAGGCGGCTACCGAACCGGCCGAAATATAGACGTGTTTGGAATTTCCGACGGCCGCCGATCCGGCCGAACTGTCACGAACTGAACGTGAGATACACCGCGAGGGCGAGTCCCCCCGCCGGAAGCGTCGCGAGGACGGCGAAAAGCAGCGCCGTCCCGCCGACGGTCAGCGCGATTCCGGCGATAGAGGCCCCCGCGGCCCCGATTCCGAACACGCCCAGATACGCGTAGCCAAAGGAGAGCCCGTGGACGTCCGCCCGGGCGTACTTGCCGATCAGCGCCTGGTGGATCGGCGCCTCCATGTAGATGAAAAAGCCGAGGGCTCCACAGGCGACGAGCGTGGCGAGAAGCCCGGCCCGGCTCGCCACGGGGAACGCGAGCGAGACGAGAACCAGGAGCGCGAAGACGCCGACGATCGCCCGTTCGGGCGAGCGGGCGTCGCTCACCCGCCCGCCGGCGTACTGGCCGACGGCCCCGACGAGGAGCAAGCCGGCGTAGGCGTACTGGCTCGGCTCGAACGTCTCGCCGGCGAACGCGACCGGCTCGAACACCGGCAGCTCCGCGAGGACGCCGGGGAGGAAGGTGAACACGCCCCGATAGTAGGTGCCCGCCAGCATCGCGATCACGAACACGACGACGAAGCTGCCGACGAAAAGCAGCCGCGTCCGCTCTACGAACTCCCCGAGCCCGTCCAGGGCGTCGCCGTCTGCGGGATCGGTCGCCGCCGTCTCGTCGAACGTCAGTCGGGAGGCCGCGAGGACGCCGACGAGTGCGGGGAGGGCAAACAGCGTCGCGACGAGCCGCCAGTCGAGGAAGGTCAACGCCACCGCGGCGGCCAGCGGGCCGAGGGCCGTCCCGACGTTGCCGGCGGCGCCGTGGTACGCGAGCGCCGTCCCCCGCCGTTTCGCGCCCCGGGTGATAAGCGACAGCCCGGCGGGGTGGTACAGGCTCGCCGCGGCCCCCCACAGGACGAGCGCGACCCCCAAAAGCGGGAGCGAGGGCGCGACGGCGATGAGGACGAACCCGCCACCCATCCCGGCCATCGAGGCGACGACGAGCCGCTTCGAGCCGTACCTGTCGGCGAGTGCCCCGCTCGGGAGCGCCCCGAGGCCGATCAACCCGTAGCCGACGGCGACGACCGCCCCGAGGACGGCCGGGGAGACGTCGAACACGTCGAGCCAGATCACGACGAAAAGCGGGATCGTCAGCTCGTAGACGTGGAAGGTGGCGTGGCCGATCATGGTAAACTGGACGATCCGGTAGTCGTTTCGCTCCATCAGCCGCCTCCGTCGTTCGTGGCTCCGTCGGCTCGGCGCTGTCGCCCAGTCATCGGGACGACGATACCCCCCGACCGACTTGAATCCCTGCCCGAACGGTCGATCGAGGGAGGGCTTAACTCCACGGCGACACAAGATCGGACGAGACCGCCGGCTCCCCCACGGAGGATCAGCGTGACCGACCCCGAGGACGAAATCGAGATCGAAGTCGTCGACGACCGCGCCAGCGCCGGCTCCGAAAGCGACGGACGCGCGGCCGACCGGCGGCGGTCCACGGAGGACGACCGTGGCGAAGTCCGGGAGACGGAGGACGACCGTGACGGAGCCTCGGAGACGGAGGACGATCGCACCGGAGTTCGGGGGACGGAAGACGATCGACCCGAGAACGCCGCCGGCGCTTCGATCGCGGACGACCGGAGCCTCGGCGACGAGCTCGGGAGCCTCCGGATCCACACCACTCCGGAGGGGTACGTCGAGGGCCGGGTGACCGCACTCGAGTCGGTCGACGCCTCGACCGTTCGTCTCGAGGTG
>LKNG01000087.1 GCA_001564115.1 Natrialbaceae archaeon Tc-Br11_E2g8 | reverse complement strand
GCGACCGCCGCCCTACATGTATCCCAGATCCCGGAGTCGGGACATCAGCTCCTCTTTGTCCTGGGCGCGGCCGGCGCGCTCGGTCGTCCCCTCGAGATCCTGGAGCCACGCGGGCTCGGAGTCCGAGCGTTCGGTGCTGACCTCGCTGCCGAGGGAGCGAAACCCCTCCCAGTACTTCGGCGAGACGGGCAGATCCGCGGGGGAGAGCTCCCCGGGGAGGTCCTCGGTGCTCTCGGGGACGTGGCCCTCGGGGAACGCCGGAGCGGCGTCCGGGACGAGGTAGTTCCAGAACGCCTCCCAGACGGCGCGCTCGTCGAACTGGAGGATCGGGTGGACCCGGTCGTGGGGCGGGTAGACCTCCGAATCGTGACGCGGCGAGAAGAACGTCTCGTCGGCGCGGGCCTCCTGTTCGTCCCAGCGGACGCCGCTTACGACGGCGTCGATGTCGTTGGCCTCCAGGGCGTCGTTGAGCGCGACGGTCTTCAGCAGGTGGTTGCCCGCGTAGGTGTCGAGCAGGAACGGGAACGTCTCCCCTTCGTACTCGAGGATCTCCTCGACGTGGCGGCGGTTGTGTGCGTCGAGTGCGTCGACGGGAATCTCCTCGCCGGGATCCAGGTCGTGGGCCTCGACGTACGCCCCGACGTCCTCGTTTCGCGCGTAGATCACCTCGAGATCCCACTCCGCCGCCCAGCGTTCGACGAACTCGTGGACCTCCGCGAAGTGCTGGTAGTGGTCGATGAAGATCGCCGGCGGACGCTCGTGGCCGAACCGGTCGGCGACCTCCAGGACGATATACAGCGCCAGCGTCGAGTCCTTCCCGCCGGTCCACATCACCGCGGGGTTCTCGTAGCTCTCGAGGGCCCTCGCCGTCACCTCGATCGCCTTCTCGATTCGCGCCTCGAGGGAGGGGTAGTCCGCTGGCTCCTCGTCGGCGCCGTCCTCGTAGTCGACTTCGACGTAGTCGGGGAACTGCTCTGACATGCGGTGTAATTAGATATAATTAGGCGGCGTAAATCGTTTGTGTCGTCGTCGCCTCACGTGAGACGTGACGTAGGGTTTATATACCGACGGGCCGCCATCCGGAGCTCACTCCGACTCCCGGACGTCCTCGAGTTCGTAGGCGCCGGGCTGGTCCGGCGGTTTCTCGCCGCGTTTCGCGCTCCATCGCTCCACGTCCAAGCGGTAGACCGCCGTCCGATCGATCGACTCCTCGCTGATCTCCGCGTACTCCTCTCCCGGAGTGAGGTGTGGCGCGAACTTCGACATGAACCGCTCTAGGACGCGGCGTTTCTCGCCGGCCCCGTCGAGTAAGGACACCGAGCCGTAGGCGACGACGCTCGCGTACTCGACGGTGAAGTTCACGGGTTCGTCGGCCGGAACGTACCGTCCCATCCGGCTGGTCGTGAAACTCGCCCGGCTCTCCCCGTCGCCGTCGACGATGCCGTAGGCCCGACCGTCGCGTGCCCCGTGGACGAAGATCGCGCCCTCCCGGTCGTCGTAGACGAAAAGCTGGGTCACCGGGTGTGGCGTCCCCTCGTTCGCCAGGGCGATCACGCCCGTCTCCTGTTCGTTCAGGAAGTCGACGATCCACTCCTCGTCGTCGACCGCCTTGCCGGCGTACCGGATCGCGTCCGAGTCGAGCCGCGGCCGTTCTCCCATGGACCACGATATCGACATCGGCTGATAACCGTTGTGCCGACCACGGCCCCCGTTCCTGTCGACCGCGACCCCGACGTCACTCGCCGTCGAGCCACGGGCCGACCCCGACGTCACTCGTCGTCGAGCAACGCCTCGTCGCCGTGGCGTTCCCTGAGCCCCTCCAGGTCGGCCCGCTGGGCGAGCAGCCGGTCGGTCGGCTCGGCGTAGACGCTCTCGAACATCTCGGTGGGGTCGCCCTCCCGACCCTCGGCGGCGTCGATCAGCTCCGCGACGGCGTCGTCGACCTCGGTGGCGATCGCGTCGATCCGGTCGTCGTCGAGGACGCCTCGATCGCGCAGGTAGGCCTCGAAACGGGTGATCGGATCCCGCTCGCGCCAGCGTTCGACCTCCTCCTCGTCGCGGTAGACGGTCGGATCGTCCGCGGTGGTGTGGGCCCCGAGGCGGTACTGGACGGCCTCGACGAGCGTGGGCCGGGGACGGTCGCCGCCGCCCGCGGCCTTCTCGCGGACGGCCTCGGTCACGGCGTACGTCGCGAGGGGGTCCATCCCGTCGACCTGGATTCCCTCGAAGCCGTATGCCCTGGCTTTCCCCGCGATCGTCGAGCTCGCGGTCTGGCGCTCGCGGGGCACCGAGATCGCCCACTGGTTGTTGTTACAAAAGAGGACGACGGGGACGTCGAAGACGCCGGCGACGTTCGCGGCCTCGTGGAAGTCGCCCTCGCTGGTCGCGCCGTCGCCGAAGTGGACCACGGTGACGCCGTCGTCCCCCGAGAGCTTCCCCGCCCACGCCCAGCCCACGGCGTGGGGGACGTGGCTCCCGATCGAGATGTTGAGCGGGAGGACGTTCACGTCGGCCAGGGCCGCGTTGCCGGCCTCGTGGCCCATCCAGTACTGGACGTACGCCGGGAGCGGCTCGCGGGCGAGGACGGCGCCGTGTTCGCGGTACTGGTAGGAGATCGTGTCCGTCTCCGCCAGGGCGTACGTCGAGCCGATCTGGGAGGCCTCCTGGCCGGCCAGGGAGGCGTAGGTCCCGAGCCGACCCTGCCGCTGGAGGCTGATCATCCGTTCGTCGAACCGTCGGGCCAGGCGCATGTCCCGGTAGATCGCCCGGAGCGTCGCCTCCTCGAGGTCGGGGAGGAGCTCGGGAGCCACCACCTCGCCGTCGGGATCGAGGATCCGGACCCGGTCGTCCGGCGCCCGGTCGAACAGCTCGGCGGTCATGGCTCCCCCTCGAAGCGGGCGATAAAAAAGCTGTCTCCGGAAACGATCCCCGGGGTGCGATCGGTCCGCCGGACCGACGGACTGACGGGGACGGCCGTCGAAGCTCGCCCGATGAGCTACGAACTCCGGGCGCACACCGCCGACGTCGCGGCCGCCGCGACGGGGGAGACGCTCGAAGCGGTGTTCGCCGCCCTCGCCGACGCGCTCGCGGCGGCCTGTCGCGAGTCGGTTCCCGACGACGGCGAGCGCTTTTCGCTTTCGGTCGTCGCCGAGAGCCGCGAGGCGCTGTTGTTCGACTACCTCGACGAGCTGATCTACCTCCGGGACGTCCGCGAGGAGCTGCCCGTCGAGAACCGCGTGGAGTCGATCGACCCCCCCGACGGGGACGGGGAGTGGCGCCTCGAGGCCAGCGCACGGGGGGTCCCCCTCTCGACGATCGATGCCCGGGAGGTCAAAGCGGTCACCTACGCCGAGATGCGCCTCGAGGAGACCGACGACGGCTGGGAGGGGTACGTCGTCTTCGACGTCTGATCGGGGCTCAACTTCTTTTGCCGTGGACGTCCCAGGGGGGAGTATGACCACGTTCGACGCCGACGGCATCACGCTCCACCGGATCGACGACTACGTCTGGGAGATCCCACAGGAAGGCGGGATGCGCGCGCCGGCGAGGGTGTTCGCCAGCGAGCGCTTACTCGAGGAGATCGCCGGCGATAAGACCCTCCAGCAGCTGAAAAACGCGACACACCTCCCCGGCATCGCCAAGTACGGCATCTGTATGCCCGACGGCCACCAGGGGTACGGCTTCCCGGTCGGCGGCGTCGGCGCGTTCGACGCCGAGACGGGCTGTATCTCGCCGGGAAGTGTCGGATATGATATCAACTGCCTCCCGGGCGACACCGACGTCCTGCTCTCACACGGCCGTCGGCGCCCCATAGCGGAGCTACGGGATCGATTCGAGAACGAGGCGGCGATCGTCGCGGCGGGCGACGAGGCGGTCCCGTCGGACATTCGGCTGTTCACGGAAACGAGCGGCCGGTCCGTATACGAAGTCGAGACCGCGACCGGCGACACGGTCGAGGCCACCGCGGACCACCCGTTTCTGACACCCGACGGGATGGTCGAACTCGCCGACCTCGAGCCGGGAGCGGAGGTCGTGGTCCATCCGTTCGAAGGGCTCCCGGACGAAGAGCCGCCGGAGTTCACCCTGCTTGAGGAGGCGGACTTCGCCGACGAGAACCCACAACTGGTGGGGGCACTGAAAGACCGGGATCTGCTTCCGCTGAAATCGACCGACGAGGCGCTCGGCCGGCTCCTGAAGCTCGTGGGCTACCATACGGGCGACGGCTCCTTCAGCGACAGGCAGTCGTGGTTCTACGGCGATCCGGCGGATCTCGAACGGATCCGTGCGGACATCGCGGCGCTCGGATACACCCCCTCGCGGATCTACGAACGGGAGCGCGAACACGAGATCGACGGGACGGAGTTCGAGCGCGTCGAGTACAGCACCCGGGCGTCGGCCCGGTCCTTCCGGAAACTCCTCGAGAAGCTCGGCGCGCCCGCCGGTAGAAAGGTCGAATCCGATTTCACCGCTCCCGACTACCTCGATCGGCTCGCGGACTGGCAGAAGGCGCTGTATCTGTCGGCGTTCTTCGGGGCTGAGATGAGCGCACCCGACACCGTCTCCGCGAAGAACTTCTACGCCCCGTCGGTCTCTCACAACCGCCTCGTCGCCGAGCGCGACCCGGGCGAGACGTTCGTACGCGACCTCATGGGACAGCTCTCGGACCTCGGGATCGCAACCAACGCCTTAGAGGAGGTCGAACGGACGGAGACGAGCCACGGCGAGACGGTTCGGTTTCGCTTCGGGATCGCCACCGACCCTGACAACCTGATCCGGTTTTTCACGACCGTCGGCTATCGGTACGCCCAGGAGAAACAGCGGGAGGCGATCGCGGCCGCACAGTATTTAAAACGGAAAGAGCGGATAACCGATCGTCGCGCGCGGATCGCCGAGGAGGCGCGCACGCTGGCCGACGGTGGGGTCTCACCGGGCGAGATCAAAGAGCAGTTCGAGGTCAACGACCGCTTCGTGGAGCGGACCCTCTACGACGGCCGTGACGGCCGTCCGCGGCCACCGGTCGGCTTTCCCGACTACGAGGAGTATCGCGCCCGAACCGCGGTCGGCGAGGATCTGACCGTCACAGCCGAAGTCGTCGGGATCACCGAACTGGGATCGAAACCCGTCTACGACATCGGCGTCGACCACGATGCGCACAACTTCGTCGCCGACGGGTTCGTCGTCTCGAACTGCGGCGTCCGGATGGTCCGGACGAATCTGACGTACGCGGACCTCGAAGGCAACGAGGAGGAGCTCGTCGAGTCGCTTTTTGCCAATGTTCCGACCGGACTCGGTGGCGGCGGCGTCGTCGAGACCGACGTCGACACCGTCGAGGAGATCCTCGCCCGCGGGGTGGAGTGGGCCGTCGACGAGGGGTACGCCGTCGAGGGGGACCTGCGCTGCTGTGAGGACGAGGGTCGCCGGGAGGAGGCCGACCCCGCGATGATCTCCTCGAAGGCCAAAGAGCGGGGGAAAAACCAGGTCGGCTCGCTGGGCTCGGGCAATCACTTCCTCGAGGTCCAGCGGGTGACCGACGTCTTCGACGACGACCGCGGCGAGGCGTTCGGACTCGCCGAGGACCGGATCGTCGTGTTGATCCACACGGGCTCGCGCGGGCTCGGCCACCAGACGTGCAACGACTACCTGCGGAAGATCGAGAAACGACACGGGGGGATGCTCGATCGGCTCCCCGATAAGGAGCTGGCGGCCGCGCCGGCGGGCTCACAGCTCGCCGAGGAGTACTACGGGGCGATGAACGCGGCGATCAACTTCGCGTGGGTCAACCGCCAGCTGATCACCCACCGCACCCGTCGGGTGTTCGAACGGGTCTTCGATCGCAGCTGGGAGGCCCTGGGGATGGAGCTGCTCTACGACGTGGCCCACAACATCGCGAAAAAGGAGACCCACACCGTCGACGGGGAAGACGGGGAGTACTTCGTCCACCGGAAGGGGGCGACGCGGGCGTTCCCGGCCGGCCACCCCGACGTACCCGCGGCCTACCGCGAGGTCGGCCAGCCCGTGATCATCCCCGGCAGCATGGGGGCGGGCAGCTACGTCCTCGCCGGCGGCGAGAACTCGATGGAGCTCACCTTCGGCTCGACGGCCCACGGCGCGGGCCGGCTGATGAGCCGGACGCAGGCGAAACGGGACTACTGGGGCGAGGACGTCAGAGACGAGCTACGCGAGAGCCAGCAGGTGTACGTCAAAGCCCAGTCGGGGGCGACCGTCGCCGAGGAGGCTCCGGGAGTGTACAAGGACGTCGACGAGGTCGTCCGCGTCTCCGACGAACTCGGCATCGGCGACAAGGTCGCACGGACGTTCCCGGTCTGTAACATCAAGGGGTGAGCCTGGGTGAGCGTGGACGGCGAGCGATCCGATCGGCGACGTGGTCGCCGGAAGGGAACATTCTTCCGACTGCCCACCGGAAGGAGTCGTATGGATCAGTCCACCGTCGCCGGTCGGTTCGGGACGTTCGACGACGCCGACGAATCGGGTGACCGCCGATGAGTGCCGGACAGCAGGAGCTCCAGGCGCTCTCCGAGCAGCTCCAGGAGATCCAGGATGCGATCGAGAGCCTCGAGGCCACCGTCGAGGGGATCCGGGAGCGACAGGAGGAGATCGACGAGGGGATCTCGGCGATCGAGGGCATCGAGACCGGTACGACGGTCCAGGTCCCCCTCGGTGGGGGTGCCTACGCCCGCGCGGAGATCCAGGACGTAGACGAGCTGATCGTCGATCTCGGCGCCGACTACGCCGCGGAGTTCGACCGCGAGGGGGCGATCGAGGCCCTCGAGGACAAGTCCGACCGGCTCGACGACCGGATCGAGGAGGTCACAGAACAGATCTCCGAGCTCGAGTCCGAGAGCTCCCAGCTCGAGGGCCGTGCCCAGCAGCTCCAACAGCAGGCGCTCCAACAGCAGATGGGTGGAATGGGCGGTCCGGCTCCCGACGAGTGAGGCAATGTTCGACAACCTGAAAGAGAAGCTCGGGAGCTTCCGGAAGGACGTCGAGGAGACTGCCGAGGAGAACGTCGAGCCGGTCGAGGACGGCGACGGGGCCGAAGGGGACGGCGAGACCGCGACCGAAGGGGTCGCGGAGGACGGCGAAGGATCCCCGGCCGAAGGGGACGGCGAACCGGCTACGCTGGATGCCGAGTCGGCCGACGGGGAATCCGAGTCCGCGGCCGACGACGTTCCGGCCGAGATCGCTCCAGCGGCGGGGGCCGCCGGGCGGGCGAGCGCCGCCGAAGACGCCGAGGTCGCCGGTCAAGCCGGGTCGACCGGGGACGCCGGAGTCGCCGGGACGGCCGCCGAAGGGCACGACGCCGACGGCGAGCCAGCGACGGACGACATCGAAGGAGAGCCGGCGACGGACGACGTCGACGAGGAACCCACGGCTGACGACGCCGAAGGGGAGTCGGCGGACGAGGAGAGCTCGACGGGACTGGGCCGCAAGGCCCGCTCGCTCGTCCGTGGGAAGTTCGTCATCGAGGCCGATGACCTCGAGGGGCCACTCCAGGAGCTCGAGCTCGCGCTCCTCTCGAGTGACGTCGAGATGGGCGTCGCCGAGGAGATCCTCGAGAACATCCGCGGGGAGCTGGTCGGCGAGACCCGGACGTTCACCACCTCGACCGGCGACGTCGTCGAGGAGGCGCTGAAAGACGCGATCCGCGAGGTGATCAGCGTCGGCCAGTTCGACTTCGACGAGCGGGTCGCCGAGGCCGAGAAGCCCCTCGTGATCGTCTTCACGGGCGTCAACGGCGTCGGCAAGACGACCTCGATCGCCAAGCTCCACCGCTACTTCGAGGAGCGGGGCTACTCGACCGTGCTGGCGAACGGCGACACCTACCGTGCGGGCGCCAACGAGCAGATCGCCCAGCACGCCGAGGCCCTCGACGCGAAGCTCATCAGTCACGACCAGGGCGGGGATCCCGCCGCGGTGCTCTACGACGCCGTCGAGTACGCCGAGGCCAACGACGTCGACGTCGTCCTCGGGGACACCGCGGGTCGGCTCCACACCAACGAGGGGTTGATGGACCAACTGGAGAAGATCGGCCGCGTGGTCGACCCCGACATGACGCTGTTCGTCGACGAGGCCGTCGCGGGCCAGGACGCGGTCAACCGCGCCCGGGAGTTCGACGAGGCGATCGAGATAGACGGCGCGATCCTCACCAAAGCCGACGCCGACGCCAACGGCGGCGCGGCGATCTCCGTCGCCCACGTCACGGGCAAGCCGATCCTCTTTCTGGGGGTCGGACAGGGGTACGACGACATCGAACGGTTCGACCCCGACGAGCTGGTCGATCGGCTGCTGGCGGAGTGAGGACGGCCGCGATCGCCTCGGATCCGCCGAGGAACGTCCGTCGACGCCGCTTGCACCGCGCCGGGAGAGCTAAGTCGGCGGCGGACTGATCGGCGACCATGTCCGGCATCGTCTTTTTCGGGACCGAGCGCCTCGGGTCGGTCGTCGACTTCTACGTCGAGCGGATCGGCGCGTCGGTCTGGCTCGACCAGCCCGACTGTACGATCCTGCAGTACGAGAACCTCCTCGTTGGCTTCTGTGACCGCGAGCCAGCCGACACCGACGGAATCGTCACCTTCGTCTACGACGACCGCGAGGCCGTCGACGAACTCTACGACCGGCTGGCCGACGTGGCCGTCGACGAGCCACACGAGAACGACCGCTACCGGATCTACCAGTTTTTCGCCGAGGATCCGGACGGACGGAGCGTCGAGTTCCAGACGTTCCTCCACGAAACCGATCCCGTCGGCGAGACGTGACGAGCTACGGGTCGATCCCGTCGGCGAGACGTGACGAGCTACGGGTCGATCCCGTCGGCGAGACGTGACGAGCTACGGGTCGATCCCGTCGGTGAGGCGTAAAAACCGTTTTGTACCCCGAGTGCGCCACTCGAACCGATGGACATCGACGGACTCGATCGCGGGAGCCGGCTCTACCTGGTGGCCCACTACGCCACGCTGATCGTCCTGATCTTCGGGCTGATCGCGGGTCTGGAGATGCAGTACGGCTCGCTTCCCCTGTGGTACGGGATCTTCATCGCCGTCGCCATCGGCGTCGGCTACCCGATGGCCCTCCGGGCGGTCGGGATCGCTCCCGAACGCTGGGAGGCGTGAGCCGCCCACCGATCGCCGCTTTCTGACCGTACCGAGGAGTCTCAGTCGGATTACACAGTATCCATCGGTTAAGTAATATACATCAACGGGGGCACGGACAGTACTGACACCACAGATGGTCCCCCGAACCGGTCTCCCCTCGAGTCGAGACGCCCCGGAGGACGGATCGATAGTCGTTCCGGCGGCGGCGTCCCCGAGCCCGGAGGCCTGCCTCCGATCGCTGGCACCGCGTGGGGTACACACGATCGTCGTCTCCGAGGATCCCCGGACCAAGTCCTTTCGCTCTACGTACTGTGACGAGGCCGTCCTGGTTCCCGATCCGACGACGGACCTCGAAGGGTACGCCGAGGCGCTTCTCGCCCTCGCGGGTCGGGAGGACGTCCGGACGATCGTCCCGACCCGCGAGGAGGAGGCGTTCGTGCTCTCGGCCCGCCGGGAGGCGTTCGCCGACCGGATCGCGACGCCGTGGCCGACCCTCGAGGGGCTCCGGCGGGTCCACGACCGCGTGGAACTGGCGGCGGCGGCCGAAGCCGCCGGCGTCCCGGTCCCGGAGACGACCCCGCTCGCCGACGTCGAGAACCGGCACGGACCGTCGATCGTCAAGTCCCGGTACAACCTCCTCGTCGACGCGTACGTCGACGCGATTCCGGCCGGGACGGTCGCCCGGAACAAGACGGTCGAACACCTCGGGCCGGGCGACCGGCCGGACGTCGGACGGCTCCGGTCGACGTTCGGCCACGATCCGATCGTCCAGGAGTTCGTCCCGATCGAACGGGAGTACATGGTCGGTGCCCTCTGTGATCGCGGCGAGATCCTCGCGAGCGTCCAGCACGAACAGCTACGCGGGGCCTCCTACACCGGCGGCGGCGGGGTCTACCGCGAGTCGACGTACGTCCCCGCCCTCGAGGAGGTCGCGGCCGCGTTGCTCGAGGAACTCGAGTGGCACGGGCTCGCCTGCCTCGAGTACATGCGCCACCCCGAGACCGGCGAGTTCTACCTCGCCGAGATCAACCCCCGGATGTGGACCTCGCTCGCGGCGAACGTCCGGATGGGCGCGGACTTCCCCTACTACTACTGGCAGCTGGCGACCGGCCACGGGGATCGGATCGAGCCGGGCTACGAGCTCGGGGTCGGCTGTCACTACCTGAAAGGCGAGCTCTCGTACGTGTTGAGTCTCCTCGGCGAGGAGTCGCCGCTCGTCGACCGGCCGCCGATCGGCCGGACCCTCCTCGGGATACTGGCGTCCTGTTACCGGCAGCCGAACGCCGACGTCCTCAGCCGGGACGATCCCTGGCCGTTCGTCCAGGACGTCCTGACGGAGCTCGAGGGAATCGCGCCGGACGGCCTCGAGCCGGCCGCGCTCGGC
>LKNG01000086.1 GCA_001564115.1 Natrialbaceae archaeon Tc-Br11_E2g8 | reverse complement strand
TGGCAGGCGTTTACGGGCTTCTATCCGACGTACCTCATCGAACAGAAGGAGCTCTCGGCGACCCGGGCCGGGATCCTCTTCGGGCTCTTTTTCGCCCTCGGGGTCGCCGTCCAGCCGCTTTCGGGGGCCGCCTACGACCGGATCGGGATCCGTCGGTCGCTCGCGGTCGTCATGGGAATCTCGGCGGTCGGCGTCGCCGCGTTGCCGTTCGTCGACGGACTCGGTCCGCTCGTCGTGGTCACCGTCCTCTCCAGTGCCCTGCTCGGGTTCGCGACGATCACCCAGTCGTACCTGATCGTCGCTCTCCCCGCGGAGATCCAGGGGTCGGGGTTCGGGGTCATCCGGACCGTCTCCTTTACGATCGGTGCGGCGAGCCCGGCCGCCTTCGGTGCGGCCGCGGATCTCGGCTTCTTCGACGAGGCGTTTCTCGCGCTGGCGGCGCTCGCCCTCGTCGTGATCGCGATGACGAGCCGGCTCCCGGACGGGTGACGGTCCGGGGCTGGGCCCGTTCGGCCGTCTGCATTTGACCCCGTCCAGCAGGCTGCGGTCGACCCCGTCCAGCAGGCTGCGGTCGACCTCGTCAGCCGTCGGCGTTATTCCTCCGGAGGCGACCACGGGAACCGGCTCTGTGCCGGGTCCGACTGTCGGGCCTCGAACTCGAGTAACGCCCGTTTGGTCGCTACTCCGCCGGCCGCCGAGTAGCCACGGAGTCCGCCGTCGTGGCCGACCACGCGGTGACAGGGGACGACCACCGGGACGGGGTTGCGCCCACAGGCGCCGCCGACGGCGACGGGGGCGGTGTCGAGCTCCTCGGCCAGCTCACCGTACGTCCGGCTCTCCCCGTAGGGGATCTCCGCCATCGCGGCCATCACCTCGCCGGTCAGCCCCGGGGGCTCCTCGACCGTCAGCTCGAACGTCCGCCGCTCGCCGCGCTCGTACGCCGTCAGCTGGCGGCGGATCTCCGCTTCCGGCTCCGCGACGACGGTCTCGTCGAGCTCGATCGTAGTTCCGAGAACCGAGACGTGCACGGCGACCCCGACGGCGGTTGGCGATATAAAACCGTCGGCGACCGGACGGCGATCGACGAACTCGCTGCCAGCGACCCCGACGACGGTCGGCAGATCCCTGCCAGCGATCCAGGCCCTCCCTCGGCTTCGCCTCAGTTCGCGACGTACACCGCGTACGCGTAGATGGCGATCCCGAAGATCACCCCGATCGTCGTCACCGTCTCGAACACGCCCTCTCTGGTCGCCAGCCACGCAAAGCGGGCGCCGCCGGCGACGACGAGCAGGATACCCGCCGCACGGATCGGCGTCCGTTCGCCCTCGGCCTCCCGGATCAGGACGACCCCGAGGCCGACGGCGATGACTCCGAAGAGGGCGAGCGAGAGCCAGTCGGCGAGTACACTCCCCGTCACGATCGCGACGAGCACGAGCGCGAAGTAGACGATCACGCCCACGATCAACGCCCGCCGCACCGGCTCCGGAAACGACTGAATTCCACTCATAGCTCGGGCGAGGGAGCCTGCCCCCTTAGCTCCCGGTGGTTCCCAGCGGGTCGATCCCGAGGCCCTCGTGGACGACGAACTCGAGGACGTTTATCAGGTAGTGGGCGACGACTACGACCAGGAGACTCCCGGTGAGGACGAACACGGCCGCGAGGACGAACCCGAGGACGCCAGTGACGATCACTCCGGCGGTCCCCTGCATGCCGTGGCCGACCGCGAACGCGATCGACGAGGCGACCGCGAGCAGCCACGGGGAGATCCCAAAGCCCACAGAGAGCGCACCGACGAGCGCCGCCCGGAACAACAGCTCCTCGAAGACGGCGATGATCGGCAACACGACGAACAGGAGGACGAGCCAGCCGCCGGCCGACTCCGGCGCGAGCAGCTCCCGGAGCTCCTCGCTGAGGTCGATCCCCGCTCGTTTCGCCCCCGCCGCGCCGACCTCGTTGAGCGCGTAGAGGACCACTCCGAGCCCGACGCCGACGACCAGCCCCTCCCGGAGGTACGCCCGGTCGAACGCGATCCCCAGCGCCTCGGCGGGAATTCCCGTGTAGATCGCCCCGCCGATCAACACGAGCGCGAAAAACCCCTGGGAGACGGCGACGTTCGCGAGCAACGCCGCGGTCGACAGCGACTCCGGTTCGACGCCCCGGTCGTCGGTTCGTTCGCCGCGGATGGCCGGTCCGTCGGTGCCGGTACCTTCGTCGTCTCCACTGCCTCCCTCGACCGGCTCTCCCTGCTCCCTTTCGACCGATTCGCCCCGTTCCCCTTCGGTCGATTCGCCTCGTTCCCTTACGACCGATTCGCCCCGTTCCCCTTCGGTCGATTCGCCCCGTTCCCCTTCGGTCGATTCGCCCCGTTCCCCTTCGGTCGATTCGCCTCGTTCCCTTTCGGTCGATTCGTCCGTTCGACTCCCACCGACGGCCGTCTCCGACGGCTCGTCGCCCCGGACGGCTTCGGTCGATGGGGACGATTCCGCAGGTTCGGCGTCGGTCCGGCCGGCCGTGACGCTCCGGCCCTCGTCCTGGTCGGACAGGTCCAATCGCGGTCCTGCGACGCGTTCGCTGGCTCCGGCCGGGTCGGTCGTCGGTCCGGGACCGTCGCCGGCCTCGAACGCGGCCGTCGTGAGATGTGAGAGAACGAGCAACAGCGCCAGGACGACGCCCGTCAGCGCCGCGAACGCCGTCCACTGGGCCATCTACTGTGGACTGGGGCTCTGGCCACCCGCGGAGCCGGTGACCTGTCCGTCGAGCGCCGAGCCGGTGATCGACTTCAGCCGGTCGAGCAGCGAGTCCTTCTCGGGTTCGCCCATCAGGGCGACCTCGAGGACCTCGCTTATGTTCGAGCAGGGGATGATCTCGATCATCTCCTTGTACTCGTCTTCGATCATCACGTCCTGTTCGTTGGTCTTTGGGATGATCACCCGATCGCAGCCGGCTTTCGCCGCGGCCTCGATCTTGTGGGTGACGCCGCCGACAGGGAGGACGTCCCCACGGACCGACAGCGAGCCGGTCATCGCCACCCGCTGGTCGACCGGGATGTCCTCCAGCGCGGAGATGACCGCGGTCGCGACCGTGATCGAGGCGGAGTCGCCGTCGACGCCGCCCTCGCCGGCCTGGACGAACTGGATGTGGACGTCCTTCTCCGAGAGGTCGACGTCCGAGAACTTCTTGATGATCGCCGAGACGTTCTGGACGGACTCCTCGGCCATCTCCTTGAGCTGGCCGGTGGCGATCACTTTCCCGCCACCCTGTGCGGGGGCGATCTCGGCCATCACGGGGAGCATGATCCCCGAGTCCTCGCCCATGACGGCCAGCCCGTTGACCCGCCCCTCGACGCCGCCCTCGCTGACCTGCAGCTCGTAATCTTTGCGCCGTTCGATGTAGTCGTCGGCGAGTTGCTGTTCGATCGACCGCGAGCGGTCTTTCGCCCGCAGGACGTGCTCGCGGGTGGTAAAGTCGGTGTCCTCCGCGCGGGCGATGTCGCCGGCGACGCGGACGAGCCCGCCCAGGTTCCGGAAGTGAAGCGTCAGATGCTCCTTGCGGCCCGCACGCCGTTTGGCCTCGAGGATGACCTCCTCGACGGCCTCGCGGGTGAAGTGGGGCAGGCGGCCGTCGCGTTCGACCTCCTGGGCGATAAACCGGGCGTACTTTCGGCGCATCTCCGCGGTGTCCTCGATCGTGTCCTCCATGTACACCTCGTAGCCGTAGCCTTTGATTCGGCTGCGGAGCGCGGGGTGCATGTTCTCCATCGCATCCAGGTTCCCCGCCGCGATCATGATGAAATCACAGGGGACGGGCTCGGTCTGGACCATCGCACCGGAGGAGCGTTCGGACTGGCCGGTGATCGAGAACTCCCCCTCCTGGATCGCCGTCATCAGCTTCTGCTGGGTGCGGACGTCCAGGGTGTTGATCTCGTCGACGAACAGCACGCCCTTGTTCGACTTGTGGATCGCGCCGGGTTCGACGCGGTCGTGGCTGGGCGTCTCCATGCCGCCGGACTGGAACGGGTCGTGGCGGACGTCACCCAGCAACGCGCCGGCGTGGGCGCCGGTGGCGTCCTCGAACGGCGCCTGGCGCTGGTCGCCGTTGTTGACGATCATGTTCGGCACCATCGCGTCGGTGCCCCGGGAGGTGTACCGGAAGATCAGCCAGATGATACCGGCCGCGAGGATCCCGAGCAGGATGTTCCCGATGATAAACGAGTAGACGATGATCACCGCGATGATGATCCACATCAGGATCGAGCGCATCTGGTTGCGCTTTCTGGCCTCCTCTTTGTGGGCGTCGATGATCTGTTCGCCTTTCCCCGCCGGCACGGTCCGGACCTTCGGCTCGTTGCCGTCGTCGGGGTTGTGGTAGACGAGGACGTCCTGGAGGTCCTCTTTGGGCAGCAGCTGGCTCATCGCCTTCGCCAGCATCGACTTGCCCGTCCCGGGCGAGCCGATCATCATCACGTGACGGCGCTGTTTGGCCGCCTTGATGATGATGTCTCTGGCCTCGTCCTGACCGATCACCTGGTCGACGAGCCGGTCCGGGACCTCGATGTCCTCGGTCGAGTCGATCTTGAGCCCCCCGACGAGGTCGTCGTCGGCGATCTCCTCGTCGACCTCGGCTCCCTCGTCGACCTCGACGGTGCTGCCGAGGTCCTCGACGGTCTCGATCTCCTCTCCTTCCGGACGCTGGCTCTCGCCCCCGACGTTCTCGGGCAAGGGCTCTTCGGGACGCTGGCTCTCGCCCTCGCCATCGTCGCCCTCCGGGCGCCGATCGTCACCTTCGGAATGCCGATCGTCGTCGCCTTTGGGACGCGGGTCGACACCGTCCTCAGGTGGCTCGTCGTCGGCCTCGGGCCGGTCGTCCGGCGCCCGTTCCGGATCGCCCTCGTCGACGGGTGGGTGCTTTTCGCTCTCGACGCCCTCGCCCTCGGCTGACGAGCCGGCCGTCCCCTGTGACTCGGCCGCCCCCTCGGGGGGATCGTCGACGTTCGTGTCGTTGCTCATAGAACTGTTTCGGTACTCGGACCGAAGGGATTCGGACTGATATACTTTCTCCCTCCGGGTATCGGACGGTCGCCGGCTACGGCGTCTGAGGGCCACGAATTCGACACTTCGGGCCGGAAATCGACCTCGCCACGCTTAAGACTGCCACGTCCGAGTATCCGCCATGATCCGGGGGTTCTACATCGGACGGTTCCAGCCGTTTCACGACGGTCACCTCAGGATGGTCGAGGAGATCGCCACGGAAGTCGACGAGCTCGTCCTCGGGATCGGCAGCGCCGGCGACTCACACACCGAGCGCAACCCGTTTACCGCCGGCGAGCGCATCATGATGATCACCAAATCCCTGGTCGAGTGGGAGCGGACCGACGGCCAGGAGCTCGTCACCTACGCCGTCCCGATCGAGGACCTGGAGCGCAACTCCGTGTGGGTCAGCCACGTCCGGAGCATGTGTCCGGACTTCGAGGTCGCCTACTCGAACAATCCGCTCGTGATCC
This sequence comes from Natrialbaceae archaeon Tc-Br11_E2g8, assembly GCA_001564115.1. Lineage (GTDB taxonomy): Archaea > Halobacteriota > Halobacteria > Halobacteriales > Natrialbaceae > Tc-Br11-E2g8. The sequence continues at coordinate 5,062 of LKNG01000086.1, read as the reverse complement.
AGCTGTTCCGGGAGGCCGGCGTCGAGGTCCGCCAGTCGCCGATGTTCAATCGCGAGGTGCTCGAGGGAACCGAGGTCCGCGAACGGATGGTCGCAGACGGCGACTGGGAGGGGCTCGTCCCCGACCCGGTCGTCGAGGTCGTCGACGAGATCGGCGGCATCGAACGTATGGCGATGGTGAGCGACTCGGACGCGAACGGCGGACCGCGTTGATCGCCGACGGCGCTCCCCGGATCCGACGGGACGACAGCTCCGGGAGCCGCCACAGCGAGGGGAGCCCCCGGCGAACGGTCGTCGGGCGTTGCGTCGTTAGCGGACGCCTTTTTATTCACAGGGAGACGAGCCCGAACCATGCCCGACGTTCCGCGGGTGATGAGCACCCAGCATCCGGACAACGCGACGCTCCCTTTCTTTACCGCCGGCGAGGTCATCGAGGGCGAAGACGAGATCCAGGAGGCCTACTACGTCTCCTCGCATCTGGGCTGTGACGAGGGAATGTGGGACTTCGAGGGAAAAGAGGGCGACAACTACGCGGTCAAGAAGCTGCTCTCGCGGTACGACGACTACTTCACCGACTGCAGGCTCGGCGAGGGGTTCCGGCTGACGATCCGCGGACCGAACCCCGCCCTGGAGGCGTCGGAGGCGAAGATCCTCCTCGAGATCCTAGAGAGCATCCCCCGGTCGTACGACGCCGCGGCGCTGTTCGCCGACGAGCACGGCCTCGAGTCGGTCTCGCCGATCCACGAGGTGATCGTGCCGATGGTCACCGACGCCGACCAGCTCAACGCCGTCGAGGAGTACTACCGGTCGTTCGTCGCCGGCAAAGGCTCCCGGAGCGTCTGGAACGGCCGCACCGTCGAGGAGTGGGTCGGGCCGTTCGAGCCCGCGGAGATCGCCGTCATCCCCCTGATCGAGGAGCGCGAGGCGATGCTCCGGGCCGACGAGATCGTCCGCGAGTACGCGACCGCCCAGGATCGGGAGTCGGTGCGCGTGTTTCTCGCCCGCTCGGATCCCGCACTCAACTACGGTTCTGTCGCGGCGGACCTGATAAACAAGGTCGCACTCGCGCGCCTCTACCGGATGGCCGACGACGTCGGGATCGACGTCCACCCGATCCTGGGTGCGGGGTCGGCCCCGTTCCGGGGGAACCTGACCCCCGAGCGGGCGGACGCCACGACTGCAGCCTATCCGGAAGTCGAGACGTTCACCGTCCAGTCGGCGTTCAAATACGACAACCCCGTCGAGACGGTTCGAGAGGGGATCGACCGGCTCAAACGGGCGGAGCTCGGCGCGCCACCCGAGCCGATCGACGAGGACCGTGCCCTCGAGATCGTCGACCGGACCGCAGCGGCCTACGCCGACCAGGTCGACGTCATCGCCCCGACGGTGAACCGGCTCTCGGCGTACGTTCCCGACCGGCGGGCCCGGAAGCTCCACGTCGGGCTCTTTGGCTACTCCCGGGAGGTCGGCGAGAACGCCCTCCCGCGGGCGATCGGCTACACCGCCTCGCTGTACGCCGTCGGCTGTCCACCGACGCTGCTCGGGGCCCACGCCCTGACCGACGACGACGTGACGTTCCTGGAGGGGACGTTCCCGGCCTTCTTCGATCACCTCCGTGACGCTGCCCGCTACTACAACCCACGGTGTACCGACGTGCTCGGTCTCGAGCGCGCTCGGCTCGAGACACCCCTGGAACTCGTCGACGTCGAACCCGACGACGGTCACCGGGAGGCGACCGACGAGGTAATCGACGCGTTCGACCGCGGCGACGAGGAGGCCGTCCGGTCGGGGATCCGACGGGGGGCACGCCGGCGTCGGTTCCTCGGGTGAGTCCACGCCAGCGTCGGCTCCTCGGGTGAGTCAGTACCCGTCTTCACCGCTTCCGTTCGACGTCGTCTCTGAGCCGCTCCAGACGCTGGCGTTGCTCGCGGTGGAGGGTGACGATCATGTCCGAGAGCACGCCGAACATCAGCAGCTGGACACCCAGAAGGATCCCGGCGGCCGCGACGAGCGCGAGCACCTCGTGGCTGATTCCCGCCACGAGATACCGGTAGAGGACGAAGGCGGCGACGGCGCCGCCGGCGAGGATCGCACCGGTGCCGACGCTCCCGAAGTAGATCAGGGGGTTGTTCGTCTTCGCCAGCGCGTACAGCGCGAGGAGTATCGTGCCCCCGTCTTTGATCGGGTGGAGGTTCGTCGTCGAATCCTCCGGACGGGCGCTGTAGCCGATCGGGACGACCGTCGTCTCGACGCCGTTTTTCACACACTCGACGGCGAGTTCGGTCTCGATCGTGAAGCCGTCGGCATCGAGCGAGAGGCGGCGAAACGAGTCGGTCGTAAACGCCCGGTACCCCGAGAGGATGTCCTCGAAGTTGGCGCCGTGGACGAACCCGAACGCCCGGTTTATCAGTCGGTTGCCGAAGCCGTTGAGCGCGCGCATGGCGTCCTCGTCCATCCGCGCAAACCGGTTGCCGATGACGTGTTCGTATCCGGACGCAAGTGGGGCGAGCATTCGGTCGGCGTCGGCCGGATCGTAGGTGGCGTCGCCGTCGACCATCAACACGTACGGCAGCTCGATCCGGTCGACGGCCTCCCGGACGGCCTGGCCTTTCCCCGATCCCGACTGGACGAGCACCTCCGCGCCTCGCTCGCGGGCGATCTCGCGAGTGTCGTCGTTCGAGTCGCCGTCGACGACGAGGACGTTCGTGTACCCCTCCGCGTCGAAGCCGTCGATCACCTCGCCGATCGTCGCCGCCTCCTCGAGGGTCGGGATCAGGACACAGACCTCCTCGGGTGGGATCTCCGGGCGGTCCTCGCTCATCGCGAGTACCGTCCCGCCCGATGCGTCCTCGTGAGATCCCTCCCGTTCCATCGATCCTCACTCTCTTCGCCGGAGCGAAAAGGATACTGGTTCGGTCCACCGCGGACCGTCGCCCCGATCACCACGTCAGCCCCTCGTAGACCTCGAGGGCGTCGGCGTCGACGTCGATCCGGCGGCCGTCGACGAGCACCCGCCGTGCCATCCCGTCGAACGCGAGGTCGTCGAACTCCGGCCAGTCGGTGGCGACGACCGCGCCGTCGGCGTCCGCGAGCGCGGCCTCGGCCGAGTCGGTGAGAGCGAGGTCCGGATACCGCTCGCGGACGTTCCCCATCGCGACGGGATCGTAGGCGACGACGGTCGCGCCCCGCTCCCGGAGTCGATCGATCACGTCCAGGGCACGTGATTCCCGGATGTCGTCGGTTCCTGGCTTGAACGAGAGGCCGAGGACGGCGATCCGTGCACCCTCGAGCTCGACGTGATCGGCGAGCAGTTCGACGAGCCGGCGAGGCTGGCCGTCGTTGACGGCGACGGCCGCGTCGAGCAACTCGGGTTCGTACCCCTGCTCGCGTGCCCCGGATCTTAGAGCGTTTACGTCCTTCGGGAAACAGGAGCCCCCCCAGCCGAGTCCCGAACGCATGAACCGCGCCGAGATCCGCTCGTCGAGTCCGACGGCCTCGAGGACCTCGTAGGCGTCCGCGCCGTAGATCTTCGCGACGTTGCCGAGCTCGTTGACGAGCGAGAGCTTCGCCGCGAGGAAGGCGTTGTTGGCGTACTTGATGAGCTCCGCTTCAGGGATCTCCGTCTCGACGAGTGCGGTGTCGCCCCCGAGGATCGGTTCGTACAGCGCCCGGAGGGTCGCGGCCGCGGACTCGCTTTCGGCCCCGATCACGAGCTTGTCCGGGGCGAGGAAGTCGTCGACGGCCGTCCCCATCCGGAGGAACTCGGGGTTCATCGCGAGCTCGAGGTCCCCGCCGATCCGCTTTCCGGAGCGCTCCGCGACGGTCGGGCCGACGACGTCCTCGGTGGTTCCGGGCAGGACCGTGCTCTTGACGACCACGAGGTGTTCGTCGTCCGTCCCGGCGAGGGCATCGCCGAGGGATTCCGAACCCGCTCGCATCGCCGCGAGGTCCAGGTCACCCGCCGCCCGCTGTGGCGTCGGCAGACAGAGCATCGTGAGGTCGGTGTCGACGGCCGCGTCGTAGTCGGTCGTCGCCCGCAGCCGGTCGCCGGCGTGCTCGGCGATCCGTTCGGCCAGCCCGGGCTCGTGGATCGGAGTCTCCCCCGCGTTGATCGCGTCGACGACCGCCTCGTCGATCTCGACGTTGACGACGTCGTGACCGAAATCGGCGAGGCAGGCGGCGACCGTCGTGCCGACGTAGCCGCTGCCGACGATAGAGACGCGCATGCTTCGACGGTGGCGGCCGATCCGTTAGTCAGTTTTGGGTTCGGCTCGCGAAGGTGTCAGTTGCTGAAAGAGCGACTTTAGCTTGCTCAAAGACCTTATCGTGCGACGGTCTATTCCGGTATAGTCATGGATCGATCACGTCGTCAGTTCGTGATAACCGGCACGGCCGTGGGAGCTGCCGTGTTCGCCGGCTGTCTCGCTCGCTCGCCGGACGGACGTGCCGGAGACGGTGGGGACGGAGGAACCGACGACACAAGGGATCACAGAGAAGCGTGCGATCCCATCGAATTGTCACTAACTGACAGTCCTCCACACGAACCGGAACGTCCACCGCAACCGGAGGGTATCGAGGATGAAGACGAGTGGGACGATCACCACCTCGGGGAGAGAATGGACACCGACTCGGAGCTGTCTTTCGATCGAATCAACCTCGCGTTCCGTGAGCCGATAGTCGACGGGCCCGAATTCGACGGTGAATCCGTCTTCTTTGCCGAACTACTCACCTCCCGAGACGCGTTCGACGAGCTGGTCGAACCGGTCGACGACGAGAGCAAAGGCCGCGTCGACGGTATCGATTTCGAGGACGAAGCCGTCGTCGTCGTCCTCTCCGGCTTCGGTTCGTCATCGGTGACCCACGAGTGGGTGCGCGTCGAGGACCACTGTGAGAACGCCCACGTACACGGCTACTACGAGTGGCCCCACATTCAGACGGGTGACTACACGTCACGCGTATCGGGTGTCGTGATCGAAAAACCCGACGAGTACGAACTCGAGCGAGTGTGGGTGAGCCTGACGGTTGCCGAGGATCTGCGAGCGAATTTCCACACCGACGCCGAC
>LKNG01000085.1 GCA_001564115.1 Natrialbaceae archaeon Tc-Br11_E2g8 | reverse complement strand
GGTTCGTACGCCACGACGGGCCGGAGCCATACGCCACGACGGGCCGGAGCCGTACGCCACGACGGGCCGGAGCCATACGCCACGACGGGCCGGGATCGATCGGTCCCGACGGCGTCGAACGGGAAAGACAGATAGAAGAGCCTCGACGGTGTACTGACTGGAATAGATATGGACGTTCCGTACGACCTCACCTCGTACGTTCGGGTGTTGAAGATGGCGACGACGCCCTCGAGGGAGGAGTTCTACCAGGTGGCGAAGATCGCCGGCGCGGGCATCCTGCTCGTGGGCGTCATCGGCTTTTTCATCGGCGTCACGATGGGCCTGCTGACGGGTGGGTTCTGATGGGGATCTTCGCCGTCAAGACCACCGCGAGCCAGGAGCGCACCGTCGCCGACATGATCATCAACCGCGAGGAGTCGGAGGTCCACGCCGCGCTCGCCCCCGACTCGCTGACCTCCTACGTGATGGTCGAGGCCGACAACGACGCCGTCCTAGAGCGGGTGCTCGAGGACATCCCCCACGCCCGCAGCATCGTCCCGGGCCAGTCGGGCATCTCCGAGGTCGAACACTTCCTCTCGCCGAAACCCGACGTCGAGGGGATCGCCGAGGGCGACATCGTCGAGCTCATCGCCGGCCCGTTCAAAGGCGAGAAAGCACAGGTCCAGCGCATCGACGAGGGGAAAGACCAGGTGACCGTCGAGCTCTACGAGGCGACCGTCCCGATTCCGGTCACCGTCCGGGGCGACCAGATCCGCGTGCTCGACTCCGACGAGCGCTAGCGGGTCGCGGTTTTGCACTACCGTTAGCGAGAAGCGGTGAGCGGGCGCTAGTCGAGGAGCCGCCCAACGTCGCCGAGATCCTCGAGGACGTGGTCCGGTCGGACGTCGGCGCCGTCGAGGTCCTCCCGATCCGTGATCCCCGAGAGCACGAGCGCAGTCGTCGCGCCCATCCGATCGCCGAGTGCGACGTCGGTGTCGAGCCGGTCGCCGACGACGAGCGTCCGGCTCGGGTCGGCGCCGAGCCTCGACAGCGCCGCCTCCGCGGCGATTTCGGAGGGTTTCCCGAGGATCGCGTCGGGTTCGCGGCCAGCGACGGCGGTCATCGCCGCGAGCATCGCCCCGCTGCCCGGGACCGTCCCCTCGCCGGCCGGGATCGTCACGTCCGGATCGGTGCCGTAGAAGGGGACGTCGCGTTCGAGCGCCCGCATGGCCGCCGCGAGCGCGTCGTAGTCGAACTCGCGGTCGATCGAGCCGAGTACGACGTCGGCGTCCGCCGGCTCGCCCGTGACCTCGAGGCCCGCGCGTTCGAGGATCCGCGCGAGGCGGGCCTCGCCGACGAGGTAGATCGATGCCGAGCCGTGGCTCCGCGAGAGGTAGTCGGCGGTCACGGTCGCCGAGGTGAGCGCCAGCCCTTCCCCGACCGCGACGCCGTGGGCGGCGACCCGGTCGCGGTAGTGATCGGCGCTCCGGGTCGGGTTGTTCGAGAACAGCAGGCGGGGAACGCCGGCGTCGTCGAGCGCCCGGAGCCCCGCCGCGGCCCCGGGTAGGAGCCTCTCGCCGCGTACGATCGTCCCGTCGACGTCGAGTATCGCCGCCTCGTAGGCCGTCATCCACGGGGAGGTAGGGGGCTCCCGACATGAGGGTTCGGGTTCGGTGTGTCGGCCGCCGGCGAACAAAAACCACCCCACAGTGACGGCCGCCCCTCACGGGCGTGTACCCCCTAGGCTCCCCCGATGGGAGACGACGAGCTCACCGGCGAGTCGATCGCGATCGTCGGCGCCGGCTTCGGGGGACTCTCGGCGGCCGCCCACCTCGGGGCCGCCGGCGCGGACGTGACCGTCTACGAACGACACGACCACGTCGGCGGCGTCGCCGGCCGCATCGAGGGCGAGGGGTTCCGGTTCGACGCCGGCCCCTCCTGGTATCTGATGCCGGAGGTCTTCGAGCGGTTTTTCGGCGCGTTCGACCGGGAGCCCGGGGACTTCTACGAGCTCGTCCGGCTCGACCCGAACTACCGCGTCTTCTGGGACGACGGCGACCGCGCGGACGTGCCAGCGGATCCGGCCGCGGCCGCCGAGCTCTTCGAGTCCTACGAGCCCGGCGCGGGGGAGGCGCTCGAGACGTACCTCGCGGACGCGAAGGAGGCCTACGAGATCGGTATGGAGCGGTTCGTCGTCCCGAAGCGAAGCCGGTTTCGGGAGTGTCTCTCGCTCGACGTCGCCCTGTCGGCCCGCGGACTCTCGCTTATCGGGACGATGGACGACCACGTCGCCGACCACTTCGGACACCCGAAGCTGCGCCAGCTGGTCCAGTACACGCTCGTCTTTCTCGGTGGCTCGCCGTACAACACGCCGGCGCTGTACAAGCTGATGAGCCACGTCGACTACGGGCTCGGCGTCTACTACCCCATCGGGGGGATCGCCGAGGTGGTCGACGCGATGGCGACGGTCGCGGTCGATCAGGGGGCACGCATCGAGACGAACGCCGAGGTCAGTGCGATAACGCCGACGGCCGACGGACTCGAGGTGACGGTCGGCGACGGCCGGTCCGTCCACGACCGGGTCGTCAGCAACGCGTCGCCGGCGTACACCGAACGGGAGCTGCTCCCGAAGGGGGCCGTCGACCGGTCGGCGGACTACTGGGAGGAACGCACCTACGGCCCCTCGGCGTTCATGCTCTATCTCGGCGTCGAGGGCGACGTCGACCCCCTCGAACACCACACGCTCGTGTTGCCGACCGACTGGGGGCCCCACTTCGAGTCGATCTTCGAGGAGCCCCGCTGGCCCGAAAACCCCGCCTACTACGTCAACGTCCCCTCGCGGACCGATCCGACGGTGGCTCCGGACGGCTGTGAGACCGTCGTCGTCCTCGTGCCGATCGCGCCGGGGCTCGAGGACGGCCCCGACCGCCGGGAGGCGTTCCGCGATCGGATCCTCGAGGGGCTGGCCGCGGAGACCGGCGTCGATCTCGAGGGACGGATCCGGTTCGAGGAGCATACCTGCGTCTCCGACTACGCCGACGGCTTCGGGAAACCCCAGGGGACGGCGCTGGGGCTCGCACACACCCTCCGTCAGACCGGACCGCTCCGGCCGAGCCACCGGGCCCCGGGGCTCGACCGGCTCTACTACGTCGGCGGGGACACCGGCCCCGGGATCGGGATGCCGATGTGTCTGCTCAGCGGCGAACACGTCACCCAGGCGATCGAGGCGGACGTCGCCGGTGGGCCACTCGACCGGCTCCTCGCGCAGTGAGTCGGGAGCCGCTCGATCGACTGGTGAGCCGGGCGCCGCGAGCGGCGAGTCGGGGCTACGAGCGGTTCGCACGCCCGCCGATCCCGACGCTCAGCCGAACTTCCCGGTGATGTAGTCTTCGACCCGCTGGTTCTGGGGGTTCTCGAAGATCTTCGAGGTGTCGTCGAACTCCGCGAGGTAGCCACCGGTGAGAAAGACCGCCGTCTTATCGGAGATCCGGGCGGCCTGTTGCATGTTGTGGGTGACGATGACGACGGTGTACTCGCGTGCCAGCTCCTCGACTAAGTCCTCGATCTGGGAGGTCGCGACCGGGTCGAGCGCACTCGCGGGTTCGTCCATCAGGATGACTTCGGGGTCGGGCGCGATCGCCCGGGCGATACAGAGGCGCTGTTGTTGGCCACCCGAAAGGTCCAGTCCGGACTCGTCGAGGCGATCCTCGACCTCGTCGAGCAACGCGGCCCGCTCTAAGGCCGTCCGCACCTTCCGCTCGACGTCGTCGTCTTTCCCCTGGACCCGGAGCCCGTAGGCGACGTTGTCGAAGATGCTCTTGGGGAACGGGTTGGGTTTCTGGAAGACCATCCCGATCTTCCGCCGGAGGGCGACGGGGTCGACGTCGTCGTCGTAGACGTTCTTGCCGTGGAAGTACAGCTCCCCCTCGACGCGGGCGACGTCGATGAGGTCGTTCATCCGGTTTATCGACCGCAGGAAGGTGGACTTCCCACAGCCGCTGGGGCCGATCAGGGCCGTCACCCGCCGTTCCGGGATCGACATGTCGATCCCCTGGAGTGCCTGCTCCTCGCCGTAGAACACCGAGAGATCACGCGATTCGATGACCGGCTCCTCGGCACGCGGCGTCCCGGACCGGCGGTCGCGGTCGGAGGCGGTCCGTCGGTCGGGGTCCTCGCCGCCTCTCGACGCGAGCCGGGCGCGGTCTGTCTCCATCTCGTCTCGATACTACCCCCTGGGGCAGTTATCCTTTGTGAAACGCCGCTCGCCCGCCGGAGGGCTCATACTGTTGGCTGTAACTGTATCAGCGCCACCCCGATGTGGCGAGAATCTCGAACGACGTACAGTCGAGAGTATCAGTCAGACGTCCGGAGCGCGGCGATCGAACCCGCCTTCCGCTGGAGGAGATAGCCGGCGAACAGACAGCCGGCCGCGAAAAGCAAGAGGCCGGCCGTGGCCGCCAGCTCCGGGTTCCGCTCGACGACCGCGAGGAGATCGAGCATGACCACACCACACGGTTCTACGATAAAAACTCTAGGGTCGACCGGTCAGGAGCGTGGATCGTACCGGTTGCGGATCAAGATTGCGGTCGCGTTCATCAGGAGGAGGATCGTCAACAGGACCACGATGCCGGCGGCCGCGATGTGCTGGAACTCGGCCTCGGGGAGGGTCGCCCACTCGAAGATCGTCATCGGCATGGCGCTGAACGGGCTGGTGAGCCCGTCGGGGGCGACGAAAAGCGACGTCGAGGCGCCGACCATCAGGATCGGCGCGGTCTCGCCGATCGCCCGCGAGAGCGAGAGGATCGTCCCCGTCATGATCCCCGGCAGCGCCCGCGGGAGGACGACGTCGCGGATCACCTGCCACTTCGTCGCGCCGACGCCGTAGGCCGCCTGCCGCTGGGAGTCGGGCACCGCCCGCAGGGCCTCCTGGCTGGAGACGATGACGATCGGGAGGATAAGCAGCGTGAGCGTCAACGCGCCGGCGATGAGACTCGCCCCGAGCTGGAACCAGCGGACGAAGATCGCCAGCCCGAGCAGGCCGTAGACGATCGAGGGGACGCCGGCGAGGTTCGCGATGTTCGCCTCGACGAACGACTTCAGTCGGCTCTCGGCGGCGTACTCCTCTAAGTAGATCGCCGCGCCGACGCCGAGGAAGACGGTGAACACCGCCGTCAGCGCGATCAGGAAGATCGAGCCGACCAGCGCGGGGTAGATGCCGGCGCCCCGCCCGCCGGGGAGGAAGTTCTCGACCGCCTGAGAGGGCGGGTAGGTGAGAAACTCCCAGCTGACCCACCCCCAGGACTCGTAGAGCACGTCCGCGAGCAACGCGACCAGCGCGACGACGCCGACGAGCGTCGAGGCGAAACAGACGGCGACGAAGAGCCGCCCGTACAGCCGCTTGCGTTCGATGTCCTCGAGGCCGTCGACGAACGAGCCGTCGGTTTCCGTACTCATTGGTACTCCTCTCTGTACCGCGAGCGGATCCAGAGGCTGATCAGGTTCATCGCCAGGGTCATCGCGAACAGCGTGAGCCCGACGGCGAACAGACTCTGGTAGCCGATCGAGCCGACCGAGACGTCGCTGATCCCGATCTGGACCATGTAGGCGGTCATCGTCTGCATCGACTCGAGGGGGTTCGCCGTGATCCGTGGGGTCATCCCGACCGCCAGCGTCACGGCCATCGTCTCGCCGATCGCCCGCGAGAGCGCGAGGATGTACGAGGCGACGATCCCCGACAGCGCGGCCGGGAGGACGACGCGGGTCGACACCTCGACTTTCGTCGCGCCGAGGCCGTAGGCGGCGTTTCGCAGCGAGTCGGGCACCGCGCTCATCGCGTCCTCGCTCAGACTCGAGACCATCGGGATGATCATCACGCCGACGACGATCGCGCCCGCGGCGGCGTTGAACGTCCCCGTCTGGGGGAACAGACGCTGGATGATCGGCGTGATAAAGGAGAGGGCAAAGAAGCCGTAGACGATCGTCGGGATCCCCGCGAGCACCTCGAGGGTCGGCTTGAGGTACTTGCGGACGTCGGGGTCGGCGTACTCCGAGAGGTAGATCGCCGTCGCCGTCCCGACGGGGATCGCCACGAGCGCCGACCCCACCGTGATCACGAGGGTGCCCCAGATCAGCGGCAAGACGCCGTAGCTCCGCGGGCGGATCACCGGGGACCACTCGGTGCCACGCAGATACTCGAGGACGGTGACGTCCGGAAACCTGAAGAAGGCGACGGCACCCTCGAGGAGGACGAGGACGATCGCGGCCGTCGTCAACACGGTGACGAGCGCACACGAGGCGAAGACGTACCGGACGAGGTCGTTTTTGCGGTCCTCGACGGCGCTCGTGGCCGCGGTGATCCCCGGATCGACGCTCATCCGACGACCTCCGCGATGGCCGCCTCGAGGGTCGCCGAGCCGGCCTCGACGCTCGGCGCGTCCGGATCGTCGCTCTCGGTCGGGATCGCGTTGTAGCCGACCCGCCTGGCGCTCCACTGGGTCCAGTGCCAGTCGGCGGGATCGTCGACGAACTCGGCGTCGACGGCGTGGCCGTCGATCGGTTCGAAATAAAATCGGGCGAACGCACGGACCTCCTCGCGGGCGAGGGCGTCGGCCCGGAAGTAGGTGAAAAGCGGACGGGTCAGCGGGGTGTACTCCCCGCTCTCTATGTTCTCCGCGCTCGGATACACCGGCCCGTCGCCGTCGTCGACGGGGACGGCCCTGAGCTCGTCTCGGTTCTCGTTGTAGTAGCCCGCCCCGCCGAAGCCGAGTGCGTACTCGCTGCCCCGGACGCCGCGGACGATCACGTTCGTGTCGGCGCTGGCGGAGTAGTCGGACCGGATCGCGCCGATCTCCCCGGTTATCGCCTCGGTGAAGTAATCGAACGTGCCGGAGGCCGGATCGCGCCCGTAGAGTTCGATCTCCTCCTCGGGGAACGCGGGGTCGTCGGGCCGGAGGTCCCGCCAGCTCTCGACGGTCGACTCCGGCTCCCAGAGCCGGGCCAGCTCCGCGACGGTGAGCTCCGTACACCAGTCGTTGTCCGGGTGGACGAACACCGCGATCCCGTCGAGGGCCGTCGAGAGTTCGACGTACTCGGTGCCGTGTTCGGCACAGAGGGCCTCCTCGTCGGGGAGGATCGTCCGGCTCGCGTTCTGGGCGTGGGTCTCACCCCGACAGAACCGCTGGAAGCCGGCCCCGGTACCGGAGCCGTTGACCGGGATCTGCACGCGGTTGTTCCGCCACTGGAACTCCTCGGAGACGACGGCCCCGTGGGGCAAGACGGTGTTCGAGCCGTCCATCCTGATCTCCCCCTCGAGGTCACTCGACTCTCCTCTGGCGAGACAGCCCGCCGTCCCGACCAGCGCCGTGGCGGCCGTGGTCAGAAAGAGTCGGCGCGAGGTGGTCGGGCCGTCGCCGGAGGTCGGCTCGTCTGCCATCGGCGGATATAGATCCCGTGGTAGCTAAATGTCCTACTATGAGTGCTATATAGATCTACGTTTGGCAACGAGTTACTCGGCATCGAAGGGTATCGATACCGAGAAATTTCGGGACCTATATCGGATACAGCGGGGATGAGAGGGATGATTTGGCCCATCTCTATAGATCCGAGTAGATTTATAGTCCTCCAACCGAACGGGCCCGTATGGAGACCCGCAAGGTCCAGGTCACCGGCGGTTCGACGTACACCGTCTCGCTGCCGAAGTCGTGGGCGACGGCGAACGACGTCAGCGCCGGGACGGTCGTCGAGTTCTATCCGGAAGAGGACACCCTGTTGTTGACGCCGAAACGCGAGAGCCACCGCCAGCGTGGGAGCCTCGACGTCTCGAACCTGGAGGGCGACCGGCTCGTCCGTGCGGTGATGACGATGTACGTGAGCGGCTTCGACGTCATCGCCCTGACCGGCGGCCGGATCACGACCGCCCAGCGGAGCACGATCAGGTCGGCCACACAGGGGCTCGTCGGGGTCGAAGTGATCGAGGAGACCGACGGCGAGGTCGTCATCCAGGACTTGCTCGACTCCTCCGAGCTGTCGATCGTCAACGCCGTCACCCGGATGCGTCTGATCGCCAGCTCGATGCTCGAGGACGCCGTCACCGCGCTGGTCGAGAACGACGACGCGCTCGCCCGCGACGTGATTGAACGGGACGACGACGTCGACCGGCTCTGGCTCGTCGTCTCCCGGATCTTCCGGGCGACGCTGCGCTCGCCCCTCGCGGCCGAGGAGCTCGGAGTCAGCCGGGAGGACTGTTTCGACTACCACTCCAGTGCCCGCCAGCTCGAACGCGTCGCCGACCACGCGGCCAAGATCAGCCACCTCGCGCTCAAACTCGAGACGGTCTCCGAGGAGGTCGCCGAGGCGCTGACCGAGCTCCACGCCGACGCCGCGGAGATCATGGAGCTGTCGATGGACGCGCTGTTCGCCGAGGACGGCGAGGAGGCCGACCGGCTGGGTCACGCCGCCCTCGAATCCGTCCTCGAGATCGACCAGCACACCCGCCGGATCGACGACCTGCTCCGTGACCTCGAGCCACTGGCCGCCCAGTCGCTCGGGCTGATCGTCGACTCGCTGTCCCGCAGCGCCGACTACGGCGGCAACGTCGCCGAGACGGCCCTCCAGAAGGCCGCTCCCAGCCCGTGAGTGGACACACTCGACCGGCCGAGGGCTCGCGAGCGCCGACGGCTCGCACTCGACGCGTGGACTCGCGAGCACCGACTCGGACCACCGGACCGTGGACGGTCACGCCGGCGACTCGGACCACCGGACCGTGGACGGTCACGCCGGTGACTCGGACCACCGGACCGTGGACGGTCACGCCGGCGACTCGGACCACCGGACCGTGGACGGTCACGCCGGCGACTCGAACCCGTCCGGTGGTCGCCGGTGGCCCGTCTCCCGCTCGAAGGCGTAGGCGAGCTCGAACAGCCGGGGTTCGGCGAACTCCCGGCCCAGCAGCTCGAGGCCGACCGGCAGCCCGTCCTCGGTGAACCCCGCGGGGACGACGACCGCCGGAAAGCCGGTGTGGGCGGCGAGCTCGCAGGGGAGCTCCACGAACGGCTGGTTCTCGGGGATCTCGACCGGCGGAACCGTCGACGGGGGGTAGACGAGCGCGTCGAGCTCCGCCGCGACGAGCGAGCTCCGGAGCTCGGTCGCGAGCTCCCGGCGGCGCCGGAGCCGGCGGAGGTACGCCCGTTCGACGGCCGGATCCTCGAGGTCGAGGCCGGTGACGTCGCCGTCGACGAGCCGGTCGTGGACCGCCGGCGCGACCTGCCCGGAGTCGAGGATCGCCTCGAGGGTGCGGTAGGGGGGATCGGGTAGCTCCGCGAGGTAGGCCGCGAGGTCGCGCCCGAACTCGTAGCCGAGGGTGCGTGCCGACGCCAGCCGGTCGCGGTCCGGGATCTCGACGGGGTCGACGAGCGTCGCACCCGCGGCCTCCATCGCCTCGAGGGCGTCCTCCAATACCGCGGTCACCGCCCGGGCCGCCGACGCGGGCGCACTCGTGGGCTCCTGGAGGCCGTAGAGCTCCCGGGGGACGCCGATCCTGGCGCCCTCGAGGCCGTCGGGGTCGAGGTGGGCGGCGTAGCCGTCCGCGGGGACGTGGCCGACGCCGGCGGCCGTGACCGGATCGTCGGGATCGTGGCCGGCCATCGCCTCGAGGAGCCGGGCGGCGTCGGCGACCGTCCGGGCGATCGGTCCCGCGGTGTCCTGGCTCTCGCTCAGCGGGACGATCCCGCTCCGGCTGACCAGCCCGCGGGTGGGCCGGACGCCGACCAGGCAGTTGAACGCCGGCGGCGAGCGCACCGACGAGCAGGTGTCCGAGCCGGTGCCGACCAGCCCGAGGTTCGCCGCGATCGCCGCCGCGGTGCCGCCGCTCGAGCCCGACGGCCGCCGGCCGCGGTCGTAGGCGTTTTTCGTCTCCCCGCCCAGCGAGCTGATCGTGTCGACCCCGAAGGAGAACTCCTGGAGGTTCGCCTTCGCGATCACCACCGCACCGGCCGCCCGGAGCTGCCGGACGACGAACGCGTCCCGCTCGGGCACCGACTCCGCGAGCGTCGTCGAGCCCGCCGTCGTCGGCATGTCGGCCGTGTCGTGGTTGTCCTTGAGCACCACCGGCACGCCGTGGAGCGGGCCGACGGGGCCGTCGGCGAACGCCTCGTCGAGCTCGGCGGCGCGCTCGCGGGCGTTGGGGTTCACGCGCAAGATCGCGTTCAGCGCGTCGTCGTGGGCCTCGATCCGCCGCAGGTATCGGTCGACGAGCTCCCTCGCCGTGAGCTCGCCCGCCTCGAACGCCGCGTGGACGTCCGCGATCGTCGCCTCCCGGAGCGCGAAGCCGCCGTCTGCCGTCGGGTTCATGCTCTGGCCTTCCGTCGAACCCTTATCAAACTGTTCCGTAGTTCCCCCGACGGCGGGATCCGGGCTACAGCCGGTCGACGGCGGGATCCGGGCTACAGCCGGTCGACGACGGCGTCGGTGAGCCCGGTCGTCGAGGCGTCCCCGCGGACGGTCCGCGGACGCCGGATCTGGGCGGGGACGCCTCGACGACCGGGCTCACCGACGCCGTCGTCGACCGGCTGTAGCCCGGATCCCGCCGTCG
>LKNG01000084.1 GCA_001564115.1 Natrialbaceae archaeon Tc-Br11_E2g8 | reverse complement strand
CGCCGGCAGCGTCGTGATCATCATCCCGCCGGTTTCGGTCTGCCACCAGGTGTCGACGATCGGACACTCCTCGTCGCCGACGTGCGTGTAGTACCACTTCCAGGCCCGGGGGTTGATGGGCTCGCCGACGGTGCCGAGCAGCCGCAGCGAGGAGAGGTCGTGGCGTGCCGGATACTCCGGACCCCACTTCATGAACGCGCGGATCGCCGTCGGCGCCGTGTAGAAGACGTCGACGTCGTACTCGTCACAGATCTCCCAGAACCGGTCGTTCTCGGGGTAGTCGGGGGTCCCCTCGTAGATGAGGGTGGTGGTTCCGAGCGCGAGGGGGCCGTAGACGATGTAGGAGTGGCCGGTGATCCAGCCGATGTCCGCCGAACACCAGTAGGTGTCCTCGGGTTTCAGATCCAGGACGGCGTGGCTCGTCCACGCCGCGTAGGTGAGATAGCCGCCCGTGGTGTGTTTGACCCCCTTCGGCTCGCCGGTCGTCCCGGAGGTGTACATCAGAAAGAGCATCTCCTCGGCGTCGCGGGTCACGGGGTCGACCGTCGCGCCGGCCTGCTCGGCGACCAGCGTGTCGTAGTCGTACTCGTCGGCCCGGAGGTCGACCGCCCGTTCGTCGCCCAGCCGGTCGACGACCACCGAGGTGACGTCCCGGTCGACCTCCTCGACGCCGCGGCGGGCCTTCTCGATGTGGTTCAGCGGATCGCCACGCCGGTAGTAGCCGTCACAGGTCACGAGATACGAGGAGCCCCCGGCGTTCATCCGTTCTGCGAGTGCGTCGGGCGAGAAGCCGGCGAACACGACCGCGTGTGGTGCGCCGATGCGCGCACACGCGAGCATCGCGATCGGTAGCTCGGGGATCATCGGCATGTACATCGCGACGACGTCGTCCTCGCCGACGCCCAGCTCGTACAACGCCGCGGCGAACTCGGTCACCTCGCGGTGGAGCTCCTCGAACGTGTACGTTCGACTCTCGCCGAGTTCGCCGATCCACTCGATCGCGGCCTCCTCGCCCCGCTCCTCGAGGTGTCGGTCCACGCAGTTGTACGACGCGTTCAACTTGCCGTTGACGAACCACTCGTAGAACGGCTCGTCGTCGTCGTTCAGTAGCCGATCCCAGGGCTCTTCCCACTCGATCAGCTCCGCCGCCCGCTCCCAGGCGTCCGGCCAGTTCTCCTCGAACGCCTCGTAGATCCCCTCGTCGGTGACGTTCGCCTGTTCGACGAACGATTCCGGTGGCTCGAACACGTCCTGTTCGTCCAGTCGCGCCTCGATACCGCCGTCGGTGTGGCCGTCCTCTCCGGACATGGTCTACCATCCAATCCAGAATCGTCGACATAAACCCCGGATCTAGCTGTACAAAACGAAGGGGGGTACGACCCCCATCGGCGGTATGTTTTCCTAAACTGTGGGTAGAAACAATGTCTGGCGGGCGGTCGAGCGCGGACGGACTAGACCGCCGGGAACGGTCGTCGAGCCCGGCGGCCCGCCCACGGACGGATCGACCTAGGCGTCTAGATCGCCGCCGGGGAGGCCTAGAGCCCCTCGTCGTCGACGCTCGAGGCGTCGAAGAACGTCCGGATGAGCTCGTGTTGGGCCTTCCGGAGGTGGTTGTGCAGCGTCGGGGAGGAGATCCCCATCGCGTCGGCGAGCTCCTCGGCGGTGCTCTCTCTGGGCCAGTCGTAGTATCCTCCGAAGTAGGCAGCCCGGAGGGCGGCCTCTTGGCGGTCGGTGAGGCGGTCCTCGAGCCCCTCACGGAACTCCCGGGCGACGCCGACCGACCGTTCGACCTCCCGTTTGCCACGGAGCTCGATGTCGGGGAACCGACAGCGGAGCCCGTCGACGATCGTCCGCAGATCCGCGTCGGCGGCACACTCCGCGACGAGGACGAGCTCGCCGTCCTCGGCCGTGAGCTCGCGAACCGTCGCGCCGTACTCGGCGAGCGTCAGCGAGGGCGCGCGGTCCTCGACGACGAACTCCAGCCTGGCGTCGTCGTCCCCGCCCTCGATCAGCCGGCAGTCGGCGACTCCCTCGGCGTCCGCGACGAGTTCGAACACCGTTCCCGGGTTCGCTCCCAGCAAGCGGAGATACTGGAGCTGTGTCGACTCCGAGAGGGCGACCAGCGAGTCCAGCTCGAACCGACAGCCGAGCCGTTCGGTGACCTCCGTGAGGAACGCGGCGTCGTCACGACAGACGAACTCGAGTTCGAGCAGCCGATCCGAGAGCAACAGGTTCCGCCGGCGGACGGCGGTGATGGCTGCTCCGATCTGTCGGCCGACGGTCTCGAGCCACTCGCGTTCATCGGCGTCGAACGCCTCCGGACGGTCGCTCCCGACCCGCAGGTGGCCGTAGACCGTCCCCCCGCGGACGAGCGGGACAGCGGCGATCGCCCCCGAAAACCGGCCGCCATCGGGAAGCTCGAGCGAGACGTCGTGGTCGACCGAGAGGCTCACCGCGTCGCCGTCGGCCGCCGCAGGGCGTCCCTCGACGGCCGACGGATCGACGCCGCGGACCGCCCGCCGCTCGGGGCGCTCCCCCGAGACCGTCCGCCGGTCGATCCAGGCGAACGGGTACCGCGGCGAGTCGACGACCGTCTCACAGACGCCGGCCTCGATCGCCGCGTGACTCGTGGCGTCGAGGACTGCGTCGGTGAGCGCGGGGCCGATCGACGCGATCGTCGCCGTCAGCTCGCGATCGCTCGCGTCGGGACGACCGTCAGCGCTCGGCTCGAAACGACCGCGGTCGTCGCCCGCGTCGATTCCGGAGACGTCGACGACGAGCGCCGCAAACCCCTGCCCGTGGCCGCCGTCGTTCCGGATCGGGGCGACGACCTCGCTCGCGAGGAACGTCGAGCCGTCCTTCCGGAGCCGTCGGCCCACCGTCTCGACGCCGCCGTCGGCCGCTGCCGACAGCGTCCGTTCCGGGACGCCCCGCTCGACGTCCGCCTCGGTGTAGAACGTCGAGAGGTGTGTGCCGAGGACCTCGTCGGCCCGGTAGCCGAAGGTGGAGGCGGCGCCGCGATTCCAGCGATCGACGTACCCCTCCTCGTCCAGCCGGATCATCGAACACCGATCGGCGACGGCGAGCAGGGAACGGACGGCGCTGTCGTCGTCCGGGTCACCGTCGACCGACGCCGGACCGTTCTCGAGGGGCTCGAACGCCTCGACGATTCCGGCGGCGGTCGGCGCCGGCAGGTAGTGTTCGAGCGCCTCGAAGCTGTGCCAGCCGCCGGCGGCCTTGACCGCCTGCGGGTCGATTCCGTGGTCGACCAGCGCCGAGCCCGCGAACCGTCGGCGAAGCTCCCTGGTCGAGAGCTCCGCGAGGCCGGGACGCCCACGGAGTTCGGCGGCCGTCTCGGCGACCTCCGAGACGATCATCTGGATCCGGCGTGGGGTGATCGGGAAGATCCGTTCGTCGTCGCCGACGTCGTTGCTGTGGACGTACCGTCGTAGCTCCCGTTCGACCGCGGTCGGGAGGTAGGCGTCCCTTCGACCGTCGTCTTCGGGGACCGAGAGGAGATATCGCGGCGGGTCGGTGGTCACCCGACGGACGTCCGCCGGCCGGAGCCGTGCCATCTCCGACGGACGCAGGCCGACCTCGCCGGCCAGCCTGACCACGAGCACCTCCCGGTAGGTGCTCGCAGCGTCGAGGACGGCGTCGTACTCCTCGCGGGCGAGCCGGTCGGGACGGGCCCTTTCGACGCCCATGCGCTCGTGACAGAGGGCGTGAAGTTGTATAGGTGTTCCGCCGACCACAGCGGTTTCGGGAATCCAAAAGAAACGAAACGCTAGCAGTTGCGGACCGACGACTGGATCTCGCCGACGATCTCGGGGTTGCGCAGCGCGGAGGTGTCCCCGAGCTCCTCGCCGGCCGCGACGTCCTCGAGCAGCCGTCGCATGATCTTCCCCGACCGGGTCTTCGGGAGGTCGCTCGCGAAGATCACTGCTTCGGGGCGGGCGATCGGCCCGATCGCGGTCTCGATTCGCTCTTTGATCCGCTCCTCGATCGCCGACTCGTCGTCGTGGCCCCGTTCGACGCTGACGTAGGCGTAGACGCCGGTGGCCTCCGCGCCGACGACGGCGGCCTCCGCGACGCCGGCTACCTCGAGGATCACGGACTCGATCTCCATCGTCGACAGCCGGTGGCCGCCGACGGAGATGACGTCGTCGACCCGGCCCAGCACGGTGACGTAGCCGTCCGCGTCGACCACCGCCGCGTCGCCGCCGAAGTAGATCCACTCGTCGTCCTCGGGGTCGGAGAACTCCCGCCAGTACTCCTCGAGAAAGCGCTCGTCGTTGCCGTACAGCGTGCGGGCCATCCCCGGCCACGGCCGGCCGAGCGCGAGGTAGCCCGCCCGGCCGGGCTCGACTTCTTCGCCGGCGTCGTCGAGGATCCGGACGTCGTGACCCGGTAGCCCGGGCCCGGCCGCGCCGGGTTTCATCCCGTCTATCGCCGGCAGCGTCGTCACGACGTGGCCGCCGGTTTCGGTCTGCCACCAGGTGTCGACGATCGGACACTCCCCGCCGCCGACGTGCTCGTGGTACCACTCCCAGGGACGGGGGCTGATCGGCTCGCCGACGGTGCCGAGCAGCCGCAGCGAGGAGAGGTCGTGGCGTGCCGGATACTCCTCGCCCCACTTCATCGCCGCCTGGATCACCGTCGGCGCCGTGTAGAAGACGTCGACGGCGTTGCGGTCGACGATCTCCCAGAGCCGGTCCCGATCGGGGTAGTCCGGCGATCCCTCGTACATGAGGGTGGTGGTTCCGAGCGCGAGGGGGCCGTAGACGACGTAGGAGTGGCCGGTGATCCAGCCGATGTCGGCCGTACACCAGTGGGTGTCCTCGGGTTTCAGGTCGAGGACGGCCCGGGCGGTCCAGGCGGCGTACGCGAGGTAGCCACCGGTGGTGTGGACGACCCCTTTCGGCTCGCCGGTCGTCCCGGAGGTGTACATCAGGAACAGCATCTCCTCGGCGTCGCGGGGGACGGGCTCGACCGTCGTGCCGGCGTGGGCGTCGACGAGCGTGTCGTAATCGTACTGGCCGTCGGCGAGGTCGTGTTCGAACGCCCCGCCGAGGCGGTCGACGACGACGGTCTCGACCGACCGGGACAGCGAGAGGACCGCGTTGTCCACCTTGCGCTTCTGGTTGAACGCGTCCCCCCGACGGTAGTAGCCGTCACAGGTGACCAGGTGGTCGCTGTCGGCGGCCTCCAGACGCGTCGCCAGCCGATCGGCCGAGAGGCCGGCGTACACCACCGAGTGGGGCGCGCCGATGCGGGCACACGCGAGCATCGCGATCGGCAGCTCCGGGATCGTCGGGAGGTAGATCGTCACGACGTCGCCCTCTCCGACCCCGAGCTCCCCCAGGGCGGCCGCGAAGGCGTTGACTGCGGTGTAAAGCTCCCGGTAGGTGTAGGTCCGTGACTCGCCGTGTTTGCCCTCCCACCGGATCGCGGCGTGGTTTTTCGCGCCGCCGTCGACGTGTCGGTCCAGGCAGTTATGCGAGGCGTTCAGCCGTCCTCCGGTGAACCACCGGTAGAACGGGGCATCGGCGTCGTCGAGGACGGTTCCGTAGGGCTCGTCCCACTCGAGGAGGTCCGCCGCTCGCTCCCAGCAGTCGGGCCACTCCGTCTCGAACGCCTCGTGGATCCCCGGATCGGTCACGTTCGCGTCTTCGACGAACGACGATGGTGGACGCCGGGAGCGGTCGGCCGACGGCGTCCGTCGACCACTCCCGTTCGGATCGACCATGCTCTCGTCCGGACCCATGTCGCTGATACCGATAAACGTTCCTCCGTCTCACGGCGGCCGCTCGCCCGACTGGGTTCGTCGATCGTCGAAATGAACCGTCGGAGGAACTATACGTCGGTCCGTAGAAGGCTTCCGACGGGGATGGAATGATCGACACCGTAAAGACGCTGCTGTTTCGTTCGGACGGCTCGGTCGTGGTCCACGAGTGTCGCCGCTGTGGGGCGACCCTGGAGTCGGCGGACGACGTCTGCCCGGCGTGTGATACCGAGGACGTCGCCTCCTTCGAGATCCGCTAGATGTGGCCTTCGGCCTCGAGTTCGGCCAGCACGTCGTCGACGAAGGCGTCGACGCTCTCGTAGGGGAACTCGCCCCCGGAGAGTTCGGCGTTTAGCTCCATCGCGGTCATCGAGAACTCGCCCGACTCGAAGCTCGTTCCGGGGCCGTCCGGGAGCGCCGGAACGAGATCCATCGGGCTCGAGATCGGGTACTCTGCGCCCTCGAACGCGTCTATCATCTGCTCGCGGAGTTCCGCTCTGTCTACCATGACGATTCGGACTTCGAGGGCGTAAATAATAAATTTTGAGGTAGTTGATTGGCGTCCCCTCCGGGCCGGCCGGTTTCGGACGGCGGGCCGAGCTCCCGGCTCGGCCCGGTCGCCGTGGCCCGGATTTATGACTTCCCCGTCCCAACGACCGCCGTGCTGTTGACCGCCGCGTTCGTGTTGCACGTCCTCTCGGGGGCACTGTGGACCGGTGCGACGCTGTACTTCGTGTACGCCGTCTTGCCACGCGCCGCCGACGGAGTCATGCGTCGAGAGTCGTTCGTCGACGGACTCCATCGGCTGTTGCTCCTCACGCGGTGGACCGGACTTGTCCTCCCGGTCACCGGCGCGTACATGATCTGGACGCTGTACACGCCGCTTTCGGCCCTGACGGGGACGACGCGGGGGTGGCTCGTGCTCGCGATGCTCGGCCTCTGGGGGACGATGAACGGGCTCATCGAGGTCGGCGTCCTCCGGACGCGCCGGGAGGTGGACGCGGAGGTCGGCTGGGGAACCTACATGGCGGAGGGGTTTCCCGTCGAGTCCCTCGACGGCGACGTCCCGGCGAGCCGTCTGGCGGCGGTCGGTCGCCCCTACCTGCTCGCCGGCGGCGCGTGTGCCGTGTTGGTGCTCGTCGACGCGGCGCTCCTGGCCGGTGGAGTGCCGATCTGAGCCCCATTACAGCCGGCGCATGAACTCCGGGAGGACGCCCCGCTCGGTCGGGTCGCCGCCTGCGGGGGTCGGGCCGGGACGGTCGGCGTCGGTTCCGGGACGGCCGGCCTCGGTCGGATCGGTGTGGCTCCCCGAGGGAGTCGATCCGGCGGCCGGTGGGTCGCCTCCGCCGGATCGGGCGGGCGACCCGCCACCCTCGACTCCCGCGGTCGATCTGTCCCCTTCGGCCGTGTCCTCGCTCCCCTCGGCCATCCCCTCGCTCCCCTCGACCGTCCCGACGGCCCCCTCGATTTCGGCGACGGCCCGCTCGAACGCTTCGGGACTCTCCGGGCCGAAGTAGTAGGGATCGTTCGGCTCGAGGGCGGCCGACAGCCGGAGGTTGGCGACGACCGCGATCGCGAGCGCCGGGGGGACGAGGATCTCGACGCCGGCGGCGGTCGGGCCGGCGGCCAGGATCACCAGCAACGCCGACAGCGGCGAGTACACCAGAAAGGCGAGGATCCGAAACCAGCTGCCGACGTAGCCGTCGACCACGTAGGCGTAGACGCCGTAGGCGCCGACGACGAGTCCGACGTCGACGTAGAGTCCGACGAGCACCCCGACCTCGCTCGCGACGAGCGTGTGGACGTACACCGCGAGCGCCGCGGTGAACACCGTCGCCCGGTTGACGTACGTCTCGTCGAGGGCCATCCCGAAGACGAGGATGGCGAGCTGTGCGAGCGCCACGGCGAGCCACCACGGGAGCGCGTCGACGACGAGGCCGGGGAACATTCGAACGTGATCGTGTCCGTTCGAACCGAGCCGTCGGGACGGCTTCAACGTTCGTCCCGTTTCGAGCCTCGATACGAGCGACGAGCCGACGCGGCCTCGACCGGTACGCCGTCCCCGATCGACGCGCCGTCCGGGGCCCGTCGACGTCACGGCCGACGAGGCGAGTTTCGCCGAGACGTGGCCGCTCGCGGCGTCCCGCCGTGGGACCCACAACAGTAATTAGCTCGCGGGAACAGATCGGGCGTATGGCGAAAGATACCGTCAGATATCCGGACGACGTGGTCGACGAGATCGACGCGCTCGTCGAAGACGGTATGTTCGAGAGCAAATCCGAGTTCTACCGCTTCTCCGCCGAGTACGTGTTGACCCTGATCGATCCCGATCACGAGCCCGAGACGTTCAACTTCGACGAGATCAAAGCCGAACTCGAGATCGACCCCAGCGCGGCCGCCGGCGTCGGAACCGACGGCGGCACCTTCTTCCTCGAGGCGGTGATCACCGTCCGCAAACACGGCCTGCGTGGGGACTTCGAGTCCGCAGAGCGGTTTATCGACTCACACTACTCCCCGACCGACCAGGAGTGTCTCATCTTAGAGGAGCTACTCGGCAGCTACCGGAGCGGGCCGGGCTGAGGACGTCGGTCGACGACCGGGGGACCGTCAGTCGACGACCGGGGGACCGTCAGTCGACGACCGGGGGACCGTCAGCCGACGACCGACCCGAAACCCCTCAGCCGACGAACGGCTCGCCGAGTGCCTCGAGATCGAGGTTCTCGCGGACGAGCGCGGCCGCACGGTCGTACGGCGACGGGCCGCTGGCCGTGTCGTCCGCAGGCCGGGATCGGCCCGCGGACGCGTAGACGCGATCGACGAACGCCTCGCGGACCGACCGGTCGTCGAACAGCCCGTGCAGGTAGGTGCCGAGGACGTCCCCGTGTCGGGCGCTTCCCTCCTCGAGGGGTCGGTCGACGGCCGCGAGCGCCCGCGTCCGGCCGACGTGGATCTCGTAGCCCGTGACGGTCCCCTCAGCGCCTTCGATCGGCCCGCAGCCGTCGACGGCGACGGTCCGTCGTTCGAGACGCTTTTGGGCCGCGAACGTCGTCTCGACGGGCAACAGCCCGAACCCCTCGACGGTTTCCCGGTCGCCGACGCCCTCGCGGTCGGCGTTCCGGAGCCGCTCCCCGAGCAGCTGGTAGCCCCCACAGAGGCCCACGACCGGGCCGGAGAAGGCCGCGAGCGCCGCCTCGAAGCCGGCCTCCCGGAGCGCGAGCAGGTCGTCGACGGTGTTTTTGGTCCCCGGGAGGACGACGGCGTCGGCGTCCGCGAGGGGGTCGTCGGGCCCGTCGTCGACCGGAACGTACGCGACCCTGACCCCGGGGACGGCGGCCAGCGCCTCGAGATCGGTCGCGTTCGAGATCCGGGGCAACCGGGGGACCGCGACCGTCACGCTCCGGTCGGGCGGAACGCCGTCGTCGTCGCCGACGGTGGCCCGGCGGTCGGTCGCCGGCAGGGCGACGCTGTCCTCCTCGGGAAGACCGGGGTCGTCGTAGGGGAGCACGCCGAGGATCGGCACGCCGGTCAGGGACTCGATCTCCTCGATACCGGGCTCGAGGAGGGACTCGTCGCCGCGGAACTTGGTGATCGCGGCGCCGACGACCCGCTCGCGGAGCGCCGCGGGCAGCAACTCGAGGGTGCCATAGAGGCTGGCGAACGCCCCGCCGCGCTCGATGTCGACGAGCAGGAGGATACCGACGTCCCGGCCGGACGCCCCCTCCTCGCGGGCGAGCCGGCTCGCGAACCGGACGGTCTCGACGTTCGCGAGGTCCCGGTCGTGGAGGTTGATCTCGGCGATCGAGCCCGCGCCCTCGGCGATCACGACCTCGCTTTCGGTGGCCAGCCGCCGGTAGGCGGCCTCGGCGACCTCCCGGGCCCGCTCCCACCGCTCCCCGTAGTAGTCACCAGCAGAGAGGTGATCGCCGGGACGGCCCCCGAGGACGAGCTGGCTCTCCCCGTCGCCGCGGGGTTTGAGCAAGACCGGGTTGAGGTCGGTCGTCGGCGTGATCCCGGCCGCCCGCGCCTGGACGAACTGCGAGACGCCGATCTCGCCGTACTCCCCGTCCGGACGGGGGACCACCCGGGCGTTGTTGCTCATGTTCTGAGCTTTGAACGGGACGACGTCGACGCCGCGATCCGCGAGATGCCGACAGAGGCCGGCTGCGACCGTCGACTTCCCGACGTGGCTCGCGGTCCCGGCGACCAGCAGCGTCCGGCTCACGGTCACACTGGGGACACGCCGGACTTCCCGCTGTCGGTCGCGGTTCGGTGCCGACTCCGGCTGGCTCCACCCGTCGCTACCGACGGGGTGTCTGTGAGCCATCCGCGGCTATCGACAGCCCCCCGCGACCGTCCGCGGCTATCGGCGAACCTCGACCGGATTCGCCGCGGAGAGGTAGGCCTCGGCGTTGTCGCGTTCGTAGACGTACAGCGCACCCGGGCCGAACGCGGCTTCGAGCCGCGGCGCGTGTCCCGACGGGACCGGGACGTGTGGCTCCTCGAGCCCGTGTGCGGGTAACACGAGTGTGTCAGTCATGCTCCCATCCCCGGCGTTCCGTTCGCTCTCTAACAATATGAGTGTACCCCCGACGGCATCCCTGTCGAGCCACAGTTGCCCTCCCTTCTGCCGGTCGGAGCGACCTGCTCTCCGTCGAAACGTGGATGAGGACGGGAGCCACCACCCGCCGGAGCGTGCATCGGGAGCCACCACCCGTCCGAGCTGTGGCCTCCCCTACCGGAGCAAGAACCCCTCCCGGAGCGGATCCGCGGGGTCGAGCACGAACGTGTGTTTCCCCGTGACGTGGGCGCTCCCGCGGACGGTCGGCACGACCGCGTCGTAGCCGCCGTACTCGATCGGCCCCTCGTACCGGCCGGTGAACGTCGAGCCGACGATGCTCTCGACGGTGAACGGTTCGCCCGGGGCGAGCCGGCCGTCGTCGGCGGCGAGCGCGAGCCGGCCGCTGACGCCGGTGCCCGTCGGACAGCGGTCGACCTCGCCGTCGGCGAACACACAGACGTTGCGGCTGTCGGCCCCGTCACCGACCGGCTCGCCCGTGAATATCGTCCCGTAGAGGAAGGACAGCTCCGGCTCGTTGGGGTGGTCGATCGCCAGGTCGTCGGCGACGGCGGCTTTGATCCGGCGACCGGCGTCGGCGAGCGTCGGCGCGTCCCCGGGGGAGAGTCCGACGCCGACCTCCGCCGCCCGACAGTAGGCGTAGAAGGCCCCGCCGAAGGCGACGTCGTACGCCACCCGACCGATTCCGGAGACGTCGACGGCCCGGTCGCGGGCGTAGACGAACGACGGGACGTTCTCGAAGGCGACGCTGTCGACCGTCGGCGATCCGTCGCTCTCACCGTCGGCGCCGACCGTCGCTCCGCCGTCGTCGACACCGGTCCCGCCGTCCTCGCCGTCGTCGACACCGATCCCGCCGTCCTCGCCGTCGTCGACACCGG
>LKNG01000083.1 GCA_001564115.1 Natrialbaceae archaeon Tc-Br11_E2g8 | reverse complement strand
CGGCGAGGAGCCCCTCGAGGATCACGACCTCTCCTCGCTGCGGATCCTCGGCTCGACGGGAGAGCCCTGGGATCCCGAGTCCTGGGAGTGGTTCTACGAGCACGTCGGCGGCGGGGAGTGTCCGATCATCAACATCTCCGGCGGGACCGAGATCTGTGGCTGCTTCCTGATGCCGATGCCCAGCGAGCCCCTCAAACCGTGTACGCTCGGTGGCCCCGGCCTCGGGATGGACGTCGACATCGTAAACGGCGCCGGCGAGTCGGTCAGGGAGGACAACGAGCGGGGCTTTCTGGTCGCGAGAGACTCCTGTCCCTCGATGACAAAGAGCCTCTGGAGCGGCGACGAACGGTACCTCTCGGAGTACTGGTCGACCTGGACGGACCTCTGGGATCACGGCGACTGGGCCCAGAAAGACGAAGACGGCTTCTGGTTTCTCCACGGCCGGGCCGACGACGCGCTCAACGTCGCGGGTCGGAAGGTCGGCCCTGCCGAGGTAGAGAGCGCGCTGATCGACCACCCGGCGGTCAACCAGGCCGCCGCCGTCGGCGCACCCGACGAGACCACCGGCACTGCCGTCGTCGCATACGTCATCTTAGAGGAGGGCGTCGAGGAGACCGACGAGCTCCGCGGGGAGCTTCGCGAGCAGGTCGGCACGGAGCTCGGCAAACCGTTCCGTCCGCGGGACGTGCTGTTCGTCGACGCCTTCCCGAAGACCCAGTCCGGGAAGATCATCCGCCGGGCGATCGAAGCTGCCTACACCGGCGAGGAGCTGGGTGACCTCTCGAGCCTCGAGAACCCCGACGCGCTCGCGGCTCTGGAGGAGCCACGATAGTCCGGCCCGTCCCGGGTGCCCTCAGCCGCCGTAGACCGACGGGACCAGCCGGTAGAGGTCGCCGTCCTCGAGGGCGGTCTCGAGCCCGTCTACGTGACGGACGTCCCGTCCGTTCTTCGTGACGACCGTCTCGCCGGCCAGCCCGTCGCCCTCGAGCAGCCGCCCCTCGAGGACCGGGAACTCGCGTTCGAGTTCGGCGAGCAGTTCGCCGACGGTCTCGCCGTCGGGGTCGCGCTCGAGGCGCTTTCGGCCGACGTCCTCGCGGAACGGTCCGAAGAGGTGACACTCGACGTTCACGCGGGCTCCTACCGTCCCGGAACGCTTGTAGCCGACGGTTGGCTGGCGTCGGACGATCAGTCGTCGGCGTTGTCCGTTCGTCAGTCGTCGGCGTTGTCCGTTCGTCAGTCGTCGGCGTTGTACAGCCGCTCGTTGCGTCTGAGCCGGCGCATGATCTCCGGGTGGATGTGGCCGTTCGAGCCGACCAGCTCCCGGCGGTCGCGGTCGGCGTACGGATCGAACGGCTCGCCGCCGGAGTCGGTCAGCGTCGCGCCCGCCTCCCGGGCGACGAGGATACCCGCGGCGACGTCCCACGGGTAGGTGTCGTACTCCCAGACGGCGTCGGCGCTGCCGCTGGCGAGATAACAGAGGTGAAGCGCCGCGGAGCCGAGCCGGCGTACCCCGCGGGTGTGCTCGTAGAAGTGTGCCAGGAAGCTCCCGTCGGGGTCGTAGCCGGACATCAGCATGCTCTCGTCCAACCGATCGCGGTCGGTCGTCCCGATCGGAACGCCGTTTTTCCACGCGCCGTCGCCGGCGATCGCACTCCAGCGTTCGTTCGTCTCGGGGGCGTAGACGACGCCGACGATCGGCTCGCCGTCTTCCAGCAAGGCGATCGAGACGGCGTAGTTCGGGTTCCCGTTGGCGTAGTTTCCCGTCCCGTCGAGGGGATCGATCACCCAGGTGTACGGGCTCTCGACGTCGATTCGCCCCTCGCTGTAGATCCCCTCCTCCGTCCGGATGGCGTGGTCGGGGTACTCGTTTCCGATCGCCGTGGCGATGATGTTCTCCGAGAGGCGGTCGGCCTCGGTGATCACGTCCGATCGATCGGTCTTGTACTCCTCGGACTCGACCCGCCCGTGGAGGTCACGGAGCGGCCCGCCGACGCTCTCGGCGGCCTCCGTGGCGACCTGCAGGGCGCGTTCGGGCAGCTCCCGGGGACCCTGTTCGACCGTCGCCCCGGCCGGGAGCGGTTTGTTCTCTGCGCCGCGGGCACCCCAGCCGAGATGCTCGGCGATCGCGGTGAAGAAGTCGTCGTCGTAGCTCGTTCGGACGACGTTCGCCGTCCGGTCGGCGCCGGTGATCGTGACCAGCTCGCCGCCCTCGAGACGGACGTGGTGGCGGCCGCCGTCGACGAGCAGATCGACCCCGTCGTCGGTGACGATCCGGATGACCGTCTCCTCGCTGACGATCAGCGGTCGGACGCCGATCCGGTGGGTGTGGAGGGGGACGATCTGGAGCGAGGCGTTGTTCGTCGGGTTGTGTATCGGCCCGTTGGCCGACAGGGAGATGCCGGTCGACCCCGTCGGCGTCGCGACCGCGAGGCCGGTGCCCTCGTAGGCCCCGACGTAGCCGTCGTCGGCGAAGACGTCGAGGGTGGTGATCTTCCGGCCGAACGGCTCGGCGGGCGGGACGTGCTGGAGGACGACGTCGTTTATCCCCGTCGCGGAGAGCTCGCCGGCCTCGACGGCCAGCTGCTGGCGGTTGTCGATCGTCGCCCGGCCGCCGACGACCTCCGAGAGCGCCGCCTCGAGATCTTCGACGTCCACCCGGACGAGGAAGGCGAGGCTGCCGGTGTTGACCCCGAGCACGGGGACGTTCCGGGGTTCGAACTGCTGGATCCCCTCGAGGAAGGTGCCGTCGCCCCCGACCGTGAGTCCGAGCGTCTCCGCCTCGCGATCGTAGACGTCGGCGACGCTCTCGCCGACGGCGACCGTCTCGAGCCCGAGCCCGTTCTCCGCGGTCCACTCCCGGAGTCGGTCGACGACCGCCAGGCTTCCATCGGTCGGGCTGACGACCGCGATCAACTCCTCGGTCGTCGCGAGCCGTCGTCCACGCATTCGACCGTCCGGGGTGGCCGCGTCCACAAGAAGGGCTCGGTTCGTCTCCGGTCACCGGCCCGATTTCCGGTGACGGACCGATACGACCCCTGGCCGGGAAGGCTCCGTCGTGGGGAGGGCGGGCGCCCGGAGACAAACGGCAGCTACAATCGGTTGGAGTCTCACGGCTCGATCGATGACCGAACCCGACGGCTGGCGGCTGCTCGAATCGACCACCGAGTACGAGACGGGCTGGTACGACGGCGGCTACGACCGCCTCGAACAGCCAGACGGCACGGAGAAGCGATACTACTGGGCCGAGTTACCCGACGCGGTCGTCGTCGTCGCGCGAATCGACGACGAGCTGCTGTTCGTCGAACAGTACCGGCCGACGATCCGGGAGACACACCTCGAACTCCCGGCCGGCATCGTCGAGGACGGGGAGTCGTACACGGCCGCGGCCGCCCGCGAACTCGAGGAGGAGACCGGCTTCCGGCCGACGAGCACCGCGTTGCTCCAGGAGTACGCCGTCGCGACGGGCGTGCTCCGACACGACCGGGCGGTCGTCTACGCCGAGGGGCTCGAACCCGGCCAGCGGGATCTCGACGGCAACGAGTTCCTCGAGGTGCGGACGGTGCCGGTCGGCGAGGCGATCGATCGCGCCCGCGAGGGGCCGGCGAACGACTCGACGATCACGGCGCTGTTGCTGGCACGGGAGGACGGCCTGCTCTGAAGGGTCGACGTGGCGGTCCGTCCCCGCCGGTCCGAAGCGCTTTTATCGGGGCCGGCGAAACCGGATCGGTAATGCTCGAGCGCGAGCGGCTCATCGAGATCGTCTTCGCCGTCGTTGCCGTCGCCCTGATGCTCGCCACCATGATCTGGATCGGCACCACCTACGGCGGCGAGGGCGGCGTCCTCACCGAGGAGGGCGGCGAGATGCTCGTCGGGGCCATCGTCGGTTTCATCCTCCTTTTGACCCTCGTCGGCTTCGGGCTGGCGTTCGCGCTGAACGACCCCCCCGGGGCCGACGACGACGCCGACTCCCGTGGCGTGGCCTGAGAAGGCGCTCCCCGGAACGTGACGTCCCGCTCGCCGGGCGGCCCCGAGGCGCAACCTCTAATTGGCGACCCGCACAACCTCCGCCATGGACGACGCCGACGTCGATCTCGACGGGGAGCAGTACGAGAAACACCGCGAGGCGGGCCGAATCCTCTCGCAGGTCCGCACGGAGACCGCAGACCGGGTCGAGGTCGGCGCGAGCCACCTCGCGGTCGCCGAGTACGCCGAGGAGCGCATCCGCGAACTCGGCGGAAAACCGGCGTTCCCGGTGAACATCTCGATCGACGAGGAGGCGGCCCACGCGACGCCGGGGATCGACGACGACGCCACCTTCGGCGAGGAGATGATCAACCTGGACATCGGGGTCCACGTCGACGGCTGGCTCGCGGATACGGCGATCACCGTCGATCTCTCGGGGACCCCCGAACTCGTGGAAGCCTCCGAGGAGGCCCTCGAGGCGGCGATCGACGTCGTCGAGGCCGGCGTCGAGACCGGCGAGATCGGCGCGGAGATCGAGGCGGTCATCGACGGCTACGGCTACAACCCCGTCGTCAACCTCACCGGCCACGGCCTGGGCCACTGGGAACAGCACACGGGGCCGAACATCCCGAACCGCGCGGTCTCCCAGGGGGCCACCCTCGAGGCCGGGGACGTCGTCGCCATCGAGCCGTTCGCGACCGACGGAGGTGGGAAAGTCACCGAGGGCGCCAAAGAGGAGATCTACGCCCTCGAGAACGAACGCTCGGTCAGGGATCGCCGCGCCCGGCAGGCGCTGGCCCAGATCACCGAGGAGTTTCGCACCCTCCCGTTTGCGACCCGGTGGCTCGAGACCGACCGGGCGGAGATGGCGCTCCGCCGGCTCAAATCCAGCAACGTCGTCCACGGCTACCCCGTCCTCAAGGAGGACGACGGCCGCCTCGTCAGCCAGAAAGAACACACCCTGATCGTCACCGAGAGCGGCTGTGAAGTGACGACGCGCTAGCCCGTCGGCTCGCGGGGGACGCGTACTCGGGCGTCGTTCGTCCGCTCGCCGGCGCTCTCGGGCGTCGTTCGTCCGCTCGCCGGCGCTCTCGGGCGTCGTTCGTCCGCTCGCCGGCGCTCTCGGGCGTCGTTCGTCCGTTCGCCGGCGCTCTCAGGCGTTGTTCATCCGCTGGCTCTTCCGGTGGCCACACCGCTGGCACTCGGCGACGCGGTAGGGTTCCCGGGAGAAGTGGGCGTTTTCCGCCCTGTGGCTCTCGGTTCGGATCTGCACCGATACCTCGTGAAGCGTGTCGATCCCACAGTCCTCACAGCGTTCGGTCATCCCGTTCAGTGAGTCGTCCGTCGTTGCCATTGGAGAGACGTTCACCGTAGCATGATTATAAACCCGCCTATCATTTCGGGATATCACTCTCCGAAACCGCAAGCGGGAGTAGGGTTTCTCCCGTCGAGGGGCCCCAGGTAGTGCTAGAGCGTTTATGAACTCTCCCGAGCGTTTATTTCGAGTTTGTAAGGTTGAACACGCCGTCGCTGGCTCCCGGACGGCACGTGGTAGTCCGGGACACCGACCGGTCGGTCGAACGCTTTTGTCCGTCCCCTCCCCAGAGGTGGCATGGAACAGGTGTTCGCCCCCTGGCGGATCGAGTGGATCAGACGCGAGGAGAAAAACCCCGACGTCGAGGGCTGTGTGTTCTGTGAACTCCCCGAGCGAGACGACGACCGGGCGAACCTGATCGTCGCCCGCGGCGAGGAGGCGTTCGTCATGCTGAACAACTACCCGTACAACCCCGGTCACGTCATGGTGATCCCGTCGGTCCACACGGGCGAGTACGGCGACCTCACCGACGACCAGCTGCTCGGCCACGCCCGGCTCAAACGCCGGACGTTCGCCGCCTTAGAGGCCGCTCTCGAACCCGACGGCTTCAACGCCGGCCTGAACCTCGGAGAGGGTGCCGGCGGCTCGATCGGCGACCACCTCCACACCCACGTCGTCCCCCGCTGGCACGGCGACACCAACTTCATGCCCGTGATCGGGGAGACGACGGTCATCGTCGAAGCCGTCGAGGCGACCTACGACGCCCTCCACGAGGCCTTCGCCGCCCAGGAGGGCGCGACGGTCGAGAGCGAGGAGCGGGCGGTTCGATTCGGGTGAACGGACCACGACCGACTCACGCGTGTTCGATGGCCGACTCGAATCTACCGAGCGAGAGCGACTCGAGGAGGGCGGGTTTTCCTCCCGTCTCGAACCACTCCGCGACGAGTCTCCCGATCGCCGGCGCGAGCGTGACTCCGTACCCGCTCGGGCCGGCGGCGAGAACGTAGCCGTCGACGGCCGCTTCGTCGACGATCGGGCGTCCGTCCGGCGTAACCGTCCGGAGCCCGTTCCACTCGTTTATGAGTTTGCCGTCGCCGTAAGAGGGGAAGTACCGTTCGAGTACGTCGGCAACCTCGAGGTGAAACGACTGTGTCACCGGCCGGGCGTGGTCCGGATCGTGCCTGGTCGCCCCCTCGTAATCGCTCGCGAACGATCCGGCCAGCACCTTGCTCGCACCTTCCCCCCGGAGGTAGATTCCCCCTTCGAGGAAGGTCAGTGGGAGTGGATCGCTCCGATCCGTCTCCAGGACCACGATCGGTCCCTCGGTGTGACGAAGCGGGGCGGAGACGCCGACGGCGTCGTTCAGTTCCGGCGCCCAGGGGCCCGCGGCGTTGACCACCACCGACCCCTCGATCGTCCCCCCGTTCGTCTGGACACCGCTCACCGACCCGTCCTCGGTACGCACGTCGGTCACCTCGGTGCCGGTTTCGATCCGAACGCCCGCGTCCCGGGCTCTCTCGGCCATGTACTGAACGATTTGCCCAGGATCCAACACTCCGTCTGTGGGCGTCAGTAACCCGCCGCTGACCCGATCCGGATCGATCCCGTACGCGGCGAGCTCCTGTGGCCGGAGCGATCGGGCACGGACATCCGTCCCGTGGGATTTCAGACGCTTCAACCTCTCGAACTCCCGTTCCGTCCGGGATATCCGTAGGGTTCCGATCTCCTCGAAGGAGAGCTGGCCGTCGGCGATCCGCGCGTCGTACCAGTCCCTCGCCAGCCGCCGGCGTCCGTGTTCCCCCGAATCGGACGGTCCCAGGTGGGCCACGAACTGTGCGATCGACGAGCCGGTCGTCCCGGAGCCGAGTCGGTCCCTCTCGAGCAACACGACGGGGCGTTCGCCGGACGCCAGGTGGTACGCGATGCTGGTCCCGACGATTCCGCCACCGACCACGATCACCGGACCGTCGGTCGCTACCATGCCGTCTTTCGTCCCCGCGCTGGTGGTTTCATCTCGTCTCTCACCTCCGCCCTCGTGTTTTCACGCCCTCTCCCACCTCCGCCCTCGTGTTTTCACGCCCTCTCCCACCTCCGCCCTCGTGTTTTCACGCCCTCTCTCATCACCGTTTGTGTCCCTCCTCCGACCGAACGGGGCGTCGACCACGGCTCGGCACCGCAACTCACCGGCGCCGATCGAAAGACCGATTCGGCAGACCGACCCCGCGGGTGTCGGGCCGTCCGCGGATCACGTACTCCGTCGGACTGACCGGGAGTGAGCCCGCGAACCGTCCCCGGCCGGCAGCGACTCACGGCGGGCCGTCTCGGTCTATCTGATCAGCTCCTGGAACTCGCGTTGCCACTCCTCTTCGTTCTCGTTGAGCACCTCGACGTCCCACGGCGAGAGCCGGTCGTTGTGGATGATGTCCTCGTTGTCCTCGAGCACGTCGGGGGTCTCGTCGAGTTCCTGCCCGGGGCCGTACGGGATCTCCTCGGCGAACGCGGCGCTCGGTTCGTCCCGGAGCGTGTACTCGATGATGCTCTTGCTGGCCTCCTTCTTTTCGGTCTCGACGGGAATCGCCCAGACGTCGGTCCAGCCGGACGCCCCCTCCTCGGGAACGGTGTACTCCACCGGTACGTCGTCCTCTTCCCGGAGCGGGAACGCCCGTCCGATCCAGAGCTGGCCGGCGACGGCGGAACCGTCGCCGAGCAGGTTGGCCATCGTCTGTGCCTCGTCGAACCAGTTGAACACGTACGGCTGGATCTCCTCGATTACGTCCCACACCTCCTCCATTTTCTCCTCGGTGTCCTCGCCGATCTCCCCGACTTCGATCTCCGCGTGTGCCGCCGCGACGCCGACCGTCCGGTCGATGAACCCGGGCTGGGCGATCCGTCCTTCGGTCTCGTCGGTGTAGATGTCCCACCAGGAGTCCGGTCGGTCTAGCTCTTCGGTGTTGTAGGTCAGCCCGTCCCCGCCGAAGACGAACGGGACGTGGTGAGCGTCCTCGCCCGGATCGTACGGAACGTTGTCGGGGTGGAACGTGTCGACGATCCGATCGGCGCCATCGATGTCGTCGAGGTCGAAGGTGTCGACGAGGTCGTCCTGGATCCCCGAGTAGAGCGCGACGTTTCCGGGCATTATGAGGTCCAGCGCGTCGCCGCCCGCCTGCTGGCGTCCGATGAGGTCGAAGTCGTTTCCGAAGTCGCTGCGGTTGATTTCGACGCCGTTCTCCTCGCCCCAGGGTTCGAGGAAGTGCTCCTCGGAGCCTTCGCCGTACGCACCGCCCCAGGTCGCGACGTTGACGAAATCGGGCATTCCGTCGTCCGCATCACCCGAAACTTCGTCATCGTCGTCACCCTCCTCGCCGCCGAGACAGCCCGCCAGGCTCACGCCGGCAGCGCCGGCCGCCGCAGTAACGAACTTCCGCCTCGTCTCGTATTGCGTGCCTTTCTCTGTCATTGATCGACGGTCCGGAGTAATTAACTATCCGTCATAAGATTTTGGGTTACGGTGTGTCTAGTGGGGGACGTATCCGATCGTATGGATATTCTCGGGACACGACTCTAGTTCCTAGTATTACTGCCACAGAACGGGTAGAATACCAAGACGTAACCACGATGTCGTACGTCTGCGGTTGTCCCCAGCGAAATCTTTACCGCACATGACTAATTACCCGTGTCTATGAGTGACACTCCGATCGTCAGGGCGGAGGGGTTGATCAAGGATTTCGGCGACGTACGGGCGGTGGACGACATCTCCTTCGAGATCGAGGAAGGCGAGTTCTTTTCGCTCGTCGGTCCGAGCGGCTGTGGGAAGACGACGACTCTCCGGATGATCGCGGGTTTCGACCGGCCGACGGCTGGCGACATCTACATACAGGACGAACGCGTCACCAGGGCCCCTCCCTACGATCGGGACACCGGGATGGTGTTTCAGGGGTACGCGCTCTTTCCACACAAGACGGTCGGGAAGAACGTCGGCTTCGGGCTGAAGATGGACGGCGTTCCCGAGGACGAGCGGGCAGAACGGGTCGCCGACGTGCTCGAGCTGGTCGATCTACCCGGATACGAGGACAGATATCCGAGCGAGCTCTCCGGGGGCCAACAACAGCGAATCGCCCTCGCCCGCGCGCTCGTTATCGAACCGTCGGTGCTGTTGCTCGACGAGCCCCTCTCGAATCTGGACCTCAAACTCCGCAAACAGATGCGCTTCGAGCTCCAGCGGATTCAACAGGAGCTCGGCGTTACCACGATATACGTCACTCACGATCAGGAAGAAGCACTCTCGATGAGCGATCGGGTGCTCGTGATGAACGAGGGGGAGGCGGAACAGATCGACGACTCACTGAGCATCTACAACGAACCCTCGACGCGGTTCGTCGCGGACTTCATCGGGGAAGCGAACCTGCTGGAGGGAACGGTCGTGGACCGAAACGAGACAGGCATCGACGTGGAGCTCGACGGGGTCGGGATGGACGCCCGGGTCGAAACGGGGAACGGCGACCGGATCGATCGGCTCTCGAGTGGACACGAGGTGACCGTCAGCGTCCGTCCGGAGAACATCTCGCTGTCACGGGACGTCGACGGTGACCCGACACGAACGAACCACGTCGAGGGAACGATCAAGAGCTTCACGTTTCTCGGGAAGGTGACCCGGTTTCTGATCGACGTGAACGGCGAAGAGATGCTCGTCGAGGTGCCCGGCCGAGCGGGGCAACAACGGTTCCAGAACGGCCAGCAGGTCGTCGTCGAGTGGGACCCCCGGGAGTCGATCGTCGTCGGGGTGTGATCCGATGTCGATCATCCAGTCGGTGATCAACCGACTTCCGGGCGAGCAGATGGGGTACGTCGACGGGGTCAACCGATATCTCCGTGATCGACCGAACCTGATCGCGTTGCTCCAGCTGTCGCTCGGACTGTTCCTGGTTTTCGTCGTCCTCGGCGTCTCGCTGCTCATCGTCGTCTTCTACAGCTTCGTTCGTCCGGTGCCACCGGAGAGTCTGACAGACGTATCCGTAACCCTAGAACACTACCAGCTGGGGTTCGTCGAAACGACGTTCTACCTGCGGGTGATGTGGGATTCGTTCGTCATCGCGGTTCAGACGACGATCCTGTGTATTCTGCTTGCCTATCCGGCGGCGTACTTCATCGCCTTCTCGGATCTCGAGTACAAGAACATCTGGCTACTCCTGATCATCATTCCGTTCTGGATCAACCTGGTGATCCGGACCTACGCGTGGATGTTGATCCTCGGCAACAGGGGGCTGATCAACTGGCTGTTGATCGACCTCGCCGGCTTCGTGCAGGATCCGATCCCGCTTTTGTTCTCACAGGGGGCGATCGTCGTCGGTCTCACCCACGTCTTCCTGCCGTTTATTCTGATACCGATTTTCACCTCCCTCGATCGGATCGACCGCTCCCACGTCGAAGCGGCGAAAAACCTCGGTGCAAACAAGCTCCAGGCGTTCTACGAGGTGACCCTCCCACAGAGCCTGCCCGGCGTGGCCGCCGGCGTCATGATCGTCTTCGTGCTCTCGTTTGGCTCGTTTCTGACGCCGATCCTGCTCGGCGGTGCCGAGAACATCATGATCGCGAACCTCGTCGAGGAGATGTTCGGCCAGATCAACAACTGGGGGCTCGGGAGCGCGCTGGCGGTCGTCTTCGTGATCGTGGTACTGGCGATCGTCTACGCGTTCAACCGGCTGATCGGGCTGAAAGAGCTCTACAGTCAGGAGGGTGAGGCACAATGAGCCTCCTCCGTCGACTCAGCGAACGGATCGACACGACCGACGGGACGGCACACCGGCTGTTGAAAGGGTACACCGGGTTAGTGTACTTCTTCCTGTACGCACCGGTGTTGGTCGTGATGATGTTGTCGTTCACCGACAGGCGCTCCCCCGAGTTCCCGATCGAAGGGGTCTCGCTTCGGTGGTACCGGGAGCTGCTTCCCCCGGAGATCCCGGTCGTGGGGATCTCACCCGGCTGGTGG
>LKNG01000082.1 GCA_001564115.1 Natrialbaceae archaeon Tc-Br11_E2g8 | reverse complement strand
GGTCGCCGACCGACTCCCCGCCGCCCGGCTCACTGCCGTCGACCGACTCCCCGCCGCCCGGCTCACTGCCGCCGACCGACTCCCCGCTGCCCGGCTCACTGCCGCCGGTCCACTCCTCGCCGTCGACCGGCTCTCCGGCGATCGCCTCCGCGGGCTCCTCGCCGGCGGACGCGCCGTCGTCGAAAGCGAGGGCGTGCGGCTCGGCCGCGTCGTCCCCGGGCTCTCCGACGCTCGTCCCCGGCTCCGTACCGACGTCGCGATCCTCGGACGCCGCCGAACCGGCTCCGGTCCACGGGAGCGCCGCGGCCAGCCGCGCCCGGAACCGCCAGCCGGCGCCGGCGACCGCCGCGAGCGCCGTCAGGCCGACGGCGATCCAGCCCAGCGCGAGCCCCTCGTCGACCGGCTCGACGACCGACACCGGGATCCGGTAGGTGTCAGAGAGCCGCCCGTCGCCGTCGGCGTCGTCGTACCGGAAGTCGATCCGCGCGGGGTAGCTCTGTGGCGTCGCCCCTTCGGCCGCCGAGAGTTCGAAGGCGATCGTCACCGTCTCGTTCGGCTCGAGCCGGGGGATGAACGCCTCGTCGTCGCCCCGTTCGAGGGGATCGTTCGTGAACAGCTTCGCCTCGACGTCGGTCAGCGTCTCGCCGTAGGTGTTCGTCACCGCCACCTCGAGTCGGTCGGTGCCGCCGACCTCGACGGTCGCTGCCTGTGCCTCGAGGGCGAACTCCTCGCGGGAGTCGCCGATCTCGACCGGCACGTCGACGACGTCGGTCGTCCGGACGTCGTCGTTGGCGTTCCGGTAGCGCACCTCGGTCTCGACGAGTCGTGGCCCGGGCTCGGCACCGTCGGTCACGCCGAACTCGAGTGCGAACCGCGAGCTCTCCCCGGGTGCCAGGCTCCCGACGTAGTACTGGCTCTCGCCGACGGCGACGTTCGGGCCCAGGCCGACGGCCGTCCCGAGCGTCGGCACGAGCCCCTCCTCTTCGCCGTCGTCGACGGCGACGACGACGCCCTCGGCCGGCCGCGGCCCCTCGTTTATGACGTAGCCGCTGACCGTGCCGTCCTCGCCGACCCGGAGGTCGCTCGTGACCGTCCGTGCGTCGAACGACTGGCGGTCGTCGACCGTCGCGCCGACGCGTACCTCCCGGGAGAGGCGGTCGCCGCCCCCGCCGTCGCGGTAGTCGACGACCGCACTGATCGGGTAGTCCCCGGGCGTGGCGTCGCCGTCGACCTCGAAGCGTGCGGTCGCGGTCGTCCGCTCGCCGCCCGCCCAGTCGCCGACGAACCGGCGGCTGTCGTCGGTCACCGGCTCGAGTTCGCCGTCCGGCGAGTCGAGGGAGATCACGGCGTCCTCGACGTCCCCGCCCTCGTTCTCGAGGGTGACTCGCACCTCACCGTCGTCGCCGACGAGCAGCGTCGACTCGACGTCCGTCGCGACGAACGTCCGGTCTCTCGCCTCCGCGCCGAGCCGCAGCTCCCGGGAGCTGCGGTCGACGCCGTCGTCGTCGCGGAACTCGACGGTCGCGGTGACGGGGTACGTGCGCGCGAGGGCGCCGCCTTCGAGGGTGAACCCCGCGTCGACGGTCACCGTCTCGCCGACCGACCAGTCGCCGACGTAACGGCTGGCCTCCCCGTCGACGGGGGTCAGCTCGTTGGTCGGGGAGTCGAGGGAGACGACGGCGTCGCTCGCGTTCTCGACTCCCAGGTTCTCGACGTCGACCTCGACCGTGCCGGTCTCGCCGACCCTGACGTCCGAGGCGACCGTCTCCGCGGCGAAGCGGGCGCGTTCCTCGACGACGAGCACGACGGTTTCGGTCTCCGTCACCGTCACCTCGTCGTCGGGGCCGTCCTCCGAGTCGACCTCGGGGACGTAGTCGTAGGTGATCTCGGCGTCGAGCTCGTAGCTACCCGCGGGGGCGTCCTCGTCGACGGCGATGGTGAACGACTCGGAGACGAACGCGTCCTGTCCGAGCGCCGGCAACGGCGTCGTGTCCGTCTTCACGGCGACGGGGGCGTCCCCGGCGTGGAGCTCCACCGAGACGTTCCGGGCCTCGGTCACGTCGGCTCCGGCGCCGGGCGGCCCGTCGTCGTCTTCGACCGAGCCGCTGTTACGAAACTCGAGGGTGATCGCCGTCTCCTCGCCGGGCTCGACGACGTTCTCGGGGGCGAAGACGTCGATCGACGGCTCGCCGGTCGTCGCCGCCGCGCCCACGACGGAGAAGGCCACGACGACGAGGAGGGCGACGGCGACGGGCCGGAGGCTCATTGTCGACCCGTCGGGGAGGGCGAGCTATCAACTTTTCTGTTACAACGAGTTTGCTGTTTGTCCGAGTGGCTTCCACGACGGCGTCGGCGCCGTCACGGCCCGGTGATCGCCACGACCGGACGGTCGGCTTCCAGCATCACCGACTGGGCGACGCTCCCGAACACCGCCTTCCCGGCCCGGCTCCGGCGGCGGGGTGCGAGCACGACGTAGCTGGCCTCGACCTCGGCGGCGTGGTCGACGATCCGCCGGGCCGGCTCGCCGACGAGCCCGACCGGGGTCGACGGAACCTCGAGGTCGCCAGCCATCGCCTCGGCGACGTCCGTCGCGTGCTCGCGGAGCCGGTCCGGCCCGACGGCTCGCGTCCCGTCGTCGACGGTTCCCTCGGTGCGGTCGACGGATTCGAGGTTCAGGTCTGCCAGCTTCGACGGGGGGACCACGTGGACGACGTCGACGGGCTCTCCGAGCCCCGCCGCGAGGTCGGCGGCACCCGCGAGCACCCTCTCGGCCCGGTCGGATCGATCGACGGCTGCGACGATCGTCATATTCGACACTCGATACCCGCCGGCATGAGCGTTCGGGATCGGAAAGAACCCCGGTCAGTCGTCGTTCCGGCCGCGCCGCCAGACGTTCGTCACGGGGTCGCCCGTCGGCGGCGTGTGGCTGACGTCTTTCATGGTACGTTTTGTCATGACTACCGCTCGACTTCGACCCAATATGAAGGTTGTGAGTGAGGGATATGTACAATATAGGGTGTACATACGTATATATACGGAACTCCGTCCGACGTCCGGGGATCGATCAGTCGGCCCGCGGGAGGGGACGGTCCG
The DNA here is from genome assembly GCA_001564115.1 of Natrialbaceae archaeon Tc-Br11_E2g8. Classification (GTDB taxonomy): domain Archaea; phylum Halobacteriota; class Halobacteria; order Halobacteriales; family Natrialbaceae; genus Tc-Br11-E2g8. The sequence goes on along the minus strand of LKNG01000082.1, from coordinate 8,286 downwards.
TCCGGCGTCGCCGGTAGGAGATGGTCAACTCGCGGACGAGGAGATAACTCGTCCCCGCGAGGACGAGCGCGACCAGGAGGTTGCCGAACAGCAACAGCGCGAGGACCGTGGCCGCGTAGTCGAGCGCCGCGATCCCGAACGGGGTGATCGGCTCGACGCCGAAAGCGAGCACGCCGATCTGGAGGCTCACGGCGTAGACGAGGGGCTTTACCAGGGGATTGAGCACGAGCACCGACGCGAAGATGGCGACGCGATCGACCCAGGACCACAGCCGGACGAGCAGGAAAAAGAGCCCGATGCCCAGTCCGCCGGTCGGCATCGCCGTCACGAAGATCCCGATCGCGAAGCTCGCCGCGACCTGGTGGGGGGTGTGATCGGCCTCGAACGCTCGCGTCAGCTCCCGTGTGACCGCCGTCCGGTATCGCGAGAGCCGTTCGCGGAGCATCAGAATACCGAGAGTGTAAAGCCTCCCGATAGCTATAACGGTATCGCCACCCGCCGCCTCGCCGGCCGCTTGGCTCCGGCCGTCGTCGACTCGACCCCGCTCCGGTCGGCGTCGGCTCCGCCCCGTCCCGTCGCCGGCCCGTCGTCTCGGGGAATTTAACTGTCCGCCCGTCGAACCGACGGCAATGACCCTCTCGGAGACGGCCGGCGCCGCCGTGACGGCGTTTCGTCGTCACACCGCCGGACTCGTTCCGTTTTACCTGCTGGGCGCCGCCGTGCCCGCGATCGCCCGCGTGGGGACGTTCGTCGGGGCCGCCCTGCTGTACCTCTACCTCGAGGTGACCGGCCGGCTCGCCGCGGTCCGGACCGAGATCGCGACCGTCGACGTCGAGCCGCCGGATCCGGAGGTCGATCCGGACGCGTTTGCCGAGTACACGGCGGAGCTCGCCGCCGCCCTCGAGCCGCTCGCGACGCCGGTCGTCGGCGGACTGGTCGTCCTTACGATCCTCGTGACGATCCTCGCCTCGGTCGTCCTCTCTGCAACCGTCAGCGCGGGACAGATCGGTGCCTCCCTCGGCGCACTCCGTGACCGACGGGCGGCCGTCGACGGGATCGCCGGCGTCCGGGATCACTGGCTCACCTTCCTCGGCCTCGTGATCCTCGAGATCGTGCTGTGGCTGACGACGGCGGCGGCGATCGCCGTCGTGGTCGCGGTCGCCGCGTTCGCGCTCACCGCCGCCGGCGCGGCGCCGGTCGCGGCGCTTTTCGTCGCCCTCGGCGTCCTCGCCTGGCTGGCAGTCGGCGCCGTGATCCGGGCGGTGTTCGCGTTCGCGCCCGTCGCGGCCGTCGTCGACGACGTCGGCGTCGTCGCCTCGCTGTCGGCGACCGGTGGCTTCCTCCGGCGTCGGCCCGTCGAGGCCCTGTTCTACTACGTCGTCGCGTTCGTCGCGCTCGTCGGCTTCCTGGGAACGCTCTCGGCGCTGGCGGTCGTCGGCGCCGCCGCGCTCGTCCCGCTGGTCACCGCCTTCCTCGTCTGGCCGCTTCTCGACCTGCTGAAGACCGCGCTCTTCGGCCGCTACCGCGGCGCGATCCCGCGACCGACGCCGATCGAGACGACGATCCGGAGCCAGCTCCGGGGCGGGATCGCCCGCGGCTGGCGCGAACTCGTCGGCTTCGTCCGGGCGACGCCGGCGTTACACGCCCTCGCGGTCGCCACCATGGTCGGCGGCTTCCTCGGCGGCTGGGTCGTCGCCGGGCCGCTCGTCGGCCTCACCGAGGCGTCGATCGAGGCCCGACTCGAGGGGATCGTCCCGCCCGTGTTCGCCCTCGAGCTGTTCGGAAACAACTGGACGGTCGCGTTCACGACCGCCTTCGCCGGGCTCGCGCTCGCGGTCCCCGCGCTGGTCTCGCTCGCGTTCAACGGCTTCGTCTTCGGAATCGTCGGCCGTCTCGAGGTCGATCCGGCGATGCTGGTCGCCTTCGTCACTCCCCACGGGATCCTCGAAATTCCCGCGATCTTCGTCGCCGGCGCGCTCGGGACCCACCTCGGGATCGTCTACTGGCGGACCCTCCGTGGCCCGCTCGGGCGGGCGGAGCTGGCGACGGAACTCGAACGGGCGTTCCGGGTCGTCGTCGGGCTGGGAATCGTCCTCGGGGCCGCGGCGCTGATCGAGGCGTTCGTCAGTCCGTTTTACTTCCGGCCGTTCCTCTAGCTCGGCCGCGAGACGGCTTCTCAACCGGTGTCCGATCTCCCCTCGACGTTCGCCGTCATCCACTCGTGGTGTTCCCGGAGCCGGCGCTCGCCGACCTCGGTCAGCGCGTAGACGTCGTGGATCCCCTCCGTTCGCTCCGCTACGAGGCCGGCGTCGACCAGCGCCGACAGCGAGCCGTAGAACGACTTCGGCTCGATGCGCTCGTCGTAGCGCGATTCGAGGATCGACTTCAGCCGCTGGCCGCGCAGGGGGCCCTCCCCGGCGAGCACCACGCAGACGTCCCGCCGGCGACCGCTCCGGAGCCACTTCATGGGTCCGTCTTCGGCCGGGACGGCCTCGGCCGTTACGGTTCGGCCGCGAGCGACCGGCGGACGAGGACGACTGCCGTCCAGGCGAGGCCGCCGGCCGTCGAGAGCGTCGCCGCCGTCGCCGTCCCGACCTCCACGGAGGCGGCGTACGAGGAGACGGCGACGTCGTGTCTGAGCAGGAACCACCGTCGCTCGGGGTGGCCGATCAGGACGGCGCCGTCGCCGACGGCGAGCGAGGCGATCACCCACAGCAGGGAGACGGCGACCAGCGCCGAGAGCGTCGCCGCGGCGCCGTCGACGAACGCGCCGAGCACGCGGCCGGCCGACGGTCCGTCAGTGCGATCGGCTTCCTCGTCGCTCCGCCCGCCGCTTCCCGCGGACGCATCGTCGATCCGGCTTGCCGACCCGGTGACGGTCACCCGTTTCGCCGACCCGGTGACGGTCGCTCCCGCGGGCCCGTAGATCCCCACGCCCGGCCCGTCGGGGAGCGGGCCGACGCGGACGTCGGACGGCTGGCCGAGCAGGACCGACGCGAGCCGGAGGTCGCCGACCGAGCCGGCGACGTTCGCCGCGACCGGGAGGATCCAGAGTGGGTCCCGGAACGCCACGAGTGCGAGGGCGCCGGCCAGGCTCAGGAGGAGACACGGCGCGAGTGCGATCGCGATCATCGCGTCCCGGGCGTACAGCGTCCCGTCCGAGCGGGCGTAGGCGTACGGGAACAACAGGCCGTCGGTCCCGATCCCGAACGTCGGTCGGGCGCCGTACCGGCGCATGAACGCGCCGTGGACGAACTCGTGGGCGAGGACCACACCGGCGAGGACGGCCAGAAACAGCGCTCCCGCGAGCAGGAGATCCGCGGGCGAGGCGGCCGCGAGCGTGACCGGCTGGATCGACTCGCCGGAGAGACGCTCGTGGAGGACGCCGAGGGCCGCCACGGTCCCGAAAAACGCCAGCACCGAGCGGACGGCGAGCCGAGGGCCGGTCACGGGGCGGACCGCGGCCCGCAGTCGGAGGGTCGGGGCGCCTGAACTCACGCCCGAACGTGGCCACAGCGCGGTCAAATGGATGTCGATGTGTGGAGACGAGTCGTCGCGCGAGTTCGACGACACCGCTCGCTACGGACGACGGTGCCGCCCGCTGTGGGTGACGGCGCTGCCCGCTACGGGCAACGGGGGGTCCCTGGACGTGTCCGGAGAGGCCCCCGATACGGCTCCTGGGCAGTATCCGGACGCGCCGTCCGGGGAAGCCCCCGACACGGCCCCTCTATTTCGACGCTCGAACGGATATATCGACGCCGAAAAGCGGGACAGTAAAGTACGCTCGGCCGAAGACACGTGGTGATGGCCGTCGATTCGACGCCGTTTCCCCGCCCGATTCGGACGCGGCCGCGGTTCACCGGGCTGCTGGCAGCGACCGCTCTCGGGGTCTACCTGCTCGTCGTCGTCGGTGCGACGACGTCGCTCTCCGGTGCGGCCTCCGCCTGTTCGAGCTGGCCGCTCTGTACGACCCCCGTCGACCCGCTGAACCAGACCGAGCTCGCGATCGCCTGGAGCCACCGGCTCGCGGCCGTCGTCGTCGGCCTGCTGGTCGCCGGCGCGGCCCTCGCCGCCGGGCTCGGCGACGCCGACGGTCGGGTCCGCCTGACCCTCCTTGCGGCTCTCGGGCTGTACGCCGTCCAGATCGGCGTCGGCGCCGTCACGGCGACGATGGGTACGGCGGCGATCGTTCCCGGACTCCACCTGACCCTCGGCGTTCTCACCTTCGGCGTCGTCGTCCTCGCGCTGGCCTGGGAGCTCGAGGTCGCCACGGGCTCGACCGACGACGGCGTCGACGTCGAACCCGCCCCGGCCGCGGACGCCCCCTCCCCCGAACGGGAGCTCCCCGACGGGACCGTCGCTCGCCTGTCTCTCACCACGAGGGCGTACGTCTCGATGACGAAACCGCGGCTGATGTGGCTGCTCTGTCTGGTCGCGGCCGCGGGGATGGCCCTCGCCGCGGGGCCGGCACTCGACGCCCCCACGGTCGTCGCGACGCTGCTCGGGGGCGTGCTCGCGATCGGCGCGAGCGGGACGTTCAACCACGTCTTGGAACGCGACGTCGACCGGCGGATGTCCCGCACCGCCGACCGCCCGCTCGCGACCGACCTCGTCCCCGTTCGGAACGCGGTCCTCTTCGGGCTCTTTCTGACCGGCGCCTCCCTGAGCGTGTTCCTGACGATCAACCCCCTGGCGGCGGCGCTCGGGCTGATCGCGATCGTCTTCTACAGCGTCGTCTACACGCTGGTGCTCAAGCCGAACACCGTCCAGAACACCGTCATCGGCGGCGCGGCCGGCGCGTTGCCCGCGCTGATCGGCTGGGCCGCGGTCACGAACGAGATCGGCCTCCCGGGGCTCGCGCTGGCGGGGCTGATCTTCCTGTGGACGCCCGCACACTTCTACAACCTCGCGCTGGCCTACCGCGAGGACTACGCCCGCGGCGGGTTCCCGATGATGCCCGTCGTCCGTGGGGCGACGGCCACCCGCAAACACATCCTCTACTATCTCGCCGGAACGCTCGTCTCGGCGGCCGCGCTGACGTGGATCACCGACCTCGGCTGGCTGTACGCCGCCACGGTGGTCGTCTTCGGCGCCGTCTTCTTGCATTTCGCCGTCCGCCTGCACTTCGAGCGGACCGAGGCCGCCGCGTTCCGCTCGTTTCACGCCTCGAACGCCTTCCTCGGCGCCGTGCTCGTGGCGATCGTCGTCGACGCGCTCGTCTTCTAGAACTCCTCGGCCGGCGGCGCGATCCCGTCGTCGCCGTCCACGTCGAACTCCTCGCGGAGCTCGCGGATCCGGTCCCGGATGTCCGCCGCCAGCTCGAACTCGAGGTTGCTCGCGGCCTCCTGCATCCGCGTCTCGAGCTCCGCGACGTGGCGGGCCGCCTCCTCCGCGTCGGCGAGCTCGCGTCCGGTGACCCCCGAGGTGTCGGTCTTGCTCCCCGGGAGGCTGGTCTCGCCGATCTCCTTGTCGATCGTGGTCGGTTCGAGCCCGTGTTCGGCGTTGTACTCCCGCTGGATCTCCCGACGACGCCGGGTCTCCTCGATCGCCGACTCCATCGCCGCCGACGGATCGTCGGCGTACAGCACGACCTCGCCGTTGACGTTCCGTGCGGCCCGCCCCATCGTCTGGACGAGGGTGGTCTCGCTGCGGAGAAACCCCTCCTGGTCGGCGTCGAGGATCGCGACCAGCGAGACCTCGGGGATGTCCAGTCCCTCCCGCAGGAGGTTGATCCCGACGAGGACGTCGATCTCCCCCAGCCGCAGCGAGCGGATGATCTCGTGGCGCTCCAAGGTGTCCGTCTCGTCGTGCATGTACTCGACGTCGACGCCCGCTTCCTCTAGGTACTCCGTGAGATCCTCGGCCATCCGCTTTGTCAGCGTCGTCACGAGCGTTCGCTCGTCGCGCTCGACGCGCGCGTCGATGCGCTCGATGAGGTCGTCGATCTGTCCCGTCGCGGGGGCGACCTCCACCTCCGGATCGACGAGGTGGGTCGGGCGGACGATCTGTTCGACGATCCGATCGCTCTCCTCGCGTTCGTACTCGCCCGGCGTCGCCGAGACGTACAGCGTCCGGTCGGTCCGCGCCTCGAACTCCTCGAAGGTCAGCGGCCGGTTGTCGTACGCGGTGGGCAGGCGAAAGCCGTTCTCGACCAGCGAGTCCTTCCGGGACTTGTCGCCGGCGTGCTGGCCGCGGATCTGCGGGAGGGTGACGTGGGATTCGTCGACGACGGTCAGAAACTCCTCGGGGAAGTAATCGAGCAGGGTGTAGGGGGTGTCGCCCGGCTCGCGGTCGTCGAGGTACACGGAGTAGTTCTCGATGCCCGAACAGTAGCCGGTCTCTTCTATCATCTCGAGATCGAAGGTGGTTCGCTCCTCGATGCGCTGGGCGGCGATCAGGTCCCCCGCCCGCTCGAAGTACGAGATCCGCGAGTCGAGATCCGAGCGGATCTCGGCGACGGCCTCCTCCAGCCGCTCCTCGGGCAGCGAGTAGTGTTCGGCGGGGTGGACGAGGACGGCGGGTTCGGTCCCTTTGGCCTCCCCCTCCAGGGGGTCGATCTTCAGCATCCGATCGATCTCCTCGCCCCAGAACTCGACGCGGACGGCGTACCGGCCGTACATCGGGAAGATCTCGACCGTATCGCCCCGGACCCGGAACGTGCCCTGGGTGAAGTCGACGTCGTTGCGGTCGTAGTTCAGGTCGACGAGCCGTTTCAGAAGCCCCTCGCGGCCGACCTCCTCGCCGACCTCCAGACGCATCGCCATCCCCTCGTAGTTGCGGGGATCCCCGAGCCCGTAGATCGCCGACACCGAGGCGACGACGATCACGTCCTCGCGGGTGAGCAGCGAGCGGGTGGCGCTGTGGCGCAGCCGGTCGATCTCGTCGTTGATCGAGGCGTCCTTGTCGATGTAGGTGTCGGTCTGCTCGACGTAGGCCTCGGGCTGGTAGTAGTCGTAGTAGGAGACGAAATATTCCACCGCATTATCCGGAAAGAGGTTCCGGAACTCCTCGTAGAGCTGGGCGGCCAGCGTCTTGTTGTGGGCGATGACGAGGGTGGGTTGCTGGAGCTGCTCGATCAGCCAGGAGACGGTGTTGGTCTTCCCCGATCCCGTCACGCCGAGCAGCGTCTGTTTCTCCGCGCCCGACGCGAACCCCTCGACCAGTTCGGCGATCGCCTCGGGCTGGTCGCCCGCGGGCTCGAACGGGGCGTCGACGGCGAACGGCCGTTCGGCGTCGGGACGGTCCGGCTGCAGGGGGCCTTGGCTCACGGTTGGGCCGGCTACGGGGTCGAGACACTTCACCCGCACGTTCGCCGCCGGCACCGTCCCGACAAAAAAGAGCCGTTCCGGATTCTCCAGCACGAGAGGAGCTAGGAGAAGCGATTGACTCGATCCCCCTGTCACGTGAGGTCGGTTACCTTCCGTTATCTGTCCCACTCCGGGCGTGGTGTCGGCGACGGGAGCTCGGCAACCGCAGTTCGAAGTTCCTCCTCCGTCGTCCACGGGAAACATCGATCGTGTAATTCGAATTTACGGAACTTGTTGAGGTGGACCCAACTGTACGTCGCCGGTTTCTCCCCCTCGGCCGTTCGCTCGTCGATAACGTTCCGGACCTCGTCTCCGGAGACGTCGACACCGGAAGCTTGTGCAGCATCGACGAGCGATTCGATTTTCGAGCGGGTCCGTTCCTCCGTCAAATCGTCCGTAAACGCCATTTCGAGGGCAGCCTGGATGACGTGCTGTTTCGACTCGAGATGCGCGTCAGTCACCCACGCGTAGTCGCGTGGGAGCACGTACGATTTGTCGAAAAACGGCGGATCGTCGATCTCACCTAGCTCCGGCGCTTCACCACCGCTCTCTTTCTCGAAGACACCGACGATGTAGTCGCTATACGTTGCCAACAGGGAGAACATGATATCGAACGTGTTGAGCCGCTCGGTCGGAAGTTCGAGGAGGTCTCCCATGACGAACGGGTAGGCACCGAGCCGTTTCGTGAGCTCGTTGTGTACAGCGCGAAGACGACGGAGGTAGGGGTCACGATAGCTGCCGAGGATGAAGTACGACGTCCGTTGACTCCAGAGGTACGGTAGTTCACGCCGGGTGAACCGCCAGATTTCACGTTTCTCCGCCGGCTCGAGTTCGAGATCACCGATCGCGTCGTGGACGACCGTCATAATCTCCGTGGCGTCGGGCGGAGGGCTCGGATCGCTCATCGGTCCCGGTTCGAACTGGACTGCCTTATCGCTTCTGAACCACTTCGGTATATTCACTTACAACCGACTTGGAT
>LKNG01000081.1 GCA_001564115.1 Natrialbaceae archaeon Tc-Br11_E2g8 | reverse complement strand
GCGGTGTATCAATGCTCGGGCGTCCAACATGGGGACGCTCGATACCGTCGCGGAGTTCTTCGAGTTCCGCGAGTACGACACCGACTTCAGAACCGAGATCATCGCGGGGCTGACGACGTTTCTGGCGATGGCGTACATCATCGTCGTCAACCCGGCGATCCTGAGCGACGCGATCCTCTGGGATCACGAGGCCGGCGCGCCCGCCGAGTCGACCACGATAAACGGCGTCGAGTACACCGGCGGCGAGGTGTTCCAGATGCTCGCCGTGGTGACGATCGTCGCGTCGGTCGTCGCCATCCTCGTGATGGCGCTGTACGCCAACCGGCCGTTCGGGCTCGCCCCCGGGATGGGGCTGAACGCCTTTTTCACGTTCACCGTCGTCGTCGTCCTCGGGGTGCCGTGGCAGCTCGCGCTCGCCGCCGTGTTCGTCGAGGGGCTGTTGTTCATCGCGCTGACCGCGGTCGGCGCACGACGGTACGTCCTCGAGCTGTTCCCCGAGCCCGTGAAGTTCTCCGTCGGGGCCGGTATCGGCGTCTTCCTGCTCTTTCTCGGGCTCCAGGAGATGCAGATCGTCGTCGCCTACGACGCGACGCTGATCACCCTCGGAAACGTCCTCGAGAGCCCGGTGGCCGCGCTCTCGCTCGCCGGCTTGCTGGTCATGCTCCTGTTGTACGCCCGCGGCGTGCGCGGCTCGATCATCGTCGGCATCCTGCTGACCGCCGCCGCCGGCTGGCTGTTGACCCTCTCGGGGGTCGTCGAACGCGGCGTGCTCGCCCCCGAGGCGACGGCGAGCGCCCAGTACGACTTCACGCCGCTGTTCTGGGGGTTCGTCGAGGGGGTGGGGATGATCGGCGACGAGCCGCTGGTCTTCGCACTCGTCGTCTTCACGTTCTTCTTCGTCGACTTCTTCGACACCGCGGGGACGCTCATCGGCGTCTCCCAGATCGGCGGCTTCCTCGACGAGGACGGCGACCTCCCCGAGGCCGAAAAGCCCCTCATGGCCGACGCCGTCGGCACCACCGTCGGCGCGATGATCGGCACCTCGACGGTGACGACCTACATCGAGTCCTCGACGGGGATAGAAGAGGGCGGCCGGACCGGCTTCACCGCCCTCACCGTCGGGGTCATGTTCGCACTCGCGTTGCTCGCCGTGCCGCTTATGTCCGCGATCCCCCAGTACGCGACCTACCTCGCGCTGGTCGTCGTCGGCATCATCATGCTACAGGGGGTCGCCGACGTCGACTGGACCGACCCCGCCTGGGCCATCTCCGGTGGGTTGACGATCACGGTGATGCCGCTTACGACCTCGATCGCCAACGGCCTGGCCGCGGGGATCATCAGCTACCCGCTCGTGAAAGCCGCGATGGGCGACGCCCGGGACGTCTCGGCCGGTCAGTGGGTCCTCGCCGTCGCCTTTATCGCCTACTTCGCCGTCTACTTCGCGGTCGAAGCCGGCATGATCGTCTTCTGACAGGGTCGGAGGGCGCGTTTTATGTGGCAGGTGATCGAACCGCACACACCGTGAAGATAACCGACGTCCGGGCCGTCCCGCTCTCGTCACCGATCCCCGAACGACACCAGTTTCGCAGCGATCTGGGAACCAGGGTGAAAAACGACGCGACGCTCATCTACGTCGACACCGACGCCGGCCTCACCGGGCTGGGTACCGCACTCGGCACGCCGTCGGTCGTGGTCGCGCTCGTCGAGGACAGCCTCGGACCGGCGCTGGTCGGCGAGGATCCGACGTACGTAGAGCGACTGTGGTCGAAACTCTACAACGGCTCCCGGGCGGAGCCGGCCCTGGAACGGGGCTACTCCCAGCCCCGGTACGACCGACGCGGGGTGACACTGGAGGCGATCTCCGGGATCGACATCGCCCTCTGGGATCTGCTCGGAAAACACCTGGATCAGCCGGTGTACAAGCTGCTCGGGGCCGCCCGCGAGAGCGTCCGTGCGTACGGCAGCGGCGGCTGGGCGGCCGGCGAGGAGGCCGGGCCCGAACTGGCCGGCTACGTCGAGGAACACGGCTTCGACGCGGTCAAGATGCGCGTGGTGGGCGAGGACGACCTGGCGATCGAGAACACGGTCCGGCGGGTCGAATCCGCGAGGGAGCACCTCGGGGACGACGTCGACGTGATGGTCGACGCCCACGGCTCGCTCGACGTCCCCACGGCCGTCCGGATCGCCCGCCGGCTCGAGCCATACGACGTCGCCTGGTTCGAAGAGCCCGTCACGCCCGACGACCACGCGGCGCTCGCGGAGGTCCGGGCGGCGACGGAGATCCCGATCGCGACGGGGGAAAGCGAGTTCACCCGATTCGACTACCGCAGCCTCTTGGCGGAGAACGCGGCCGACGTCCTCCAGCCCGACGTCGCCCGCGCCGGCGGGTTCACCGAGATCAGACGCGTCGCCGCGATGGCGTCGGCACACGGCGTCCGGACGATCCCACACGCGTGGGGCAGCGGGCTCCTGTTCGCGGCGAGTATCCACCTCGCGCTGGCGCTCCCGAACTGTCACATCCTCGAGGTACCTCAGGCACCGTACATGCCGATGCTCTGGGAGCTCTTCGAGGAGGAGTACGACGTCCGTGACGGGCGAGTGTACGCCCCGTCCGGCCCCGGGCTCGGGTTCACCCTCCGGGAGGACGTCGAGGAACGGTTCGCGTACGTGGAGGGGCCGGAGTACGAGTACTAGCCGATCGCGGACCGAACTACAAAAGGGGCTCACCCCGAGTCTACCGGTATGTTCGATACGATCGGAGGGGTCGAGGTTCCCGCCGGAGTGGCGAGTGCGATCGGCTCGCTGGCCGTGTTCGTCGGGACCTTCGTCGTCCTCTATCTCGTCGGCAACCGGCTCGTCGTCCCGCTTGTGGACGACCTGTTTCGCAGACGTGGCGTCGACGACCACGCACGGAAGCCGCTCCGGCTGCTCGTCTACGGCGTCGTAGTGTTCGCCGCGGTCGGGCTCTCGTTCGCCATGGCCGGTTTCGGCAACATCCTGCTCGCGCTCGCGACCATCGGCGCCGCCGCCACGCTCGCGGTCGGCCTCGCGACACAGGACGTCATCAGGAACTTCGTCGCCGGGGTGTTCATCTACACCGATCGGCCGTTCCGGACCGGAGACTGGATCGAGTGGGGGGACAACTCCGGGTTCGTCGAGGACGTCAGCCTCCGGGTGACCCGCGTGCGGACCTTCGACAACGAGCACCTGACGGTTCCGAACGCCCAGCTCACCGACGGGGTGATCAAAAACTACGACCGGAACCGGCGGCTCCGTCTGAAGTTCACCTTCCGCATCGGCTTCGGCGACGACGTCGACCGGGCGACGCGGATCATCCTGGAGGAAGCCCGGGCCACCGAGGGCGTGCTCGCCGATCCGGAGCCGTCGGTGAAACTGATCGAGATAAACGAGGCTTCCTTCGGCCTCCAGAGTCGCATCTGGATCAGCGACCCCGGCAACACCGACTTCCTGGGGATCCGTGGGCGGTTCGTCCAGGCCGTCACCGAGCGCTTCGAACGCGAGGGGATCACGATTCCGTACCCACACCGCACCGTCGAGGGCAGCCTCGACCTGCCGGATTCGGGCCGTCCCGGGCCGCTCTCGAGCGACTGACCGGGGGACTCACCGCGACCGGCCGTCGAACGCCGGGGTCGCCAAACGGCGTCGGCGCCGGAAACGCGAATCCACGCAGCCGACGGCACACGCGGGCCGGACGACGGGAACGACCGGACGCGTGGGCCGGACGACGGGAACGACCGGACGCGTGGGCCGGGGCGTACGGTTGCATTGTTTGGCCGTGTGGGTACCGGAGTCGGCGCGACACCACCACGTATGAGCACGATCCTCCCGGGCGCGGACACGCTCGGGCTCTACGTCGAGTTCGAACTCGAACTCCCCGACGCACATCCGTGTACGATGCGAGAGCTCTGTGCGTGCGTCGACACGCTCGGTGCCGTCTCGCGTCACTCCGACGGCAGTCGCTGTTCGCTTACGGTCAAAGGCGCCGCAGGCCACGGGCCACGGGTCGAACAGGTCGAACAGCCCTGCCACGACGGCCGGTGTTACTACGAGTGTCTCGACCGCGACGGGCTCAGTGCCGAGGTCACGGACGTGACCGACACCGGCGTGCGGATAGAGGCACACGTCCGGTCGCGGGAGCTCCTGGCCGACGTCGTCGGGGAGCTCTCCACGATCGGGGACGTCACCGTGTGCAAACTCGGCGAGACGAGCCCCGACTCCGATATCTCGGAGCTCCGGACGGTCGATCTCGGCGCCCTGACCGATCTCGAACGGGAGACCCTCCAGTGGGCCGTCGAGACCGGGTACTACGATCGACCACGGGGGACGTCGCTGGAGGTGCTCGCGGACGCGTTCGACGTCTCGAAAGCCACCCTCTCCCAGCGGCTCCGCTCGGCCGAACGCAAACTCGTTCTCGAGGCGACGCGTGGCCGTTCCACCGGGGGGACTTAAAGAGACTCACAGCTAGAGGTCAGATCCTCACCGACGGCCGCCTGCCCACAAGACGGGTACAGCATGCCAGAGCAGGTGGTTACGGATGAGTGAGGAGGCGTCGAACGCCGTCAGGAGACGAACGTTCCTCGGAGCTGCAGCCGGCGCGCTGTCGGTCGCGGCCGCCGGCTGCGTGGGCCGGGGGTCGGAGGACGCGTCCCGGTCGGCGACCGAGCGACGGACCGTCCACAGCAACTGCTGGATCTGTCGTGCCGGCTGTGGACAGGCGGTCGTCCTCGAGGACGGCGAGGCCGTCGACCTGACCGGCGTCGACGGCCACCCGAAAGCCAGCGCCGGCCCGGGAACCGAGGGGACGCTGTGCTCGAAAGGGCTGGCACAGCTCGAGAAGACCTACAACCCGAACCGGATCACCCGACCGTACGTCCGGGAGGACGGCGACCTGCGCGCCGCCGACTGGGACGAGGCGATCGCGTACGCCGCGGAGCGACTCGAGGCGTTCCGCGAGGAGCACGGCCCGGAGAAGCTGCTGCGCTACCAGGGGTATCCGATCGGCGGCGAGTTCCACGATCTGCTGTTCCGGGAGCTGTACGGCGCACCGATCCAGGTCGGCCGGAAGACGACCTGTCACGGACCGTTCTCGGACTCCTGGGAGTGGATGGCCGGCTACGGCCGGGAGTATCCGGACTGGCGGAACTCGGAGTTCATGATCGCGTGGGGCCGCAACCCGATGGAGTCGTTTCGCGGCCAGTGGGAGCCCAAAGGCATCCTGGAGGCGATCGAGGAGAACGACGCGACGCTCGTCTGTATCGATCCCCGGTACACGAAGACCGCCGAGATCGCGGATCTGTGGATCCCGATCGAACCGCGGACCGACGGCGCGCTCGCGCTCGCGATGGGCCACGTCATCGTCGCGGAGGAGCTGTACGACGAGGAGTTCCTCGAGGAGTGGACGTACGGCTTCGACGCGTACCGCGAGGCCGTCGCCGAGGCGACCCCCGAGTGGGCCGCGGAGATCACCGACGTCGACGCCGAGGTGATCCGGGAACTCGCGGTGGGCTTCGCGGAGGCGGCACCTCGCGCGGTCGCGTTCCCCTGGACCGGCCTCGCGTTCCAGGGGAACGGGTTCAAAAACTGCCAGAACGTCCACGCGCTCAACGGGCTGGTCGGCAGTATCGACCGCAAGGGCGGCACCCGTCACTGGCAGTCCGGGTTCTCGCTGGCCGATCCGTTCGAGAAGCGAGGGATCGACGTCCCCGCCAACCACGAGGACCGGCCCACACCCGACTACGACGACTACCCGTACCAGCGTCACGTCCGTGACCTCTCGCACAACGCCGTTCCGGCGGCGGTCGAGCGCGGCGACATACGGGGGTTCGTCAACAACTGGTCGGCCCCGCTGAAGAGCGGAAACAGCGACGCCTGGGCCGACGCGCTCGAGGCGATGGAGCTCGTGATCACCGTCGACGCCTTCTGGAGCGGCGTCAGCCGTCGCGCCGACGTCGTCTTCCCCGGCGCGTCGGCGCTCGAACAGCCGTTTCTCGCGACCGGCGGGGACGGCGCCTACAGCGAGTCCGGCTGGGTCTCCGCCTCGAAGGCCGTCATCGAGCCGATCGGCGACTGCCGGACCGACTACGAGATCTACAAGGATCTAGCCGAGGCGATGGGCTGGGGCGAGTACTTCCCGTGGGAGGACGCCGCCGAGTTCTACGACGAGCAGCTCTCGGGGATCGGGCTCTCGTTCGACGAGGTCGCCGAGCGCAGCTACGAGATCGTCTCCGACGTCGAGTACGAACGGTGGCGCGAGGACGGGTTCGACACGGAAACCGGGAAGTTCCAGTTCGACCTCGACGTCGTCGAGGAGTACGCTGCGCTCGCCGAGGAGACCGGCGCCAGTACCGCACCCGAGTGGCATCCTCCGGACGACGAGCTGTACGGCGAGACGACCGACGAGGAGTACCCGCTGTTGCTGACCGACGGCTTCGTCCAGCAGCTCTCGCGGGGCCACTGTCAGGCCCTCACGGAGCCGGTCGCGGAGTATCACGACCGGTACGGGTTCGGGTACGACGACTACGACGGGAACCTGCTACACATCAACCCTCGGGACGCCGAGCCACGCGGGATCGAGACCGGCGACCGGGTCCGGATCACCGCCCCCGACGGCGAGCTCGAGCTCGTGGCACACGTCTACGAGGGCGTCCGGCCCGGCTGGCTGTTCACCGTCTCCGGCTTCGGGGAGTACTCGATCGCCCCGGATCAGGCCGGCGGGAACGTCATGACGATCAACGCCGAGCGTCACGTCGAACCGGTCTCCGGGCAGGTCGACCGGAACCATCCGGTCGACGTCACGCCCGTCGGAGGTGACGGTCGATGAGCCAGTGGGGCTTTTACTTCGACCCCGACAGCTGTATCGGCTGTCACGCCTGCGCGCAGGCCTGTCGCGTGCGAAACGACGTCGACACCGACGAGGGCGTCAGCTGGCGGCGGGTCGAACACGTCGGGGAGGGCGAGTTCCCCCACTACGAGGAGGTGTCGGTCTCGGTGGGCTGTTATCACTGCGAGGAGCCCGAGTGTCGGGACGTCTGTCCGACCTTCGCCCTCGAGAAACGGGAGTCAGACGGGATCGTCACCGTCGACCGGGACCGGTGTATCGGCTGTAACTACTGTTCGTACGCCTGTCCGTACGGCGCCGTGCAGTTCGGCGAGGACGGGCTGGTTCAGAAGTGCCACGGCTGTCTCGGCGAGGGAGCGGGCGACGGCCACGGCTCGCCGCCACGCGAGGAGTCGGAGACGGCCCGCGGGACGCCCGCCTGCGTCGACAACTGCGTCACCGGCGCACTCGACGCGGGCCCGATCAACGAGCTGGTCCGGGAGGCCTCCGAGGCGGCCGCAGCGGAGTTCGGTACGGACGGGGACGGGCCGGCGCTCGTTCTCGAACCCGCAACCGGGGCCACGGAGGTGGACGACGACGATGGATAGCCCGGACGGACTGATCTGGCTCGCCGAGCAGAACTACGGCTGGTACATCGCCGCCTACCTGTTTTTCAGCGGGCTCGCCGGCGGCGCGTACCTGACCGGTTTCGTCGCCGACCTGTTCGGTCGGCGCGCCGCGGACGCGACGACGCGGCGCTCGATGCGGGCGATCAGCCAGTGGGGCGTCGTCCTCGCGCTGGGCGCCGTGGGCGCGGGGATGGTTCACCTCCTCGTGTTCCACCTCGGCGCGCCGCTGCGGGCGTTGCTCTTTCCGATCCTCTTCGTGAACTTCGGCTCGTGGCTCGTGATCGGCACCTGGATCATCGTGGGGTTCTCCGTGGTGGCCGCCCTCCAGGCGCTCTGGTTGCTCTGGGGCGCGGAGCCGGTCGGCCGGAGCTCGTTCCCCCGGGCGATCAGCCGGTGGATCGAGGGGCGATCCGGAGTTCCCGTCGACACGTGGCTCGCGCGTCTGGCCGACTGGACCGCTCCCGGCCGCCGGGGACGGCTGGCGGTCTCGGCCGTCGGCTCGGCCCTCGCAGTCGGGATGGTCGCGTACACCGGCCTCAAGCTCGGCTACGTCTCGACGACCGTTCCGCTGTGGGACGGGACCGTGCTCCCGTTCCTGTTTCTGGCCAGCGCACTCTCGATCGGCCTCGCGGCCACGATCGGTGCGACGGCCCTGTTCGAGGGGGTCCACGACACGAGGATCACCGCCTTCAGCGTGGCCGACGACGCCATCATCCTCGGGGAGATTCTCGTGCTGGCGCTCCTGCTGACGACGCTCGCGTCGGGCGGTCCGGGCGCCGTCGCCGCCTTCGAGCTGTTGACCGTGGAGTACGGACTCGTGTTCTGGGGTGGCGTCGTCACGGTCGGTCTCGCGTTGCCACTGGTGCTGTCCGTCGGCCTGATCGCTATCGAGCGCCGCGTCGACGTCTCCAGCAGCGAACGCCTGACGCGGTTCGTCCGCGGAGTGTACACGGTGAAGTTCGGCTTCGTCGTCCTCGGCGGTATCGCGCTCCGCTATCTGGTCATCGCGGCGGCGTACAACGCCCCGCTGTCCGTCTGAAACCCACCCATGTCCGACCGACGAACGATCACCGATCGAAGAACGCACCGCTGCCCCGTCGACGCGACGGGCGAACGGGACGACCGCCGTGAGGCGTGGGCGTCGCTGTACACGCTGCTCGCAGAGGGGTTCAAACACCCCGACGAGCGGTTCCACCGCGACGTCCGGGAGGGGCGGTTCGCGGCGGAGCTCGCCCGGCTCGCCGACACCCTGTGTGTCCCGCTGCCGGACGACCCCGGCGCTCCCGACGCGGTGCCGGCGTCGAGAGCCGCCTTCGACAGCGCGTACGTCGCGCTGTTCGAGGGGCTGGCCACGCCGTACGCGCCGTTGATCGAGTCCGTCTACCGACCCTGGTACGACGGCCCCGCGAGCGGAGGGCTGCGCTCCGGACCGGCGGCGGCCGACATGCGGGCCCGGTACGACGCCATCGGAGTGTCCGCCCCCGACGCCTACGCTGCCGATCATCTCACACTCCTGCTCGAGTACGCGGCCACACTTCTCCGGACTGAGGAGGACGCGGCGTATCTGACGTTCGTCGAGCAACACCTCGACTGGCTGCCCGCGCTCTCACGGCTAGCCGACGACGCCGTGGCCGAAGCGCCGTTCCACAGATACTGCGTCGCTGCCGTCTGTGAGACGGTCGCCACGGTCCGTGACCGGGAACGGCTGCCGCCGCCGGGGCCGGACGCTATCGCGGAGACGTGTGAACGGGCCAGGACGCACGTCGGATAACCAGGGCCGGCCGGAGTCCGGACCACGACGTCGGCGAAGATCACGGGGACGGAACGGTCGACCGTCGGTGGGATCGCCATCCCTCGGATCACGACCCGCGAGCTCGCGTCTATTCCGGGCCGAGCGCACCGACGCCGGGCGACGACGTCACCCATCCCGGCGGCTGGCGGGACGTCCCCTCGGCGCCCCTCGCGGAAATCGAGGACCGACAGCGCGTTCCGGCTGGTGACGGCCCGATCGACCGTCCGGCGGACGCCGGAGCCGTTCTACAGTGGCCACTGGACGTCGTTGCACACACCCTCGCAACGGGACCGTCCAGAACCGTCGAGCTGTCGGTTCTGGACGGGTGGATCGCGAGGGTGTGTACATCGTTTCCGTTGTTACCCTAGCTCAAACGCCCGTTTCACCCTGCAGAAAGCGTTTATCCACCGCCGGGGTGGTCGACGTATGGCAATCGTGCACACCTCCGCCGACCGCAGACGGGTTCTCGCGCTCACCGGGGCGTTCCTCGCGGGCGTCGCGGGCTGTACGAGCGCCGAGGATCCCGCCGACGGTACGAACGACACCGACGAGAACGGAACCAACGACGAGGACGGGAACGGGTTCGACGAGCACGAGGCTCCCCCGTTCCCACGACTCGACCTCACCACCGACCCCGACGTCGACGAGGAGCTGCTGGCCGAGCAGGTGCGGGGCAACGCCGCGTTCGCCCTCGACTTGCTGGCCGAACTTCGCGAGGAAGAGCCCGACGGGAACCTCTTTTTCTCGCCGTACAGCGTCTCGGTCGCCTTGGCGATGACCTACGCCGGCGCCGGCGGCGAGACGGCCGAGGAGATGGCCGAGGCGTTGCGGTACGAACTCGAGAACGACGATCTCCACCCCGCGTTCGGCGCCCTCGAAGCCGAGTTCGCCCGGCGCAACGAGGACGGCCAGGAGGTCGAGGAGCCGACCGGCGGGGAAAGCGAGGGGCCGGCGTTCGAGTTCAACACGGCGAACGCGACGTGGGGCCAGGAGGACCTCGAGTTCGAGGAGGCGTTTCTCGACCTGCTGGGGGCGTACTACGAGGCCGGCATGCGCCTGGTCGACTACGCCGGCGATCCCGAGGGCGCCCGCGAGGAGATAAACGAGTGGGTCGCCGAACGGACGGAGGGGCTCATCGAGGAGCTGTTGCCCGAGAGCTCGGTCGGCGAGTCGACCCGGCTGGTGTTGACCAACGCGATCTACTTCTACGCGATGTGGAAGTACCCGTTCGACGAGGGCGACACCGAGAGCGGGACGTTCACGGCCCTCGACGGCGAGGACGACGAGGCCCGGATGATGTACCAGTCGATCGAGGTGCCGTACGCCGAGATCGACGGCCACCAGCTCGTCGAGCTCCCCTACGCGAACGACGACTCGAGTATGGTGATCGTCCTCCCGGCCGAGGGCGAGTTCGAGACCTTCGAAGAGGAGTTCTCGGTCGATCGGCTGGCGACGATGCTCGCGGAGACCGCCACCCCCGAGGTCGATCTGACGGTGCCGAAATTCGAGATCGAAACCCGGTTCAGCCTCGTCGAAGCGATGGGCGCACTCGGCATGGAGCGGGCTTTCGGCTCGGGTGCGGACTTCTCCGGGATGACCGAGGACGCGGGGCTGTTCGTCGACGACATCCTCCACGAGGCGGTCGTCGACGTCGACGAACTCGGAACCGAGGCGGCGGCCGCGACCGCCGTCGCCATGGACGAGAGCGCCCCGGCCGATCACGCGGAGATGATCGTCGATCGCCCCTTCCTGTTTTACGTCCGGGACCGGCCGACGGAGACGCCGTTGTTCGTCGGTCGGGTCGTGAACGGGGAGACCCTGCAGTGATCCGCCCGGTTCGTCACTGACCGTCAGTACGGGGGCCGTCGCCGTTCGTGACTCCACTGAGTTGTGCGGAACGTCGACGTGGAGCCGATCGAAACGTCGCCGTCGGGCCGACGGAACGTCGGCGATGTCGGTCGTGGTGTTTCGAACGTCTCCGTGTCGACGAGTTCACTAGTGCGGCTTCAGCCCTGAACTGCTAGGTTTATCTACGTAGAGCGCCTCTATAGTGTGCTCAGAAATTTCTGACGTAACCATGCCACGAACACAACAGTACTCTGTCGATCTGTCTGCCGATGAACGAG
>LKNG01000080.1 GCA_001564115.1 Natrialbaceae archaeon Tc-Br11_E2g8 | reverse complement strand
TCCGCCCGGGCGACCGCGTCCGCGACCCGCTCGTACTCTCCGCCGTCGTGAAACGAGTCCGGGGTGACGTTCAGGATCCCCATCACCGCGGTGTCCTCCTCCCAGGGGTAGGTCGTCCCGGGGCTCCCGTCGGCCCCCCCTCCCGTCCCGACGCTGCCGGCTTCGTCGACCGCTCCGGCGACCTCCGTCCCACCGCCGCCCTCGTCGGCCGCTCCTCCCGTCCCGACGCCGCCGGCTCCACCGATCGGGTCCGACCCCCCGCTCGCGGCGGTGTCGGCTCTCTCGCCGCCGGCGTCGAGACCGAGCAGCGTCCGGAGCTGTTCGGCGACGACCCGGCGCTCGCCGACCGACCGCTCGAGGCTGTCGACGAGCGTCTCGAACGTCTCTATGCTCCCGGCGAGGACGACCTCGACGTTGGCGTCGGCCCGTCTCACCCCCGAGACCACACAGCGTCCCCCGGCCGTCGCCGCCAGCTCGCGTAGCTCGTCGGCGGTCCCCGGCCGCACGCGGAGCCTGACCGTCCGGCCGACCAGCCCGTCGGCACGGCGCCGGCGCTCGACGGCGGGGACGTCCGCGCTCTCGAGGGTCGCCCGGGCCCGCGTCCGCGTGTCGGTCCGAACGATCCGTGGCGTCCGAATCCAGCGGTCCCTGGCCTCCCCGACGGCGTACAGCGAGCCCGCGACGAGCACGCAGTCGTCGGGGTCGGCCGCCGACAGCGCCCGATCGACCCCCGAGAGCACCGGCCCGGCGACCTCGACTCGTCCCCCGCGTTCGCGCTCGACGGTCGCCCCTAGCGTCTCCGCGTCCCGGGCGCGGTCGACGGCCGGCTCGACGACGTACACCCGGTCGGCCGCCGGCAGCGCCCGACACATCTCTCGGTGGTCTTTCTCGACCATCGCACCGAGGACGAGGTGGAGTCGGTCGTACTCGAAGCGTTCGAGCAGCGTCGCGAGCCGCCGGCAGGCGTCGGGGTTGTGTGCACCGTCGAGGATCGAGAGCGGCTCCCGGCCCATCACCTCGAACCGTCCCGGCCAGACGACGTTCCGGATGCCGGCGGCGACCTCGGCTTCCGAGACGTCGGCGACCTGTCGGGCGAGCGTCGCGGCGATTCCCGCGTTTATCGCCTGGTGGGCGCCGAGCAGCGGCGTCGGGCCCGAGATCCGCCAGTCCGGCCCGTCGATCTCGACCGACGACTCGGTCGGGCCGACCATCCCCGCCTCCCGGACGCGTACGTCTGCCCCGTCGGTACCGACGGTGCGGACGGTCGTCTCCTCGCGGATCGCCTCGAGGGCCGATCCGGTCGCGCCGGTAACGAGCGGTGCGTCCGCGGGGGCGACCTGGGCCTTGTCGCGGGCGATCTCCTCGACCGTCGAGCCGATGATGTCGGTGTGTTCCAAGCTCACGCTCGTGACCGCCGCGGCGACGGGATCGACGACGCTGGTCGCGTCGTACCGGCCGCCGATCCCGACCTCGAGGACGGCGACGTCGACGTCCTCCCGGCCGAAGTGCCACAGCGCCAGCGCGGTAAACGCCTCGAAGAACGTCGGCGCCTCGCCCTCCGTGGCCCGTTCCCTGACGAACGGCCAGGCCGCCTCGACGAACCGGACGAGCTCCCGTCTGGGGATCTTCCGACCTCCGACGCGGATCCGCTCGCGGACGTCGTTGAGATCCGGGGAGGTGTAGAGACCGACCTCCAGACCCGCCTCCCGGAGGATCCGCTCGAGGACGGCGGCCGTACTCCCCTTGCCGTTCGAGCCCGCGATCTGTACCGCGGGCACCCCCTCGTGTGGATCGCCCACGGCCGCGAGCAGGGCGGCCGTCGTCTCCGTCCCCATCTTCGGGCGGAGCCGCCTGAGCCGATCCAGGCGCCCGAGCGCCTCGTGGTACTCCATGCCGGCGGCTTTCGCCGCCGCGAATAAAGCTCCTGCCGTCGGCGACACGCCGGCCGTCGAACCACGACCGGTAGCGATCCGGACAGGTCGTGTCCACGCCGGGCCGGTTCCGGCCGAATCGACCGACGGCGTCGGTTTCCTGGCCAGCGGAACGAACCCTTATTCGGGGGCTGGCGCTATGGGTCACCAATGTTCGACGCCGAGACGGCCGCCGGTCCGCCCTTAGAGCGGCTGGACGACGGCGTGGCGGCGATCCACGAGGCCTCGATCTCCATCCTAGAGGAGCTCGGGATCGAAGTCCGCCACGCCCGCGCCCGGCAGCTCCTCGCGGCGGCCGGCGCGGCCGTCGGGGACGACGACGTGGTACGGGTACCGCGTTCGATCGTCGCCGACGCCGTCGACAGTGCCCCCTCCCGGTTCACCCTCCACGCGCGAAACCCCGAGAACGACGTCGTCGTCGGCGACGGCCGGCCCGTCCGGGCCCCCGGCTACGGCCCCTCCCACGTCTACACCCTCGACGGGGAGCGGCGGCGAGCGCGGCTGGCCGACTACGAGCGGCTGGTGAAACTCACTCAGAGCGAGGACGCCCTCACCTGCGTCGGCTACCGGCTCTGTGAGCCCGCGGACGTCCCCCGCGAGCGAAGACACCTCGAGACGCTCCGGCGGTCGCTCACCCTCGCCGACAAGCCGGTGATGGCCTCGACGACTGGGGCCGAGCGCGCCCGGGAGTGTCTGGAGCTCGTCGGCATCGCGGTCGGCGACCCCGACCTGGGTCGGCCGTACGTCGCCGGCCTGGTGAACACGGTGCCACCCCGGAGCACGGACGAGGCGATGCTCGCCGGTCTGCTCGCCTACGCCGACGCCGGCCAGCCGCCGGTGGTCACCTCCTTTACCATGGCCGGCGCCTCCGGGCCGCCGACGGTCGCCGGCTCGGTGGCCCAGGCCAACGCCGAGACGCTTTTGGGAGTGACGCTCACCCAGCTCGTCGAGCCGGGGACGCCGGTCGTCTACGGCCTCTCCTGTTCGCCGGTGGACGACCGCCACGGCTCGCTGTCGGTCGGCAGCCCGGAGTCGGCGCTGGCGGTCCCACTCGCCGCCGAGCTGGGTCGTGCGTACGGGCTGCCGACCAGAAGCGGTGGCGGGCTCACCGACGCGAAGGCCGTCGACTACCAGGCCGGCTTCGAGTCGACGTTCCTCCAGGCGGTGACGGCCTTCGGCGGCGTCGACTTCGTCCTCCACGCCGCCGGCGTTCTCGAGTCGTATGCGGCCGTCTCCCCCGGGAAGTTCGTCCTCGACTGTGAGACCCTGCGGTATCTCGACCGGTTCGCCGAGGGGTACGCCGTCGACGAGGACGCCCTGGACCTCGGGACGCTGGCCGCCACCGAGCCCGCGGGCCACTTCCTCGAGGCGACTCCGGACGGGCGGTTCCACGACCCCGCCATCGTCGACAAACGTTCCCACGACGACTGGGGGGCCGACGGCGCACCCTCGGTCCGAGAGCGGGCCCGCGACCGCGTCCGGGCGCTCCTCGAGAGCTACGAGCGCCCGGCGATCGAGCCGGTCGTCGAGCGCGAGCTCGAGGCGTACGTCGACGCTCGTGGCGGCTGATTCGGACCGTTCGCCGGCGGGACACGCCCACCGGGCGTCGAAACACGTCGTGTTCGGGAACGTATAGGTACGCCAACATTGATAACCGCGTCCGGAAAACCTCCGGACATCGATGTCACCGCCAGAGAGCGATTCGTCGGTACCGACCGACTACGAGATCGCACAGGCCGCCGAGAAACGACCCATCACGGAGATCGTCGAGCCCTACGGGCTTTCGGCCGACGACCTCGAGCTGTACGGGGAGTACAAAGCGAAGCTGACGACGGAAGCGATCGAGCGCGTCCGCGAGGAGGGCGACGGCGAGGGGAAACTCGTGCTCGTGACGGGGATGACGCCGACGCCGCTGGGTGAGGGGAAGACGGTCACCACGGTCGGGCTCGGCCAGGCGTTCGACCACATCGGGAAAGACGCCCTGATCGCGATCCGCGAGCCCTCCCTCGGGCCGGTCTTCGGGGTCAAAGGCGGCGCCGCGGGCGGTGGCTACTCCCAGGTGCTCCCGATGGAGGACATCAACCTCCACTTCACGGGCGACCTCCACGCGCTGACCTCCGCGCACAACCTCATCGCCTCGATGCTCGACAACCACATCCGCCAGGACGAGGCTCCCCGGATCGACCGGAAGGCCGTCGCCTGGAAGCGGGCGATCGACATGAACGACCGTGCGTTGCGGGAGACGGTCGTCGGCATGGGCGAGACCGGCGGCGCAGTTCGGGAGGACGGCTTCCTGCTGACGGCCGCCTCGGAGCTCATGGCCGTCCTCTGTCTGTCCGAGGACCTCGCGGACCTGAAAGCGCGGGTCGGGCGCATGATCGTCGCCTACGACGAGGGCGGCGAGCCGGTCACCGTCGACGACATCGACGCGACCGGAGCCGTCTCCCTGCTGTTGCGTGACGCGCTGAAACCGAACGTCGTCCAGACGATCGAGGGGACGCCCGCGTTCGTCCACGGCGGCCCGTTCGCGAACATCGCCCACGGGACGAACTCGCTTATCGCCGACGACGTCGCCTCGAACCTCGCGGAGTATCTGATCACCGAGGCCGGCTTCGGCTCGGATCTGGGCGCCGAGAAGTTCATGAACATCGTCTGTCGGTTCGGCGAGATGGAGCCCGACGCGGTGACGATCGTCGCCTCCGTCCGCGCGCTGAAGTACCACGGCCAGGAGATGTGGCCTCCCGACCTCGAGGAGCTGAAAGCCGAGGACGTCGACGCCGTCTCCCGCGGGCTCGCGAACCTCGAGAAACACGTCCGGAACCTCCGGAAGTGGGGCGTACCCGTCGTCGTCGCGCTCAACCGATTCCCGGGTGACACCGACGACGAGGTCGCGACCGTCATCGAGTACTGTCGGGAGGAACTCGACGTCCGGGTCGCCGAGTCGAACGTCTTCGGCGAGGGTGGGGCCGGCGGCGCCGAACTGGCCGAGGAGATCGTCGCGGCCAGCGAGGAGCCCTCGGAGTTCGCGCCGCTTTACGACGTCGAGGAGTCGATCGAGGAGAAAATCGAGACGGTCGCGACGGAGGTCTACGGCGCCGACGGCGTCAACTACTCCGACGGCGCCCGCGAGGACATCGCGCGTCTCGAGTCGCTCGGGCTCGACGACGTCCCGATCTGTCTCTCGAAGACGTTCCACTCGCTGAGCGACGACGCGAGCCTCAAGGGCGTTCCGGAGGGGTGGACCCTCGACGTCCGGGAGATCTACCCCTCCGCGGGCGCTGGCTTCCTCGTCGCGCTCACCGGCGACGTGCTCACCCTCCCGGGGCTGCCCGACGAGCCCGCCGCCGCCGGCATGGACATCGATCCCGACGGCACGATCTCCGGGCTGTTCTAGAGCCTCCGGGGACGATCGGATCGAGCCCGGAGGCGACCGACGCGCCGGGCCGGAGCTGGCCGCCACACCGGGACGGAGATGGCCGCCACACCGGGACGGAGGCGACCGCCACACCGGGCACGTCGGCTCACGACACATATAACAGGATCTAGCGAGAGGGGGCGTTCATGTCGCTTCCAGTCGAGGTGCTTCTCGGGATCTACCTCGGGCTCCTCGCCGGCGTGGTTCCGGCGCTGGTCGCCGGAACGCTCGGCTTCGTCGTCAAGTACGTCACCGGCGTGACCCTCCCCGGGCTGGGGGTCGTCGTGCTCGCACTCTCGATGGCGAGCGTCAACGGCGGGCTGCTCGGCCTGCTCGAGCCGGAGATCGCGAACTCGCCGCGCCTGCTCGTGGCCGTCCTCGTCATCCTGATGCTCGCGCTGTACGCCCACAGCCAGGGGGACAAGCTGGGTGCGGCGTTACCGAAGCGGTTCTCCCTCAGCCAGCTCCGCCAGCGAACGCTCTCGGCCGACGCCATCGAGATCGTCGGCGGGATAGGCCAGGTGACCGTCGAACCCCGCGGGGAGGTCGAGGACATGGAGGGATACCCCTCCGTGCCGGCCGAGCTCCGGGCGGAGATCCGCGGGGAGTCCTGGAGGCTCCCCGCCGACCTCCCGCTCGCGGAGCTCGAACGCCGCCTCGAGGAGCGGCTCGTGGCCGACTACGGGCTCACCGACGCCCTCGTGACGATCGACGAACGCGGACGTGCCACGATCGCGGTCGCACCGCCGGCCGGGCGCCTCTCGAAACGGATCCAGGCGGGAACGCGTGCGGTCTCGGTCGACGCGCTCGTCCCGACCGGGCTGGCTCGCGGGGAGCTTCTCACGGTCGAGACGGCCGCCGGGGCCGTCGACGGCAGCCTGGTGAGCGCCCGATCGGCGCCGTCGGCCTCGAAGCCGGCGGTGACCGACGGCGGGCAGGCCGAACCGGGCGAACCGGTGGCCGTCGCCCCGACCACCGACGGCGGCGAGGGGCGCGTGACGGTCGCGGTTCCCCGACGGGAGGCGTCGACGCTCCTTGCTGCCGACCGCGGCCGGGTCGTCGTCAGGCCCCGGGGGACCAACCGCGCGTTCGAGCTGCTCGCGCTGTTTCGCCGGGCGGGGTACGCCGTCGAGAAGCTCACCGTCCGCGGGAACGGCGCCCTCGACGGGAGTTCGCCCGCGGCCGTCCTGCCGACCGTCGCGGCGGACGCGACGGTGCTCGCGGTCCGGTGGAACGACGGCACGGGTCGGGCGACGTCGACGACCGGGCGGACCGGCGCGAATCGGGCGACGCCGACGACCGGGCGGACCGGCGCGAATCGGGCGACGTCGACGACCAGACAGTGGACGTTCGTTCCCGGCGGGGACCGTCCGCTCGGCGAGGGCGACGAGCTGTTCGTCGTCGGGCCGCGCCGACAGCTGCGCGCGCTCTCGGAGGCGGCCGGCCGATGATCGACGCCCTGGTGGCGTCTCTGGTGGCCGTGACTACCGAGGAGCTCCTCGAGGCGGCGGTCAGGATCGTGGGCTACGCCGCCCTCGCCGGGGGCGTCAGCGCCATCGTTTCGTTCGTCTACCGGTGGTACGTCCGGGAGACGATCCCCGAGGGGATCGCCGTTCTGCTCGGCGTCTCGGCGGTCGCCGTCTGGTTGAACACGCGAAGCGCGCTCGGGGACGCGATCCTCGGGGGAACGGAGCTTCTCGCGCCCGCGACCGCCATCTACACGATCACCGCGTTCGTCGTCGGCGCGATCGCTGCCGACGCCGGACGGCGAGCGGGTGGATCGCTGGCGGGGTCCGTCCTCGCGACCTCCCTCGGCACGCGGGAGCTAGCGGACGTAAACCAGCTCGTCCGCGCGGCCGGCCGGGTCGTCGCCGTCACCCTCCCCGAGACGGTCGAGGACGTCGACGGCTACGATCCGGTCGATCCGGAGACGAAAGCCCAGCTCGAGGGGACGACGCTCGTCTTCCCGCGCCGGCTGAGTCCCGGGGAGCTTCGCGACCGGATCGTGAGCCGACTCGAGCACGACTACGGGATCGGACACGTCGACGTCGAACTCGGCGAGGATCGCACGATAGCGTATCTCGCGGTCGGCTCGCGGGTCGCCGGGCTCGGGCCGACGCTCGCTCCCGGCACCGCGGCGGTCGCCGTCCAGGCCGACCCGGCTTTCCACGCCGGTCCGGGCGACGCCGTCGAGGTCTGGACGACGGAGTCCAGGGGGAACCCGACTGGAACCGACGACTCCACCGCCGGGGGTGCCGTCGGGGACGAGCGGACGGACGTCCCCGACGCGGGGAACGGACGGCCGGCCCCATCCGACGCCGACGGAGCGTCGACGGCTGCCGGCACGGGTGAGCCGACGCTCGTCTGTTCGGCCGAGCTCCGTGCCGTCGCCGGCGATACGGTCACCCTGGCGGTCGACGAGGAGGACCTCGACGCGCTCGACCCCTCGCGGGCGTACCGGCTGACCACGCTCCCCGCGACGCCCGGCGCGGACCGGGAGCTCGCCTCGCTGCTGTGGGCCGCCGACGAGACGATCACCTCGGCGTCCGTCGGGCAGGACGGCCCGCTTTCCGACTCGCTCGTCGGCGACCTCGGGGCGACCGTGGTCGCCATCGAACGGGACGGGAAACCGATCGTCACACCCGGGGACGACCGCGCCCTCGAGGCCGGCGACCGGCTGTTGATCCTCGGCCGGCCCGACGCGCTCCGGCGCGTCGGGACAGCCGGCGAGTAACGCGTCGCGGGCGGTCTGGCTCCGGCAGCGTCGTCCCACCGACTCCGGCAGCGTCGTCCCGACCGATCCCGACTTCGACGCCCCCTCGGCCTGGAGCCCCGGGCAAGCTATATGCATCTCCTCGCCGTGTGTCGGTACCATGAGAGGAGCCACGTACAACTGCCTGCGGTGTGGGCGGGAGCTGAGCTACCTGACCACGAAACACAACGGCTGTCCGGGCTGTGGGTTCGTCCCGGCTCACGGGGCGGACTGACGGCGCCGTCAGGGGGTTCCGGACCGACCGGTGCTGACGGCCCGGTCAAGAGCTGGCTGTGACGACCCGGGACAATGGCCGGCTGTGACGGCCCGGGACAATGGCCGGCTGTGACGACCCGGGACAATGGCCGGCTGTGACGACCCGGGACAATGGCCGGCTGTGACGACCCGAGGAGAGGGGGCGACTGCGACGGCAGGATTCTCGTCGCCACGATCGGTCCACGACGTGATCGATCGCTTGCATCTCTCGTCGAGTCGATCCGGCTCGCGTGGAGCCGGTCGGCATCCCGTCGGCTCGATCGGTCGTCCCGCGGGGGCTCAGTCGTCCGCGGGCTCGGCGGGCTCGATGCCGACCTCGATCTCCGCGCTGGCGGCTTTGTACTCGGGGATCTTCGCCCGTTCGTCCAGCACGTCGTTGGTGAGCACGTTCGCCGAGGCCGCGGCGAAGTGTGGGGTCGTCCAGATCACGCCCTCCTTTATGTCCTCGGTGACCTGCGCTTTGAGTTCGATCCGTCCGCGCGGGGAGGTGACCGCGACGTAGTCGCCGTCCTCGATACCGTACCGCTCGGCGTCCGCGGGGTGGACGTCGACGAAGTTCTCCGGTTTCACCCGGTTGAGCGTCGGCGAGCGCGTGCTCATCGTTCCCGTGTTGTAGTGTTCCTCGAGCCGGGCGGTCGTGAGCACGAGCGGGTACTCCTCGCTCGGGGTCTCTTTGGGGTCCTGGTGGCGGACGCCCTCGATGTGTCCCAGCCCGCTTTCGGTGTCGAACTCCTCCTCGTAGAGGTACGGATCGCCCTCGTCGCCGAGCTCGTAACAGGGCCAGTGGAGCCCCTCGGTGCCGAGCAGCTCGTAGGTCATCCCGTGGTAGCTCGGACAGACCTGCCGGAGCTCCTCGAAGACCTCCTCTGGGGTCTCGAACTCGAACCCCTCGCCGAACAGGCGGCTGCCCACCTCGCTGACGATCTCGAGGTCGTGTTTCGTGTTCGGGTGGACCTTCCGTACCCCGCGCATCCGCTGGACGCGCCGGTCGGTGTTGGTGACGGTGCCGCCGCGTTCGGCCCACGTCGTCGCCGGCAGGATGACGTCGGCGTACTCGGCGGTCTCGGTCGGGAAGATGTCCTGGACGACGACGAACTCGAGCTCCTCGAACCGTTCTGCGACCCGGTTCGCGTCCGGCTCGGACATGATGGGGTTCTCGCCCATGATGTACAGCCCGTGGACCGACTTCCCCGCCTCGTGGGAGATCTCGACGTTCGTCAGGCCGGGCTCGGAGGGTATCGAAAAGCCCCAGACCTCCTCGACGGCCTCGCGGGCCTCGTCGTCGTCGACGAGCTGGTATCCCGGGAGGACGTTCGGCATCGCGCCGACGTCACAGGTGCCCTGGACGTTGTTCTGGCCGCGCAGCGGATTGACGCCCGTGCCGGGCCGACCGAGGTTACCCGTGATCAACGCGAGGTTGATCTCGTTTTGGACGTTGTCGACGCCGCTCGTGTGCTGGCTCATCCCCATCCCGGTGAAGATGGCCGCGTTCTCCGCGTTCGCGTACTTCTCTGCGGCCCGTTCGATCTCCTCGAGCTCGACGCCACACTCCTCGGCGGCGGCCTCCTTGTCGAACCCCTCCAGGGTCTCGACGAGGTGGGAAAAGCCCTCCGTGCGCTCCTCGACGAACTCGTGGTCGACCCAGTCGTTCTCGAGGATCGTCTTGATCACGACGTTGAGCAAGGCGACGTCGGTGCCCGGCTTCACCTGGAGGTGCTGGTGGCGGTCGGTCTCGTCGATCTTGAACGACCGGGTGGTCTTGTTCGCGTGTGGGTCGACCTGGATGACGGTTGCGCCGTCGAGGACCGCCTGGCGGAAGTACTGGCTGTTGGCGATCGGGTGTTGTTCGGCCGGGTTCGCGCCGTGGATCCACAGCACGTCGGCCTCCTCCCGGAGGTCTCTCATGCTGTTCGTCATCGCCCCCGCCCCGAGGCTCGTCCGGAGCGCCCACACCGTCGAGGCGTGACACATCCGCGTGCAGTTGTCGACGTTGTTCGTCCCGTACCGGCGGGCGAGCTTCTGGAGGAGGTAGTTCTCCTCGTTCATCGTCTTCGAGGAGCCATAAAAGCCCATGGCGTCGGGGCCGTACTCCTCGCGGATGCGTTCCATCTCGGAGACGATCAGCTCGTAGGCCTCCTCCCAGCTGGCCTCCCGGAGCGAGCCGTCTTCCTCCCGTATCTGTGGTTCGGTGAGCCGGTCCTCGTGGTCGACGACCTCGGTGGCCGCGCCGCCTTTGATGCAGATCCGCCCCTCGTTGACCGGAGCGTCGCCCCACGGCATGAACTGGACGTCGCCGGGTTCGGCGCCCTGTTTGACCGTGATGCCACAGCCGACCCCACAGTACGGACAGATCGTCTCGACCGTCTCCTCCTCACTGGACATGGCCGACCCTCCGGTGAGCGCGCCGCGTTACGTTCCTCCCGTGTTCGATCATACGTCATCGAGATACGCGCTCACGCCACATAAGGCTCCCCCGAACGACGGGTTTCCCCCGACGGACTTCCCCGAACGACGGGTCGACCGGCACGGTGGGGCCGGTATCGCCCGTCGACCCACCGCGCCGATCCACGTACTGACGGAGTTATGATACGACGTGGTTCCAGTCGGCCGGCTCCCACGCGTCGGGAGGAACCGAAACCGTCGAAACGGTGGGGCCGGAAAGGCAGCCATGAGCGACCGACGCCGGGAGTACGTCCTCGCCGTCGACCTCTCGACCGGATCGGTCGAGCGCCGACGCCTCCCCGAGCGGTGGTTAGAGCGCTATCTCGGCGGGAAAGGCCTCGGCGCCAGATATCTCTACGAACACCTCGGGGCGGGGGTCGATCCGCGCGGGCCGGCGAACGTCCTCGGCTTCGTCCTCGGACCGCTCTCGGGGTATCTACCCGGCCAGTCCCGCCACGCCGTGATCACCAAGTCGCCGCTGAGCGGCACGTTCCTCGACTCCTACAGCGGCGGCGCCTTTCCCGACCGGCTCGCCGGCTCGCTGGTCGACTGCCTCGGCCTGTTCGTGA
>LKNG01000079.1 GCA_001564115.1 Natrialbaceae archaeon Tc-Br11_E2g8 | reverse complement strand
GTGCGTGTGTCCCCGGCCGTCGTGTGCGTGTGTCCCCGGCCGTCGTGTGCGTGTGTCCCCGGCCGTCGTGTGCGTGTGTCCCCGGCCGTCGTGTGCGTGTGTCCTAGAGGTAGCGGACGGCCGTCCCCGTCGTGATCAGTCCGCCGACGACGAACAGCGCGATCGCGACGAGCGCGGCGGCCCGGAACAGCGGCAGCGTCTCCCGGGCCGGCTCGCGCAGCTTCTTCCCGTCGAGGCCGGCCTCGAAGCGCTTGGCGCCGACCTCGATCAGCCCGGCGAGTGCGAGCCAGAGTACGAGCATCACGAGCACGAGTTGGCCGTTCGTCGACGCGAACAGGTCCTGGCCGCCGCTGCTACCGATCGTGTACCGGTCGCCGGCGAGGTGGCCGCCGGTGGCCAGCAGAACGACGGAGCTCACCCGGGAGATGGTCTTGAGCTTTCCGGAGGCGACCTCCAGGGGTTTCGTCGAGGTGAACGCCCCGTCTCTGGCCAGCGGCAGGAGGACGAACGCGACGTAGAAGACGCTGCCGGCCCACACCGCGGCGAAGACGAGGTGGACGAGGTGGAAGACGTCCGAGACGATCGTGACGGCCATGGGGTGTTCTTGGAGACGGTCCGTATCAGCGTTCCGACTCGCGGTCGGCAGACGGGGCGTCCCTCGCTTGTCAGCCGTCACTCGACCCAGTCCGGCATCCAGTCGACGAGCCGCCGTCGCACGAGCGCGTAGCCGAGCGAGACGGCGATCCCGACGGCGACGACCGTCGCGATCGGCCCGTCGAAGACGATCAGTGCCGGGACGGCCAGGGCGACCGCCAGCACGGCGTCTCCGGGGGAGCCGTCGTAGTCGATCCACCGACGGGGTCGGAGCCAGCGTCCACGGCGGTGGTCGTACACCGCGCGGTCTGACGGATCGGACGGATCCATCTCGGGGCTCCCGCCGAGGACGTCGCTCGCGGCGTGGAGCCAGGCGGCGACCGCGAACGCTGCGATCCCGGCGGTCAGCGGCCCCGGAGCGACGACGGCGACGACGACCGCGAGGGCGGCGGGACCGATGCCGTACACGGGGAAGTGGAGCGTGCGGCGGTGGGCGAACGCGACGTCGAGGTCGGGAGCGATTCCCCCACAGAGCGCGCCGGCGGCGAGGGGGACGGCGAGCTCCGGAACCGCGTAGGCGACGGGCGCGACGGCCGCGAGGCCGGCGAACGCGTGGGTCGTCGCCATCATGATCCGGCGTACGGCGTCGACGGGCAAAACCCTAGAGGTTCTCCCCCTGGTAGCTGCCGTCGTAGGTGCCCTCGTGATCTCCCTCCGCGAGTACCAGCTGGGCGATCCGGGCGCCGCGTTCGAGGGTGAGCTCGTGGCCGACCTGGAGCAACCCCTCGCCACGGCCCTCGTAGCCGGCGTCCCAGACGGCCGTGTTGAGCATACAGGAGTTTCGCAACAGCGAGGATCGAGGGAGGACGAAGCCGACGTGCCCGTCCGGTATCGCGAGACGTTCGCCGTACCGGACGACGTACGCGCCGGGGGACAGCCGGTAACTGTCGGGATCCGTCGAGTCGGGCTCGACGGCAGCGCGCTCGCCGATTCGCTTGCCGTCGACCCCGAGACGGCCGGGCTCGCGCTGTTCGAAGACGGCCTCGAGGGTGAGGTCGACCCCGTTTGGCTGGACGGCTCCCGGTGTGGGCGAGGAGACCTGTTCCGCGACGAAGCTTCCGGAGCGGTACATACCTCGGGGGATTCCGGCTGGAACAAAAACGTATCGACCCGGCCGACCGCGGGCTCGTCGTCGGTGGCGACACAGTGACGATCGTCGGGGGTAGCGACGGCCGTTCGCGACGCCACGGTGGTCGTCGACGGGGACCCCGCGACCGATCAGCGGTACCTGGGGACGATCGGCGTCATCCGCAACCGACTAACAGTATTCGGGGGCGACTAGTGCCATCTACGAATAGCCAGAGACGTCCGATGGTGGTCAGCGGTATCCAGAGGCGGTCAGCGGTATCCAGGGGCGTTCAGCGGTATCCGGGAGAGATCAGATCCCGCTCCTGGTCGTACTCGAGGACGCCGGCGTCGACGAGCCGCGGCAGGTGATCGTGGTAGAGGGAGACGTACACCCGTTTGATTCGCTCGGCCGGAAGATCGACGACGTGGCGGCCGGTCTCGCGTTCGGCGACCTCCTCGGCGGCGTCCGGCAGCGTGAGGGTGTCGTCGTGGGCGACGACGACCTCCACGAGCAGCCGGCGTCGGCGATCCGCCAGGAGGGCAAGCGCCTCGTCGAGGTCGAGCCGGCCGTCGCCGTCGAGACGTTCGATGGCCGTCATCACCGCGTCGACACGGTCGTTCGGGGACTCCGTCATGGGGGATAGACGTCGGGTGCGTCGGACTCCGATGCCACCCGATCTTCGTGTGTGCCGACGGGAACGTCCGTGATAGACGTGTCGAATCACGATCCGGACGTCGGTTCGACGGACGGTCAGGCGTCCACGTCGGTCACTCGACGGTGAACGTCGGCTCCGTGACCGACTCGGCCTTGCAGTCCGGACACCGCGAGGGGCGGTTGAGCAGCTCCTCGAAGCCGTCGAAGCCACACTCCCGGCACGTCGGCGGAGCCACGAGCAGCCGCTCGCCGTCTCCCTCGACCGACCGGGCGACGTGTTCGAGGTGATCGAGGACGGCCTCGGCGGTCAGTTCGAATCGGGCCGCGAGCGTACTCGGGGTCGCGGGCTCGGCCCGGAGTGCGTCGGCGATCCGCCGTCGGGTCGTCTCCTCCGCCTCGCGCATACGATATCGGTGCGTCCGCGGGCGCTTATAACGTATGGCAGGTGCAAAACCCACGACTTTGTGGGGGGGATGTCACGTCGTGCCGGGCGAGCACACAAGAGTTATTCCACACGGTTCCGAACCACGGTGGTATGGACGAGACGCTTTTCTACAAGTGGGGTGGCGGAATCGATCCGGCGTTCCCGGAGATCGTCGAGGCCCAGGACGCTTATCTGGTGACCGCCGACGGCGACCGACTCGTCGACGCCGCGGCGGGCGCGGCCGTCGCCAACCTCGGTCACTCGGTGCCGGGCGTCGGCAGCGTCGCGGCCGACCAGCTCTCGGAGGTCGCGTACATCAGCACCTCCCACTTCGCCCACGAGGCGCCGGAGCGGCTGACCGATCGGCTGGTCGAGATGACCCCCGACGGCCTCTCGGCGGCATTTCTCGTCGGCTCCGGCAGCGAGGCCAACGAGACGGCGTTCAAGCTCGCCCGGGCGTACCACCACGCGACCGGTAATCCGGAGAAACACGCCGTCATCGGCCGGTGGCAGTCCTACCACGGCGCCACCCTCGGGGCACTGTCGGCCTCGGGGAACACCAGCCGCCGGTCGCTTTACTCCCCACAGCTCAACGAGTGGCCCCACATCCCGCCGGCGTACCCCTACCGGTGGCCCTACGAGGGGAGTCCGCAGGAGCAGGCGATCGCCGCCGCGGGCGAACTCGAGACCGCGATCTTGCAGGTCGGGCCGGAGAACGTCGCGGCGTTCGTCGCCGAGCCGGTTTCGGGGGCGTCGATCCCCGCCGCACATCCGGATCCGGCCTACTACCGGGAGATCCGGCGCATCTGTGACGAGTACGACGTACTCTTCATCGCCGACGAGGTGATGACCGGCTTCGGACGGACGGGCGAGCCGTTCGCCGTCGACCGGTACGGCGTCGTCCCGGACATGATGAGCCTCGGGAAGGGGATCACCGCCGGCTACGCCCCTCTGGCCGCGACGATGGTGAGCGAGGGGATCGCCCGGGCGTTCGACGCCGACGACGGGGCCTCCTTCTGGCACGGGCACACCTTCAGCGCCAATCCGGTGTCCTCGGCGATCGGCTGCCACGTCCTCGAGCAGTACGGCCCGGACGTGTTCGAGACCGGCCGGGAGCGGGGACGGGCGCTCGAGGCGGCCCTCGAGGCGCTCGTCGACCACCCGATGGTCGGTGACTTCCGGCGAGCGGGCGCGATGATCGGCATCGAGTTCGTCGCCGACCGGGAGAGCAAGGAGCCGTTCGACCCGTCGCTGTCGGTCGGCCGGCGCGTGTACGAGGAGGCGATGGACCGCGGCGTCTACACCTACCCAGGCTCGGGGTCGGTAGACGGCCACCGCGGGGACCACCTCATGCTCGCGCCGCCGCTGACGATCGGCGAGGAGGCCATAGAGACCATCGGCCGGGCCGTCCGCGAGTCGGTCGAGGCGGTACACCACGAGGTCGGAGGCGTGGTGCGGGCCGACGGCGGGTAACGCTGGCTGGATCTAGGGGTCGAACGGCTGAACGTCGGGAGGGCGCGTCCGTCCCGGATCGGGGCCGACGGACGGGAGACGACCGAACGCGGCGTCGCCAGAAGTCGATCCTGCGACCGTCCGAGGCGGAGAAGGCCGATCCTGTGACCGAGAGTGCGTGGAGGGAATTATTCTTGATTGTAGCCGTGGCCGACGTACAGCGCCACGAGGTTCGCGATCAGCAATCCGAGGAACGCGAGCGTGACGCCGAACCCGTCGAGCCCGCCCAGTAACAGCGGGACGTGGAGGAACGGGAGGGCGATCGCGGCCCAGAAGCTGAGAAACTGTACCGGACCCCTGAGGGATCGGACGAGCCGTCGGGGCAATCGTGGCTCCGTCTCAGGGCTGGACGGAGCCATCGTGTCGTTGCCGAGCGGGGAGTGGTTGGACATGTGACGTTCACCTCCTCGAGGCTGACTTTCACCGGACACATCATATAACGGGCCGAAGGTTGGCGTCGTTTCGATACGTTTCACCGTGGTATCCGACGCCATCCGACCTTTCGTAACGTCCCCAAAAACGTTTAGACGTTTTATACGGGCGTCTGAGGGCGTATCACCTCGGGCGAGGCGTTCGTGGCCTGCGAGCACAATCGCCTTGTACCGTCCCGCGCCTGGTACGCCCATGAGCGATCGACGCGCGACCGTCGGGCGGGAGACCGCGGAGACGACGATCGACCTCGAGTTCGCCGTCGACGGGACTGGCGAGGCTGCAGTCGACACCGGAGTCGGCTTCTTCGATCACATGCTCGAGGCGTTCGCCAAACACGGCCTGTTCGACCTCGAGGTGCGGTGTGACGGCGACCTCGGAGTCGACGACCACCACACGGTAGAGGACGTGGCGATCGTCCTCGGCAGGGCGTTCGAGGAGGCGCTCGGCGACCGTTCGGGGATCCGGCGGTACGCCGACCGTCGGGTTCCCCTCGACGAGGCCGTCGCCGGCGTCGTCGTCGACGTCAGCGGCCGACCGCGGTTTTATTTCGACGGATCGTTCTCCCAGCCCCAGGTCGGCGGGTTCACCAGCGATATGGCCAGACACTTCGCCGAATCCCTGGCGACGAACGCCGGACTCACACTCCACCTGTCGGTCGACGGCGAGAACGCCCACCACGAGATCGAGGCCATCTTCAAGGCCCTCGCGCGGAGCCTCGACGACGCGACCCGGATCGACGACCGCCGCGAGGGCGCTCCGAGCACGAAAGGCACCCTCTCGGAGTGAGTGTGCGATCCGACCCGGGGGTCACCCCACCGGCTCGAGGTTCCACACCGCGTCGACGAGCACCTCGAGGTCGTCCCCACCGTCCCCGATCACCGGCCCCGCGATCGACGGCCGGTCGCCGACGACGATCGTCGGCAGCGGGGCCCCGGTGAACCCCTCGACGAGGACGACGTCGTACCTCCGACGGCGAAATCGGGCGATGGCACCCTCGAGCGCCCGTAGCTCGCGGCCCTCGGCGGTCGACGGGATGTCCTCGAACAGCCACCCCGCCGCCGGCTCCGCGGGTGGCTCGCGTTTCCCGCCCGTCTCGATCTCGAAGCTCAGCTCCGGGGTGATCCCGACGACCGCCTCGGCGCCGGCCTCCCGGTGGCGGTGGGTGTCCTTCCCGGGCGTGTCGACCTCGATCGCGTGATGGATCGACTTCACCGTCCCCACGCGGCCACGCTCGGCGAGGCGCGGCACCAGCCGCTCGATCAGCGTCGTCTTTCCGGCGTCGCTCGGCCCGGCCACGCAGGCCACCCGGAGCCCGTCGGGGTCGTCCATGGGCCCTCTCGGCGGTCGGGGAACCTAACGCTCACGCCCGGGAGAGCACGCGGCACACACACGCCGGTGGAGGGCCCGACTCACGCCGGCGGAGGGCCCGTCACACCCGCCCGAAGAAGGCTAGGTCGTGAACGCTGGAGTCGTCGGTGAGCTCCGGGTGGAACGCCGTCGCCACGACGGGTGGGTCGCGGACGGCGACGACCTGGCCGTCGTGTTCGGCCAGCACCTCGACGCCCTCGCCGACCTCGGCGATCCGTGGCGCCCTGATGAACACGGCCGGAAACGGTTTCGCCAGCCCGGACACGTCGAGGTGCGTCTCGAAGCTGTCGACCTGTCGGCCGAAGGCGTTCCGGTCGACCGTCACGTCGATCAGCCCGAGGCTCTCGACGCGGGGGTCGCCGGCGTCGCGTGCGGCGACGATCAGCCCGGCACAGGTCGCGAGCAGCGGCTTCCCGGCCGCGACGTGGTCGACGACCTCGGGAGCGATCCCCTCGCGATGGAGGAGCCGCGAGATGGCGGTCGACTCGCCGCCTGGCATCGCCAGCAGGTCACAGTCCGGGACGACGCCGGCGGTCCGGATCTCGCGGACCTCGACGCGTTTCCCGTGACGGGTCGTGGCGCGTTCGATCGCCCCGGCGTGTTCGGCGACGTCGCCCTGGACGGCGATCACGCCGGCAGTCAGGCTCATCGTCTCAGACGCCACGCCCCTGGAGACGTTGCTCCTCCGGGATGTCGGCGTTGGCCTCGCCTTTCATCCCCTTGCCGATGCCCTCGGCGATCTCGGCCAGCCGCTCGGGATCGTCCCAGTTGTTCACGGCGTCGACGATCGCCTCGCCCATCGCCACGGGGTCTTCGGCGCCGAAGATGCCGCTGCCGACGAAGATGCCGTCACAGCCGTGGTGCATCATCAACGCCGCGTCGGCGGGGGTGGCGATGCCGCCGGCCGCGAAGTTCACCACGGGCAGCCGGCCCATCTCCGCGGTCTCGTGGACCAGCTCGGCGGGCGCCTCGTGTTCCCGTGCCCACGCCGCTCGCTCCTCGTGGTTCATCCCCACGAGCGTCCGGATCGCGCCTTTGATGTTGCGCTGGTGGTGGACGGCCTGGTTCACGTCGCCGGTCCCGGCCTCGCCTTTCGTGCGGATCATCGCCGCGCCCTCGTCGATCCGCCGGAGGGCCTCCCCCAGGTTCCGCGCGCCACAGACGTACGGCGCGGTAAACTCGCGTTTGTCGATGTGGTAGGCGTCGTCGGCGGGGGTGAGCACCTCGCTCTCGTCGATCATGTCGACGCCGATGGCCTCGAGGATCTCCGCTTCCTTCGTGTGACCGATCCGGGACTTGCCCATCACGGGGATCGACACCTCGTCGATGATCTCCCGTATCTCGCCGGGGTCGGCCATCCGGGCGACGCCGCCACGCTTTCGGATGTCAGCCGGGACGGCCTCCAGGGCCATCACCGCGACGGCGCCGGCGTCCTCGGCGATCCGTGCCTGTTCCCTGTCGACGACGTCCATGATGACCCCGCCTTTCTGCATCCGCGCGAAGCCGCGTTTGATCAGATCGGTGCCACGACGGAGCTCCTCCAGATCGGTCGTCCGTGTCATACTCGCTCTCGAGTGCTCGACGGGTTAATGTCCTCCGGTGGAGGCACGTGTGGTCGCCAGTTGATTGAATCAAAACTTTTTGGTATTCCGAACGCTTCGGGGACGGAAACGGACAAGTGCGACACGCCCCGAGTGAGGGTATGTCGGAGACGACGGCGACGAACGACGGAATCACCGCCAGCTACCGGGAGACCGAGACCGAACGGCTGCTCGTTTTCGATCGCGACGGCGCGTCGGCGGCGGTCGCACAGAACCTCGACGGCTACGCGATGCTGAAGGTCCGGACCGGGGCCGACGGCGACGAGATCGAGCGGTACTACGGCTTCGACATGGCACTCGACCACGTCGCCGAGCTGCTCGGGGTCGGTCCACGCGAGCTTCCGGTTCCCGAACCGGCGAGCGACATGGGGATGTGAGCGTCCCCGGCCGGCGAGTTGGGGCCAGGGATTCCCGGAGTCCCCGGCCGGCGAGTTGGGGCCAGGGATTCCCGGAGTCCCCGGCCGGCGAGGAACGGGGACGCCCCTCCGAAACCACGGCCCGGACCGGAGTCGGCCGGCCGTTCGCATGGTTTAAGGCCGCCCTGATCGAGTTCGAGGTATGAGCGATCAGAGCCAGGAGCTCGGTATCACCGAGTCGAAAGCACACCGGCCCGGCGAGTGGTACGCCGAGGTCGTCAGGAAGGCGGGGCTGGCCGACTACGCCCCGATGGGTGGGTTCATCGTGACGAAACCCCGGGGCTACGCGCTGTGGGAGGCGCTCCAGGGGACCCTCGACGGCTGGTTCAAAGAGACCGGCGTCTCGAACGTCTACTTCCCGATGTTCATCCCCGAGAGCTACCTCGAACGGGAGAAAGACGTCGTCGAGGGGTTCGATCCGGAGGTCGCCTGGGTCACCCAGGGGGGCCACGAGGAGCTAGAGGAGCGACTCGCCGTCCGACCCACGAGCGAGTCGATCATCGCGCCGTTTATGGCCCAGTGGGTCCGCAGCCACCGCGACCTGCCCCTGCGGCTCAACCAGTGGTGTTCGGTCGTCCGGTGGGAGGCGACGGACACCAAGCCGTTCTTTCGCACCAAGGAGTTCATGTGGCAGGAGGGCCACACCGCCCACGCCACCGACGAGGACGCCTGGGAGGAGGTCTGGACCAGACTCGGCCAGTACGAGCGGGCGTTCGAGGAGCTGCTCGCGATCCCGGTGCTCCGGGGCAAAAAGCCCGACCACGACAAGTTCCCCGGCGCGGACACCACGACGACCGTCGAGGCGCTGATGCCCGACGGCAAGTCAGTCCAGGGGGCGACCTCTCACCACCTCGGCCAGTCGTTCGCGGAGGCGTTCGACATCACCTTCGTCGACGAGGACGAACGCGAGCGGACGGCGTACACCACCTCCTGGGGGCTCTCCTGGCGGGCCCTCGGCGCGCTCATCATGACCCACTCCGACGACCAGGGACTGGTGCTCCCGCCGACGATCGCTCCGACCCAGGTCGTCGTCGTCCCGATCTGGCAGGAAGACACCAAGGCGGCGGTCCTCGAGTACGCCGACGGGATCGCCACGGAGCTCGAGGACGCCGGCGTCCGCGTCGAACTCGACGACCGCGACGAGCGAAATCCCGGCTTCAAGTTCAACGAACACGAGCTCAACGGCGTCCCCCTCCGGATCGAGGTCGGCCCGAACGAGGTCGACGACGGGGAGGCCACG
The DNA here is from genome assembly GCA_001564115.1 of Natrialbaceae archaeon Tc-Br11_E2g8. Classification (GTDB taxonomy): domain Archaea; phylum Halobacteriota; class Halobacteria; order Halobacteriales; family Natrialbaceae; genus Tc-Br11-E2g8. Next base: position 2,055 of record LKNG01000079.1, on the reverse strand, counting down.
CTCGTCCACCGTCCGGACAACGAGAAAGCCGTCGCCGACCGGGCGGACGTCGCGGAGACGGTCGAGGAACACCTCGAGACGATCTACGCGAAGCTGTACGCCGCCGCCGAGGAGCGTCTCGAGGAGAACGTCCGAACGGCCGATAGCCCCGAAGAGATCATGGGGACGGTCGGTCGGTACGGCGGATACGTGAAGGTACCGTGGTGTGGCGATCCGGCCGACGAGGAGGAAATAAAGGAGAAGGTCTCCGCCGAAATCGTCATGCAGCCGGTGGTCGACGACGGCGGTCGGGGCGCCGGCGAGCCCGAACGGCCCCCGGAAGGCACCGAGTGTGTGATCTGTGGCGAGCCGGCCGACCAGTACGCCTACTTCGCGAAGTCCTACTGAGATTCCGATCGATTTCTGTTACTGAGAGTCCGATCAGTTCCGGTTACCGAGGCTCCGATCGGTTTCGGGACCCGGCCGTGGAACGACCGGAACGGTCCCGGACTAGAGGAAATCCGAGAGGCCGGCCTGACCGTCGTCCGAGGACCCCTCGTCGCCGTCTGAGGAATCCTCGCCGTCGTCGGCTGCGGTGTCGTCTCCCCCCGACCCGTCGTCGGCTGCGGTGTCGTCTCCCCTCGACTCGTCGTCGGTTGCAGTGTCGTCGCCTCCCGACCCGTCGTCGGTTGCAGTGTCGTCGCCTCCCGACCCGTCGTCGGCCGCCCCGTCGCTCAGCTCTGGTCCGTCGTCGGCAGTCCTCTCGTCGTCGGCCGTCGCGCCGCCGAGGGGGAGGTCACCGTCTCCCGACCGCGTGGCGAACGCGTCGCCAGCGCCCTCGAGGACGCCCTCGCTGCGGCGGTCCTCGGCGTCTTCGACGATCGAGGCGACCTTGTTGGTGTCCGCGCCGCTACCGGTGATAAAAGACACCTCGGTCTCGTCGAGCTCGTAGGCCGCGGCCATCGCCACCGTGAGCTCGCGGTTCCGACAGAGGTGGGTCATCTCCGCGAGGAAGGGCACGATCTCCCGGCGTACCGTCGCGACGCTCGCCCCCTCCCGGTCGGCGATCCGCTGGGCGATCGCGTCGCGGGTGTCCCGTTTCGACCGCGTCCGGCCGAGCTTCGACCAGTAGCTCGGCGGCCCGTACCGGGTCCAGCCGCCCTTTGGCTCCCGGCGGGCGGCGGCCACGCCCGCGGTCATGTTGTCCGCCGCGTACCGCCAGTAGGAGTAGTTCTGGGTCGCCCGCACGCGCCCGAGCCAGCGGTCGGCGTTCGCGAGAAAGCCGTAGGCGTCGGCGAGCTCCGCGCCGCCGTAGTCTTTCGGCACGTTGTCCTCGATCCAGTTTATCAGCTCGTCGGGCGTCTCGTCGACGTCGTAGGAGGCCTGCAGGGCACCCTGGGCGTCCTCCTCTTTGATCAGCGCGTCGAGGAACTCGAAGATGCCGGTCGTCCGGTCGCGCTCGCCGGTGACGACGTCCTCGACGGTCAGCCGTTCCGTCTCCTCGGCGACCGCCTGGAGGTCGTTGATCGCAGAGCGCAGGTCCCCCGAGGTCGAGTCGGCGATCCGTCGGAGTGCGTCCTCGTCGTACTCGACACCCTCCCGCCGACAGATGTCCCGCAGAACGGGGACGATCGAGCGCGCCGAGACGTCCCGGAACTCGATCGTCTCACAGGCGTTGCGCAGCGACCGGCTCATCTCGTAGAACTCGTTTGCCACCAACACCACCGGCTGGCTGGCCTCCTTGACGACCGTCGTCACCTCCTTGGAGCCGCCGTAGTCGGCCGAGCCGTGGAAGTTGTCGGCCTCGTCCAAGATCACGAGCCGACGTCCCGCCTCCCCGCCGGTCAGGGTCCCGCTTTTCGAGGCCTCGCCCGCGACGCGCCGGATCACGTCGGCTTTCCGGTCGTCGCTCGCGTCGAGTTCCATCACCGGCCAGCCCATGTCGTTCGCGAGGGCGTGTGCCGCCGAGGTCTTGCCGACGCCCGGGCTGCCGTGGACGATGACCGCCTCGCGGTGGTCGTCCCACGTCCTCGCCCACTCCTCGAGCGCGTCGCGGGCCGTGTCGTTCCCCCGCAC
>LKNG01000078.1 GCA_001564115.1 Natrialbaceae archaeon Tc-Br11_E2g8 | reverse complement strand
CGTCCCAGGGCTGGTCGGGCCGTCGTCGACAGCTGTCCGTCCCAGGGCTGGTCGGGCCGTCGTCGACAGCTGTCCGTCCCAGGGCTGGTCGGGTACTGGTCGATCGGTGGCGTGGTGGACGGGCCGCCGGCGCGATTCGGTCGTCGCTACTCGATCACCTCGGCGCCGACACCGATTTGTCCGTCACGCTCCGACGGTGGGTATGGATCCGGATGCGAAGCCGAGCCGGCTCGCGGATGCCACGGAGCTCGAGTCGTTCGTCTCGGGGGCCGACGTCGCCCTCGTGGAGTTTTTTACGAGTGGCTGTCCGAAGTGTGCGGCGATGGAGCCGGTGCTCGGCACCGTCGCCCGGAGCGCCGACGTCTCCGTCGGGCTGATCAACCCCCGGACGGACCCCGGGCTGATCGAGGCGTACGACGTCCGGTCGGTGCCGACGCTCGTCGTCTTCGTCGACGGCGTCGAGCGCGGCCGGCTCGCGGAGGGGTTCCAGGGGGCAGAGGCGGTGATCGACCTTCTCGCCGAACACGCTCCGGAGGCAGTTCCCGAGACCGGCTGAGTCTCCGGACAGGTCCCGAGACCGGCTGAGTCTCCGGACAGGTCCCGAGACCGGCTGACGGCCCGGAGGGCATCCGTTACCAGTCGAACGACCTAACAGAGCGGTCACCGAGCTCGAACGAGCGCCACGCCTTCGGAGCTGTCAGTCGTACCGGGATGGGCTCGGGGTCCGACCGGCGGCAGCGCCCGTGAACCGGCCGAACGGGCCGAGATCGAGGTCGAGGTGATCCCGGAGGTACTGGCCGAGAAGCGGGAGGTCCTCGAGGTGCAACAGGCTGGCGATCGCCCGCAGGTCGCCGTCGTTCGCCCGTGCCAGTGTCCGGTCGTCGAGGCGATTCAAGTCCTCCATCAGCCGGTCGTACCGGTCGTTCGGGGCGAGATACAGCAACTCGGTCATCCGCAGGCGCGTGTCCATCCGCGGGGCGACGTCGCGGTGCCAGAGTTTGTCGTAAAGGGCCATCTCCGAGGCGGAGGTGTCCTCGATGCCGTCGTCGAGACAGGCGTCGACGGTCGTCGCTGCGGCGCGGGCGGACTTCATACACTTGTGGATCCCCTCCCCCCAGAGCGGATCGAGCGTCGGCACCGTGTCGCCGATCGCGAGGAAGCTGTCCGTACTGAGGTTCGACGGCGGCTGGATGTGTGCCGAGCCGCGGTGTTGGACGCCCTCGATCCGTTCGGCGTCGGCGAACCGCGGGTCGGTCTCGAGCCAGTGTTCGAGGTAGCCGTCGATGGTTCGAGACTCCTCGGCGTGGCGGGTGTGGATGTGGTTCTGGATGTAACAGAGCCCGACTTTCGCCTCGTCCCCGCCGGTGTGGAAGATCCAGGAGTACCCCCCGGGGGCGATGGCGTGGTCGAGTCTGAGCATCATCGCGTCGGTCAGGTCGGCGAAGCCGGGGTGGTCGACCTCGATCCCCTCGAGTTCGTACTCGATCCCGATCGCGTGGTTCTCCCGTTTGAGGTCGACGACGTCGAGTGCCTTCGCCAGCGGCGCGCTCGGCCCCGTCGCGTCGACGACGACCTTGCCGTAGACCGCCTCGCTCCCGTTGTACTCGACGCCGACGATCTCGCCGTCCTCCAGGATCGGACCGGTGACCCGGGCGTCGAACCGGTACTCCGCGCCGTCGGCGCGGCTGTCGGCGACCAGCCAGCGTTTGAAGTCGGCGAACTCGAGGACGGCACCGGCCTGTTCTTTCACGAAGTGGTCCCTGGGTGACTCGAGGACCACGCTGTCGGTGTAGTTCATCACGACGTCGTCGGGGACGCCGAAGGCCGTCATCATCGACGGGAACGTGCCAGCGGTCGACTTGTTGCTCGTCCGTGGGAACTCCGATTCCGTCTCGGTCTCGAGGACGACGACGTCGTACCCCCGGGCGGCGAGGTCGCGTGCACACTGGCCTCCCGCGGGGCCAGCGCCGGCGATCACCACGTCGTATTCGTCTCGCATGACTGAGTTACACTCGTGGGGGACTATCAGTCTTCGCTGTTCGTCCCGCGCGATTATGTCTCGTCCCCAACATGCTCACGGCTCCAGCAGCCGGTCGCCGATGGTGTTCCGGAGGATCTCGCTCGTTCCCTCGTAGATTTCGTTGAGCTTCGCGTCCCGGTAGAACCGTTCGGCGGGGAAATCCTTCGTGTAGCCGTAGCCACCGTGGATCTGGATCCCCTCCTCGGCGACCTCGCGGGAGACCTCGCTGGCGTACAGCTTCGCCTGGGCGGCCGCCGTGACGTACTCCTCGCCGTGGATCTTCCGATCCGCGGCCCGGTGCATCAACAGCCTCGCGGCCTGGATCTTCGTGTCCATGTCCGCGAGCTTGTGTTTGATCGCCTGAAACTCGCCGATCGGCCGTCCGAACTGTTCGCGCTCGCGGGCGTACTCGCGGGCGGCCTCGAACGCCGCCCGCGCGATGCCGACCCCCCGGGCGGCGATGGTGATCCGGCCGCCGTTGAGGATCTCGAGGGCCTGGACGAATCCCTCGCCCTCCTCGCCGAGCCGGCGTTCGGCGGGAATCCACAGCCCGTCGAACCGGAGCTCCGCGGTCGGACAGCCCTTGTCGCCGAGTTTCTCCTCCGTTCCCTCGACGTGAAACCCATCGTCTTCGGCCGGCCGGACGACGAACGCGGAGATCCCCCGACTACCGGCGTCGGGGTCGGTCTTCGCGAAGACGATCACCGTGTCCGCGACCGAGCCGTTCGAGATCCAGAGTTTGCTCCCGTCGATCACGTACCCCTCATCGTCCCGCCGGGCCGTCGTCTCCATCGCGGGGACGTCGCTGCCGGCGCCGGCCTCCGAGAGGGCGAACGCGCCGACGTCGGCTCCCTCCGCGAGCGGCGTCAGATACCGCTCGCGCTGTCGGTCGTCGCCGAACTCGTAGATCGCGTTCGCGGCCAGAGAGACGTGTGCGGCCACGATCGTTCCCAGCCCACCCGATCCCCGCGAGAGCTCCTCCAAGGCGATCGCGTACGAGTGGTAGTCGACGCCGGCGCCGCCGTAGCGCTCCGGGAACGGCATCCCCATCAGCCCGAGTTCCGCCATCTGCTCGACGAGATCCGCGGGAAACTCGTCGGTGCGGTCTATCTCGTCGGCGACGGGGATCACCTCCTCGTCGACGAACGCCGCGACGGTCTCCCGGATCTGCCGTTGTTCGGGCGACGGTCTGAGATCCATGTCCGACCGTTCGGCCGGTTCTCGCTTTATCCTTTCCGTCGTTCGCCGAGACCGTGCCGGTACCGGGGCGTTTTTCCGGGGGGGCCCCGAAAGGTCCCGCAATAGATGACCACGGGACAGCCGGAATCGACGATGGACGCGGACCTCGAGTGGTGTTACGGGGCCGTTCACGGTGTCTCGCGGACGTTCTCTATCACGGTCGATCGGCTCGAGGAGCCGATGGCCCGCCACATCTGTCTGGGCTACCTCCTCTGTCGGATCGCCGACACGATAGAGGACGCGGGACACGTCCCGCCGGCCGAGCAGACGGCACTGCTCGCGCGTTACGATCGGGTGCTCGATCCAGAGGATCCGGTCACCGCCGAGGAGTTCCTCGCGGCGGTCGAGCCGTGGATCCCCGAGGAGCCCGACGCCGACTGGGAGGTCGTCGCCAACACGCCGCGGGTGATCCGCAGCTACGAGCGTCTCGACCCCGAGCCACGGGAGATCATGCGCGAGCCCGTCCGGGAGCTCGTCGGCGGGATGGCGATGTTCACCGACCGGTACGCCGAGGAGGGGGGGCTCCGGCTCCAGACCTTAGAGGAACTCGAGGAGTACTGCTGGTACGCCGCCGGCACCGTCGGGACGCTGATCACCGGCCTCGTCTCCCGGGGAGCCTCCCCCGAAGTCGCCGAGGAACTGCGCGCGAACGCCCGCTCGTTCGCGCTGTTGCTCCAGCTCGTGAACATCGCCAAGGACGTCGACAGCGACTACCGCGAGGAGAACAACGTCTACCTGCCAGCGGAGTGGCTCGACGCCGAGGACGTCGACCTCGAGGCGGTCGCCGACGAGGAGAACCACGGCGGCGTCACCAACGTGGTCCGCCGGGTCGTCGGCCGCGCGGAGGGGTATCTCGACGGCGCCCACCGCTACCTCGAGGCGGTTCCGGAGCGCCACGGCAACACCCTCTCGGCGTGGGCGATCCCCTACCTGCTCGCCGTCGGCACCCTCCGGGAGCTCCGGGAACGACCCGAGGACGTCGTCCGGGAGGGGTCGGTCAAGATCTCCCGTGCGGAGGTGTTCGCCGTCATCCAGCAGTTCGAGGACGGCGTCTCGCGGGCCCACCTGAGGGAGCTACGAAACCGGATGGCCGAACGACCCCTCCACGAGTGACCCCCCGGTCCGGCTGACGGCGGCCCCGCCCGGAACCGTCCTGGACGACCGAACGGCTTTTGCGACGGGGCCGGATACCCCCTGACAATGGACGTGTTGATCGTCGGCGCCGGCGCGATGGGCCGGTGGTTCGCCGACGCGATCGGGGCGTCGGTCGCCTTCGCGGACGTCGACGACGACGCGGCGCGGGCGGCCGCCGAGCGCGTCGACGGCCGCACCGTCGCACTCGACGGGACGGAGCGGTTCGACGCGGTCTGTCTGGCCGTCCCGATGAGCGAGCTCGGGGCGGCCATCGAGGCCCAGGCCCCGCGGGCCGAGGAGGCGATCCTCGACGTCGCCGGGGTGATGGCGCCGGCGATCGCCGCGATGGAGGTCCACGCGCCGGACGTAGAGCGGGTGAGCCTCCACCCGCTTTTCGCCCCCGAGCGGGCGCCGGGCTCGATCGCGGTGGTCGCCGACCGGCCGGGACCGACGACCGACCGGCTGCTCGCCGACCTCGAGGCCGCGGGCAACGAGCCGTTCGAGACCACCGCGGCAGACCACGACGCGGCGATGGAGTCCGTCCAGGCGGCCGCCCACGCCGCCGTCCTCGCGTTCGCCCTCGCCGCGGAGCCGGTCCCCCGGGAGTTCGAGACGCCGGTCTACGAGCGTCTCCGGGAGCTCGTCGGCACGGTCACCGACGGCACGCCGCGGGTGTACGCCGACATCCAAGAGGAGTTCGACGGCGCGAGGGACGTCGCGGCGACCGCCCGACGGGTCGCCGACGCCGACCGGACGGCGTTCGGGACGCTCTACCGCGAGGCTGGCGATCGCTGGCTCGATCCGGGGGACGACGATGAGTGATCGACGGTCCGGGGGACGGCGATGAGTGATCGACGGTCCGGGGGACGGCGATGGATGACCGACGATCCGGGGGACGACGATGGATGACCGTCGCGAGGCCGTCCGGTCGAACGCCCGCTACCTCCGGAACGTCCGGCCGATAGATCCCGAGGAGATCTACGAGTACGTCCCCGGGGAGCCACATCCGGCCGTCGTCCGGCAGCTGCTCCGGGAGGAGGCGTTCGACCTCGGGCTGGTAGAGCGTCCCGACGGCCGGTTCGTTCCCGTCGGTGACGACCCCGTTTCCCCGATCGACGAGCCGGTCCGTCGGCTCCCCGCGAGTTACGCCGACCGTCTCGACTCCGAGCTCGCCGACCGGTACGGCCCCGACTGGCACGAGGGAGCCTCCGGGGAGCTGCTCCGGTCGACGATCCGGCGGCTGAAACGGCGGTATCTCGAACGCGAGCCGGTCGTCTACGATCCCGACGTCGCGGCCGGCTACGCGATCTACCACCTCCCGGGGTACTACGCGGCGGTCCAGTACGCCCTCTCGGAGCTCGCCGAGGGGGGGTTGCTCGGTCGACGGCTCCGCGTGCTCGACGTCGGCGCGGGGGTCGGCGGCCCCGCGCTCGGGCTGTTCGACGCGTTGCCCGCGGACGCGCTCGTCGAGTACCACGCCGTCGAGCCGAGTGCGGCGGCGGACGTCCTCGAGACGCTTCTCTCCGGAGCGGGTCGGAACGTCCACCCGACGATCCACCGGACCACGGCTGAGTCGTTCGAGCCGGCCGACGCGTTCGGCTCCGCCGAGGAGGGAGCCGACCTCGTGCTCGCGTGTAACGTCCTCGACGAACTCGACGACCCCGAGGCGGTCCTCCGGCGGTATCTGGGGGCGCTCGCGCTCGACGGTTCGTTGCTCGCGCTGGCACCCGCGGACAGACACACCAGCGTCGGCCTGCGTGCCCTAGAGCGGGCCGTCGAGGACGAGCGGATCGAGCCGGCAGGAGACCAACCCCTAGAGGAGCCGCGGGTTACCCCCTACAGCCCGGCAGTGCGCCTCTGGCCGGGCGAGCGACCCACCGACCGGGGCTGGTCGTTCGACGTCCGTCCGGACCTCGAGACGCCGGCGTTCCAGCGTCGGCTCGATCGGGCCGGCGACGGCGAGTTCGTCAACGTCGACGTCCAGTTTTCCTACTCGATACTGCGTCTCGACGGCCGCCGCCGGATCGACCTCGCGCCCGACCCGGATCGCTGGGCGAGGATGGCCGAGATGGACCGACACGTCACCGGCCGGATCGACCTGCTGGCCGCGAAGTTCAGCCACTCGCTGAGCGAGGGCGACGCGAACCCGCTCTACCTGATCGCGGACGGGAGCCAGTCGGTCGACCACTACGCCGTCCTGACGAAGGAGACGGCGCTCAACCGGGCGCTCCGGACCGCCGGCTACGGCGACCTCCTCTCGTTCGAACGCGTGCTCGTCCTCTGGAACGACGACGAGGAGGCGTACAACCTCGTCGTCGACGAGGAGACGATCGTCGACCGGCTCTGAGCGACGTCCTCGGGGTCACGTCCGGTCTCGGAGTCCGTCGTCGAGGTCACGTCCGGCCCTCGTAGCCGGCAGTGGAGCCGTTCGTACGGCACCCGTCGTCGGTTGTTCGGCTCCATCCGACTTCAGGTCCGTCCGGACCCATCCGGCTCCGGAACCGTTAGGACGGGCCCGCCCCGATCGGAGGATATGACTCCGCCGCTCGTCCTCGACATCGACGGCACCCTCACCCGTCCCGACGGCTGGGGGATCGATCCCCGGATCTTCGATCCGCTCCGCGCGTGGACGGCTCCCGTCCTCCTCGCGACGGGGAAGGCGTTCCCGTATCCGGTCGCGCTCTGTCACTTCCTCGGGATTCCCGAACGCGTCGTCGCCGAGAACGGCGGCATCGTTTACACCGGCGAGACCGTTCACGTGACCGGCGAGGCCGGGGCCGCCCGGGCCGTCGCGGAGGCTTACGAGGCCGCGGGTTACTCCCTTGGCTGGGAGGGTGCCGACACCGTCAACCGCTGGCGGGAGACCGAAATCGCAGTCGAGCGGGGCCAGCCGGAAGGTCCACTCCGCGAACTCGCCGCCGAACGCGGGCTGGAGCTCGTCGACACCGGCTACGCCTACCACGTCAAGGAGCCGTCGGTGACCAAAGGTCGGGGTGTCAGGCGGCTCGCGGCGGCTCTCGACGTCGACCTCGAACGGGCCGTCGCCGTCGGTGACTCGGAGAACGACGTCTCGACGTTCGAGGCCGTCGGCCGGAGCTTCGCGGTCGCGAACGCCGACGCGCCGGCCCGGGAGGCCGCCGACGAGGTCCTGGCGGACTCCCACGCCGACGGTACCCTCTCGGTGCTCGAGCGCGTTCGTGACGCGATCTGATCGACCCTCCGTCCCGACGATGCGATCGGTTCGTCCCGACGACGTGCGTGAGGTCGGTCTCTCCAGACGACGCGATCAGTCCACCCCGTCGACGGCGTACATCCGGAACTCCTCGTTCGAGACGACCCGGTCCGCGTTCGGCTCGGCGTCGATCCCGGAGAGGCCCCGTTCGGTGTGGTGGAGTTCGCCGTAGACGTCGAACTCCCGGCTCTCGTCGTACGACGTCGAGACGAAGTAGTAGTCGAAGCCCTCGTAGGCGCCGCTGTAGTTGCCGTTCTCGAACGCCTCCGGATCGACGACGCCGTCGGAGAGCTGCTCGTAGCGCTCGCGGTCGGGGGATTCGACGCCGTGGATGCCGTCGGCGTACCGGGCGACGCCGAAGCCGAAGCCGGCGTACAGGCGGTCGCCGCCGTGTTCGAACGACGACTCGTAGCCGCTTACCTTCTGGTCGGTGACGTGCTGGGACGGCGTGTAGATAAACGGCGAGGCGAACACCGTCGCGAGCGCGAGGACGAGACAGCCGGCCAGCACGAGGCTCACGACGGTGTCCGCGCCGGGCGTCGAGATGCCGCCGGCGAGCCAGCCGCGGCCGTGGGCCAGCGCCAGCCCCGCGAGGACGGTCAGCAGGACGTAGATGAATCCGACCTGGCGGAACGCCATCGTCGGGGTGCCGACGAAGTAGACGAGAAAGATCGCCCCGAGGGGCACCAAGGCGACGCCCAGATAGGTGACGAGTGCCTTCCGCTCCCGGTCGACGTCGGTGACGCCGAGCCAGGTGAGCAGGACGAACAGGCCGACGGCGAGCCCGACGAGCGCGCTGACCAGGAACAGTTTCCCGAACAGCTCCGGGAGGCTACCACCGATCTCCGCCAGGGAGGTTTCCCGCTGTTCGACCTCGCCGCTGGCGCCGACGTCGTAGGTCAGGATGCCGTAGACGAGCCCGGAGGCCGCCTGGCGGAATCGCTCGTTGGCGACGGACCAGACCAGAAACACTCCCCCGAGGACGGCGGTGTGGGCGTACGCCGTGGGATGCTCGAGGAACGGACCGTCCTCGAGGCGCCAGCGGGCGAGAAGCTGGACGAGCGAGATCGACGCCAGCACGACGACGACGTTTATCATCTGCTGGGGGTGGACCAGCAAGAGCCCGATCCCGCTCGCGACGACGAGGAGTCCGAACGGCGAGAGACCGAACAGCCGCTCCCGGTCGTCCCGACGGCGGAGGTACGCGAGGATCGCGAACAGCACGACGGGAACGTAAAACAGTGCGTTGGAGTTCGTGTGGACGCCCGTGTGCGTCGCCACGTTGTTGATCGGGAGTACGAACCAGGAGACGATCGCTCCGAGGCCGACCGCGCTCGGACCGCCGCCGAGCGCCCGGACGGCCAGCGGAACGAAGAGGACGAAGGGAACGAACAGGAAGACGACGCCGAACAGCAACGCTCGCTCGGGGCCGATGCCGCCGACGCGGCTCAGGATCGCCGCGAAGCTGTGCAGCCCCGGATAGAACAGCTCGTGGGGAAACATCTCGGCCCCGAGGAAGTCCCGGGTCCAGCCGAGGTGGGTCAACGCGTCGCCCATACCCGAAAACCGGTAGCCACGGATCGCCGGGAGGGCCACGACGGCCACGGCGGCGCTCGAACCGAGCGCGATTCCGAGCCCCTGCCGGCGTCCCCGGCAGACCAGCGCGGTCGGGAGGGCGACCGCGAACGCGACGCCGATGCCGAGCCAGAACAGCGTCGGCGTCCCCTCGTAGATCGACGGCTCGTAGCCCGTCGGCGGCGCGCCGCTCGCGACCGCGACCGCGCCGGCGACGCCCAGAAACCCGATCGCGAGCAGGACGTTCAGCGCCGGCCGGCTCATCGAACCACACCGTCCAGCCGTCTACCGATGGCCGATCCGTCCGAATCCATTCGCTCTCGGGGTTCCGGCGCCAGGGGTTTGTTATGGCTCCCGTAACCGGCCGAAAGCGATCGCTACACGCCCCGAAGGCCGGTGGGGAGCTCCGGGTGGTCGGAGCCCCACCGGCGGATCGTGACACCTACCGTCCGCGGGACCGATCAACGATTCCGACCCTTTTTGTGTGTAACCGTGATCCGCTCGACGGAGGCCGGCGGCTACGACCGCCGGCCGTCCCCACGACATGCCGACGAACCCATCGATCCGTCTCGACGCCGTCGACGCGAACGGAACTACCCTCGAGTGTGCGATCGAACCCTCCCGGGAGCTGCGGCGCTTTTTTTCCGGTGAGCCGTTTCGGGCCGAGTACGACGTATCGATCGAGGACGTCCCCGAGGGAATCCTCGCGATCCCGGCGCTCGCCCAGCTCTGTCCGGTCGCCTGGACCCGCGGGGCGGACGTCTACGTCGATGAGGTCGACGCCCGGTTCGCCCACGCGCTGGCGGACGTCGAGGCGACGCTGCGGGGGATGTACCCGGAGTTCATCGAGGGCGGGGAGCTCTACGCGAGACGCACCGTCGGGGCCGAGCCCGAAGACCGGTCGGGCCACGGCCTGCTTTTCACCGGGGGCGTCGACTCGACGGCGGCCTACGTCCGCCGTCGAGAAGCCGCGCCGACCCCGATCGCCGTCCGCGGCTGGACGATCGGCCCCGAACCGGCCGACGACGGGAAGTGGGCGACGCTCAGAGAGCGGGTCTCGGCGTTCGCCGCAGAACGCGGACTCGAGGCGGCGTTCGTCGCGGCCAACCCCCTCGAGGCCCTCGATCACCCGATGTTGCTCGCACACTTCTCCCGGCACGTCGACGGCGGCTGGTACAGCTCCGTCGGCCACGGGCTCGGGCTGCTCGGGCTCTGTGCTCCGCTGGCGTACGCCCGCGGGATGGGCGAGCTCTCGATCGCGGCGACCCACTGGGAGGGCGTCGACCTCGAGTGGGGCTCCCGTCCGGAGATCGACGAGCGGGTCCGGTGGACCGGGACCGACTGCCGCCACGAGGTGTACGATCTCACGCGCCAGGAGCGTCTCGATCTCATCGCCGACTACGTTCGGACCGATGCCCCCGGGCTCGCCCTTCAGACGTGTAACGTCCGGCTGGACGGCAACTGCAGCGAGTGTGAAAAGTGTTACCGGACGTCGATCGGCCTCCGGCTCGCGGGGCTGGATCCGAACGATCACGGCTACCGCTTCGAGGACGCCGACTACCGGATCGTCAGGGAGGCGTTCGAGGACGGCTCGTGGATCCTCGGGGAGGACGAGCGGCTCATGTGGGCGGACATCCGCGAGCGGGTCCGGGAGACCGAGCCCCGTTCGGCGCCCGAACGGGCGTTTTTCGAGTGGCTCGAGTCGGTCGATCTCGGGGGCCTCGTCGGCGCGGCCGGCCGGCCGCTGGGCCACCGGCTGCTCCAGGCCGGCGCACGGAACGCGCCGACGCCGGTCTACCGTGGGCTCTACCCCGTCTGGGACGTCGCAAAGCGGAGCTACCGGCGCGTCTCGTCCGGACGGTGAGCGGTCGGTCGTCGCCCGAACCCACCTCCGGACGCCGTCGTCTAGCTCCCCTTCTCCCCGGAGCCGTCGATCGGCGGCAGGCTCGAACGTGCGCCCCGACCGACGGCGGTGATCTCCTACCCACCGCCGTCGTGGTCCTGGTGGCCCGCGTCGTGATCGTGATCCCCCGCATCGTGATCGTGATCCCCCGCGTCGTGATCGTGATCACCCGCGTCGTCGTGGCTCGCTCCGATCGCCTCGAGGCGGTCGTACACCTCCGTGGCCGTCTCGAGGACGTCGGCGGCGTCCTCGAGGTCGCCGTACCCGAGGTCGACGGCCGTCCGCTCGGCCCACTCCCGGAGGTCGTCCGAACCGACGGACTCCTGGATCGCCGACGAGAGTGACTCCCGGACGTCGGTCGGCGTCTCCGGCGG
>LKNG01000077.1 GCA_001564115.1 Natrialbaceae archaeon Tc-Br11_E2g8 | reverse complement strand
GAGACCCTGGCGTTTACCACCGAGGCCGACCCCGAGGAGGCACAGTTCTCGGTCGCCCTCGAGGCCCCCGACGAGCTCGGCATCAACGAGGAGTTCGAACTCGTCGGAACCGTCGAGAACGTCGGCACCGAAGCCGAGATCCAGGAGGTCACGCTCTCGTTCGAGGGGGAGACCCTCGGCGAGGAGGTGGGCGACTCCGTGACCGAGGAGCTGGACCTCGACGCCGGAGAAAGCGAGAGCCTGAGCCTCGACGTGCTGGCCGGCGCGCCCGGCGACGGCTACGACTTCGAGATCGCGAGCGACGACGACAGCGCCACCGACTCGCGTCGGGTCGGCGAGCCCGACTACACCGAGATCGACTTCATGACGCCCCACTGGGCGCCCAAAGATCTCGCGAAGGATCTCGACATGCAGTTTGCCTACAATGAAGAGGAGATCTGGATGCGCTTCGAATGGGATTGGGATGTCCCGAACGGCTGGTTCCACGACCTGTTCGTCTACGACGAGGACGAAGATGAGTGGAGCCGGTACGGTGAGCCGAACCCCGGGGCTGCCGATCCGGATTACGGACTGGGTGACGAGTTCGATGGCTTCACCGAAGACCGGATAGCGGTCATGATCGATGACGGCTCCGTCGAGGGATTCGAAAACTTCGGTGGCTGGCTCACTATTCACGAAGGGACGCGAACGCTTCCCGGGGCCGTCGCCGGCGACGAAGTAGAAGACCACCCACATCACGGTGACTTCCTCGGCAACGACGACGTTCGGAAGTACATTCCACAGTCCCGCGGGGGCGACTGGTGGGAGAACGACTGGGACGACGTCAAGGATCAGAGCGAACTCGAGGCTATGCTTGAGGACGGCGAGTTCATCGATATGCCGATGGTTCGGTGTGCCCGTGGACTGCCCGCGGGCTACGCGACCGTTCACACCATTCTCGACCACCGCCACGGTGCACTCGATCCCGAGGTTTGGGGCCCCGTCGAACACGAGTCGACTCGTGTTCGCGATAGCAGAGGTCTCGACGAGGACGGTCGACCGCAGTACATGTTCGATACCGACCTCGTGGAGAACGGAGCGCTCGAACTCGACGACATTTACGACGGAGAGATAACGACAGACGACGTCCATGCGGCGATCCACCGCGATCCGGACCGTGACGAGGACGCGTGGCCACCGGACGTCGAGGACACTGTCGAGGAGTTCGATCCCGATGTGGCCGAGTTCGATGGTGCAGTTGTCCCGAGACGCCATCTCTTCCCTGACGAAGTTGAAGGCCCCGGTGGACTTTGGAAGGTCCGCGGCGGCTGGGAAGACGGCACGTGGACGATCGAGATGTTCAAAGAACGCGAGACGGAGTACATCACCGAGAAGGACATCGAAGAAGGCGAGGTGTACACGATTTCGCCGGGCGTTCACGCTGGCGGCGCACAGCGCTGGCACTGGGTGTGTTACCCTCTAAAACTCGCCATCGGGGAAGATGCCGAGGTTCCCGAAGAGTGGGAAGGCTGGGGCGACACGACGGGTACAGCTGTCATGACCGCAAATCAGTTCGACGGGGACGAGCCCGACTGGGATGACGTCGAACTCTATACCACTGCGATGATGTATCCCGGCCTAACCGACTGGACCTGGCTCACTAGCGGTGAACACCCACGAGTTAACGAGATTCGTAACGCAGACATCCAAATCTGGGAATACCACGACGAGAACCCCCAGGAGTTCGCCGAACGGATGATCAGCCTCGAAGAGCGGTTCGCACCGCGCAAGTAACGCTTCGGATCCACCATTGGCTATTTCGGCGATTTGATCCGAGTCAGGACGGACCGGACACGCCGTTCCTGGATCGACATACGACGACATCGCCGGCCCTCGAATCACGCTCGAAGCCGAGAACCGACCGCTTTGCTATGCCCGGCGGAGAGCCGTTCCGAAGCGCTAGTCAACACACTCCCCCGAAAAGATCGTCCTCGGACAGGTAACCGTTGGGGACGGCCACGAGGGTTCGATGCCTGTTGACGTGTTAGCGTAGGGTCCGACGGCGGGAGATACTCGGTTGGGACTGGATACGGGGTCGGCAAGCAAACCAGGCGGGCAAATGGGTGACTGTACGCCGGTCATTACAGGCTCTCAATGGACGTCTCGCCGGCGACTTTCGTCGAGAAACACTGTAGTTCGCCGTCAAACTGCATTCGCTCGACCGAGAGGTCGCCGTCTATCTCCACCCGATTGAGGTTGAGGGTGCTACCGAACCGTGCGTCGTCGAGTAACAAACTGCGTGTGAACTTCGCTCTCGGAAATCGCGCGTCGTCTCCGACGGTGATCGACGTGAAATCAGCATCTGAAAAAAACGCCGAGGCGGTAAACGTCGCGAGACCCGAGACGGTCGCGTCGGCGAACGTCGTATTTCCACCGAATCGTGTTCCTTCGAACTCGATGTCGCCACCGAACGTCGCACCGTCGAAGGTGACGTCTTCGAACTTGACTCCATTGAATCTGGCATCCTGGAAGGTCGTCCGCGAGAACGCGGCTTCCCCTCCGACGATCGCGGAGTTAAACGTACACTCACCGTCGAACCGCGCCTCCGCGAAGCTGACTCCGTCCCCGAACGTGGCCGCTGTCAGGTCTACTGGTGCCTCGAACGTCGCTCGGTCGAAACGCGCCGGTCCACCGACGCTGGTTCCGGCAAGCACCGTGTAGCCGGAGACGATGGCGTCTTCCCACGTACTCTCACCGGTTACTAACGCTCCACTCAGACTGAGATAGCCGACGTCGAGCGTCGTGTCGTCGAGCGAGAGGTCGCCTCGAACGCGTGCGTGCGAGAGGTCGACCGTTCTTGCCTGGATAGCCATCCCCGAGAGGTCGAGGTCGCCAAAGCGGGCGCCGAACCACTGGTGTTTCGTGGATCCGTCGCCGGAGAGCTCGCGACGGAGCGCGTCGACGGCCGCCCGGTCGTCTTTGCGATCGACCGGGCGGTGGAGCGGACAGAGCCGCTCCCCGGACGTGACCTCGCGTGGACAGCGCCAGACGCCCCCGTCCAGCTGGCGGTCGTCGACGAAACAGCGGTCGCCCTCGGCTCCGCCCCACGTCCCCGGCTCCGTCGGGTCCAGTACGTACTCGCAGGTGCCTCCGGCGTCGGACATACCTCTCCCCACGCGGCGGCGGCGGTTAACCTTCCGGATCGGATCCGAGCGACGGCCCCCGGCGACCGCCAACTTCGCGGGCGATCACCGCTCGCCCGAGGAGAGCAAAAGCAGACTCGGGAGCACGAACACCGACGCGATAAACGCGTAGCCGACCACGAGCACCATCACGAGGCCGAACCGCTGGAGCGAGGGGACGAACGTGAAAAGCAAGACGCCGAGCGCGACCGCCGTCGTCATCGCGCTGGCGAACAGCGTCCCCCCGGTGTCCCGGACCGCCCGGGAGAGCGCCGCGACCGTCGCGTCGCGATCGGCCCGTTCGCCGGCACGTCGTTCCTGCTCGAACCGGACGCTGACGTGGATCGCGTAGTCGACCCCGAGTCCGATCGCGATCCCGGTGATGATCGCCGTCTCCGCGTTGTACGGCAGACCGACGAGGTACATCGTCCCGAGCACCCAGCTCAGGGCGATCACCACCGGCAGGACGGTCACCAGGCCGAGTCGCAGACTCCGGTAGCGGTGCCAGAACAGGCCGACGAGCAGCGAGAAGGTGACCGCGAGCGCGATGAGAAACGACTCGACGAGCGTCCGGAGCAACGCCGCCTGTCTGTCGGCGGTGACGATCGGCGATCCCGTCACGGTGACGGTCACCCCGGGGCGCTCGTCGGCGTCCGCGGCAACCGCACGCATCTCCTCTGTGACCACCGCCGGATCGGCACCGCTCTCGACGGGAACGACGACCCTGACCGCCCGGTACTCGCCCGCCTCGTTCCGGTAGACGAGCGCACCCAGCTCCGCCTCGGCGATCTCGGCGGTCGCGTCGTACGCGTCGGTGACGTCGCCGTCGGGCCGACCGTCGCCGGTCCGGTCCGCGTCGGCCATCGCCTCGGCGATCCGGTCGTCGAACGGCTCGAACCGCTCGACGACGTCGAACGGCGTGTGGACGGTCCCCTCGCCCCGGACCACGTCGCTGTCCAGGGCACCCCGCTCGATGGCGTGGACCGCATCCACGCCACCCTCCTCGGCGACCGCGCCGCGTATCAGAACCGTCACCCGATCGTCGCCCCCGGCCAGCTCGAACCGCTCGTCTAGAAACCGCGCTTGCTCTGCGAGCGCCTCGGCGTCGTCGTCCGTCTCGAACCCCGGCACCGACGACATCCACGCCGGCGGCTCCTCGGGATAGAAGTCCGTCCGATCGACCGACGTGTCGACGGCCGTGGCGCCGTAGGCCCCACCGATAGCGAGGACCACCGCGACGAGCACGACCGCGACCGGGGCACGCCCCGCAGCGACGACCCCGAGACGGACGAGCCCCTCGACGGGTCGGACGCGTCCGACCGGCCCGCGGTCGGTGTCGCGGTCGAGACGGTCCTCGAGTTCGATCTTGAGCGCCGGCACGAGGGTGGCGAAGACCAGAAACGAAGCGAAAATCCCGAACGCGGCGACGAGTCCGAACTCGCGGACGGCCGTGGGCCCGAACGCCCCGGAGAGGAAGCCGGCGGCGGTCGTCGCCGTCGTCACGCCGATGGCGACCAGAACACCCCCGAGGCTCGCGGTCATCGCCGGAGCCGGGGCGACGACACCGCCGTCTCGCATCTCGCGGTACCGCATCACGACGTGTAAGCCGTAGTCGACCGCGAGCCCGAGTACCAGCCACGGCACCGCGACGAGCAACTGCGTGACGTCGACGCCGACCCAGCCGACGAAGCCGGCGGTCCAGACGAGCGCGACCCCGATCCCGAGCGTCGTCACCAGGACGTCGAGCGGATCGCGGTACACGAGGAACAACACCACGAGAACGGACGCGAGCGCGAACGGTCCCAGGACCGCAAACGATTCGCCGGTCGCCTCCGAGGCACGCTCCTCGACGAGCGCCTCGCCGAAGACGAACGCCTCCGAGCCGAGCCGTTCGTCGGCGATCGCTTCGACGGCGAGCTGTGCCGCGAGGAGCTCGTCGTCGTCGACCTCCTCGTGGACGATCAGAACGAGTCGGGCGTCCGCGCGCGCCGAACCGTCGTACTCCTCGGGTAGCAGCATCGACGCGCTCGTTCCGGGACCCAACACGGGCTCGTCCGCCGCGATCGTCTCCGGTAGCTCCGTCTCGAGTTCCTCACTCGAGAACGTGCGGAAGGTCCGCTGTTTGTCCTCGAGTGTCAGCGAGCCGAACGCACCCAGCGAGCGCAGCTGGGCCTCGGTGAAGGCCGTCCCGGTGTCGACCGTCGGCCGCTCGGCCGACAGCGTCCCGGCGACGGTTTCGTTCTCGCGAACCGCCTCCTGGAACGCCAAAGTCTCGGTGAGCGACTCCTTGGTCAGCACGTTCTCCCCGCGGACGACGACGAGAGTCACCGACCCGCTATCGGTCACGAACCGGTCGTCGACGTACTCGGCGTCGGCGCTTGCCGCCGACTCGACGTCGAACTCGGCGACAGCGAGCCCGCCGTCGATCGCCGTTACGCCGCTCCCGACCGCAAGCGTGGCGATCAGGACGACGAGAACGATCGCCCGGCGTCGGCGTGCCAGCAGCGAAAGGTACCGATCCATCGGGGAGGACATGGTTGGCTACTTCGATGTCGGACGGCTCTCCGGCGTCAGTACCCCACGGACCGATCCGGGGGAACGTGCCGACCTACGGCGCCGAGGCCTTTCCGTCTACATATGGAATATCAAGCGCCATATATCACGGTCACGGATCGGCTCGGCGGACCGACACGCCCGTTCGAACCACCACAACCCTTTATATGCAGGAGCGCGTCGTCGTCGCCATGACACCGGACGATACGCCTGGGGCCGGATCGGCGTCGAGCTACCTCCGGGCGCAGTTCCGGATCCAGCCCGACCCCGAGGGCGGCTGTGCCGTCGTCGACTCCGGGGAGCGCGGCCGAAACGTCACCCAGCGGGTCGTGGATCCGGGCGGCGACTGCGGGGAGGAGTGTCGCGCGGAGGTGTCGACCGACGGCGACCACCGGTTTCTCGACGGCGACGTCTCGGCGGGCTGTATCTGTCCGACGTTCACCGAGTACGACTGTATCGCCTCCGTCGAGGGGTTCGACGGTGAGGAGCTGCTCGTCTCGGTGGCGACGCCCGACCGCGAGGAGCTGACGGCGATCGTCGCCGCCCTCCGGGAAGCGGGCGCCGTCGTCCGCCTCCAGCGGATCACCCGTGCGGGCGAACGCGAGGACGACCGGATCCTCGAGCTCGCGACCGACGCGATCACCGAGAAACAACGCGAGACGGTCGAGCTGGCGATCGAACGGGGCTACTACGAACGTCCCAGACGGATCGACCTCGGCGAGCTCGCCGCGGAGCTCGGCATCTCGAAGTCGGCGGTCTCACAGCGGCTGACGACCGTCGAGGCCAAGCTGGTCGGCGAGCTCGCCGAGGCGACCGACGGCGGCCGATAGCTGACCGGGACGGTCAGTTCGGAACGATAAAAAACCGTCCAATATGTAGCGGTAGCTTCTGGTCCCGGGACGTGGAGCCGTACCACATGGTACGGATCGACGGCACACGCCGACGACCGCCGAGGTGGTGTCGGTGACCGATCCGGCCGGCTGTCGCTGTGAGCTCAGCTACACCCCCGAGGAGTCCCCGGACCGCCACGAGGAGTGGCTCCTCGAGTGGACCCTCGCGTGGATGGACGCGGGTGTCGTCGAGGCCGTCGAGATCGGCCGGACCGACGTCGACGGCGCCACGGGGTTCGAGGTCGTGATCGACTCGACGCTCGACTGTGAGACCCTGCGGAGCCGGGAGGTCCACGAGCGGCTCCTCGGACGTCTCACGGAACGGATCGATCGACCGGCGGTCAGCTACCGGCCCGCGGGAGTCCGCGACCGGTGTCAGTACTGACCGTCACCCCATCGCGAACGACACCGCTGACCGTCACCCCATCGCGAACGACACCGCTGACCGTCACCCCATCGCGAACGACACCGCTGACCGTCACGCGTCGCGACCGACGTCAGTACCGACGGGACGACCGTCACCGCGGGAGAAAGGTTTTGCCGTCCGACGGTCATTGACGGCCGTGACGCGAAACCGCAAGTACGTCCTCGCGGGCGTCGTCGTGGCGATCGGGGTGTTGACGGGCGCCATCCTGCTCGAGGTGCTCGGCACCGTCCTGTTCGCGCTCACCGTCGCGTACGTCCTCCTGCCGGTCCACGGCTGGCTGACCCGGCGTGGCCTCTCGGAGTGGACTGCCGCGGTCGCCGCCACGCTCGTCGGCTTCCTCGGATCGGTCGCGGTGTTCTCGCCGATCGTCTACACCCTCTACGTCCGCCGGGAGGAGCTGATCGCCGCCCTCGAGGCCGTCCCCGAGACGGTGACGGTCGAGTTCGCCGGCGGTTCGGCCACCGTCGAGTCCGCGGAGGTCCAGGCGTGGGCGGTAGACCAGGTGCAGGCGATCGCGGTGTCGTTCGCCACTGCGGCCCCGGAGCTCGCCGTGAAGTTCGCGCTGTTCGTTCTGTTGCTGTTCGGCATCCTGCTGAAAGCCGAGGAGGCGATCAGGGCGGCCGTCGCGCCCGTCCCCCACGAGTACCGCGACGTCGTCTACGCGCTGGGGTTGCGGATCCGGGAGACGCTGTACGCCATCTACGTCCTCCAGCTGGCGACGTCGGTCGTGACCCTCCTCGTGGGCTATCCGCTGTTCTGGCTGCTGGGCTACGAGGCACCGTTCACGCTGGCGTTGATCGCCGCCATCCTCCAGTTCGTGCCGATCATCGGTCCGAGCCTGCTCGTGGTCCCCCTCGCGCTGTACGAGATCGCCGTCGTCGGCGACGTCCTCGGCGGCGTCCTCGTCGGCGTCCTCGGCGTGCTCCTCGTCGCCTGGGGGCCGGACGTCACCGTCAGACCGCGGCTGGCACGCCGGTCGGCCCGCCTCCCCGGCAGCCTCTACTTCGTCGGCTTCACCGGCGGCCTCTTCACCCTCGGGGCGATCGGCATCGTCGTCGGCCCGCTGATCGTCGCCGTCTTCGTCGAGGCCGTCACCCTGCTGGCCGACGAGGTGAACGACCGCGAGATCGAGGTCGTCGAAGCCGAGGTCGACCGGCTCGAGGAGCTCCGCGAGGCGGACGCGGAGTCCGAGGTCGGCGGTGGCGCCACCGAGGACTCGACGGCCTCCTGAGTGCGGTCCAAGAACCGTTCCTCGACCCTTCCCGAAACCGTCCCTCGACCCTTCCCGAAACCGTCCCTCGACCCTTCCCGAAACCGTTCCTCGACCCTTCCCGAAACCGCTACCTGATCTCGAAAGCCGTCACTCCCCGTCGTGTTCGATCGCTTCCAGCAGAGTGACGACGTTCGGACGTTCGACGTCCCGTAGCTCGGTGGGATAGCCACCGACGCCGACGACGAGGTCGTCCCCGGACTCGACCGCCTCCGCGATGTGCAGCGTGAGATCGATCGGGACCCCCTCGCCGATAAGGTCGGCTTCCCCTTCGAACTCGCCGACGGTCGTCGATTCACCGGTGATCGACACCACGTCCTCGTCGACCCGTTCCAGCTCTTCCATCCCCTCGTAGCGATCCTGTACCATCTCCGCGAGCTCCTCGCTGGTCATATCGCCGACGGGGTTGAACGTTCGCCCGAGGACGCTCACCTGTGGGGTCGTGAGTGCCGTGCAGATGGCTGCGCGTTGGCGTTCGTCGATCCCCACCCCCAGCACCCCCAGGTCGACCGCCTTGTCGTACTCCGCCTGCCAGTTCGTGACGACGACGTCCTGTGTTTGCCCGCCCGCCTCGAACGTCCGATCGATCCCGACCTCCTCGAGTTCGTGTTCGTCGTATCCCGTCTCGTCCAGAGCGGACTGTGGAATCGACGCCGGGGCCGCGTCGAACTCCATGGGCTCGTCGCCGACGAACGGGATGCTCCCGGTACAGCCAGCCGTCGTCGTTACCGCCGCGCTCACACCGAGTGCCAGGAAAGTTCGTCTCGATTGCATAGGTATCGTACTGTCTTCCGGAACGGTTTATAACCAATACAGTTGCCGGTCGGCTCGCTCGTCTCTCGGGTTCCGATCGGTGGCACCCGGTCGTGCGTGTCGGTCCGACACTCAACGCACCGCTTCCCCGGTAGCGACAGGTTCGCCACCCTCGTCGCCGAGCAGGCCGGACAGCGCGTCTCCCAGCCCCTCGATCGATCCGTCCAGGAACGATTCGATTCGGTCGTGGACGTCACTCACGTGATCGGGGACCTGTTCGGGCAGCCCGTCGCTCGGACCGACGCCCGCGGCGTTCTCCGGGCGATCCTCGCCGGGGGTAGCCTCCGTACGGTCGTCGTTCCGTTCGTCCGCCACGTCCGCGGCGTCGTCGGTCGCCTGATCGGCCGGACTGGCGGCACCGAGCGCCGCTGCCCCACCGACGACGAGCAGTGCCACGACCGCGATCGTGATCAGTCGTCTCGCGTTCATTGCGTTCGGTCACACGAGAGGGCCGATGATATACACCGAAGTCGTTGATTCCGGATTTACGGCATTTTCCGGCTGTTGATTCCGAGTTTGCGGCATTTTCACCCAGTTGACCGGGATTGAGATCGGTACCCGGCCCGGATTACGGAGTCGAGATCGGTACCTGGCCCGAATTTCGGGACGACACTCCCGCCGGGACCCCCGCTTTTTTGTGGCGACCGGTAGCAGGGCGCGTATGGTCACCCGCGAGACGGTCCTCAACGCCGTGATCGGCGCCGTCCTCGGCGTCCTCCTGAGCTTTCTCCCGTTCTCGCCGCTGCTCGGGGGGATCGCCGCCGGCTTCCTCGAGAGCAGGGACGGCCGCGACGGCGCGGTCGTCGGCGCGCTGGCCGGCGCGCTCATGTTCGTTCCGATCGCCGCACTCGGCTTCCTCTTGCTCGCCGCGCTGGGCTTCGGCTTCGGTGTCGGTGCCCTCCCGGGAAGCGGCGCGCTCGCCGTCCTGTTCGTGCTGGCGATCGCCGGGAGCACCGTGTTCCTCTACACCGTCGGGCTGGCCGCGGTCGGCGGCCTGCTCGGTGCGGCCCTGGCCGACGAGTACCCCCGAAGACGGACGAGCGCCCGCGAAACGATCGGGATGAGCGCCGACGGGAGGCCGGCTCCGGGCGGCCGCCGACGGTCCGGCTCGATCGAGGATAGGGACCGTCCGGACCGGTGAGACGGACGACGCCGGAGATCGGTGCGGCGACCGACGCCGGGGCACCGTCGTTTCTCACAGCGAGGTTGCCTCGGAGCGGTATCGCTCGAACAGCCCCTCCCCCCAGGCGACCGCCTCGGGATCGTCCGTGTCGATCCAGGCGATCGGCAGCCCGATCGAATCGGTGTGGATGCCGACGCCGACGCGATCCCCGAAAACCGCGAGCGCGATCGGAAGCTCCTCGTGGATCGAGGCGGTCACGTTGTCGCTTTCGAACGCCGCGGTCGCGATCGTGGAGTACTCCTCGAGGACGAGCTCGACCACCTTCGGGTCGTAGACGACGTCGACTCTCGTTCCCGCTTCGATCCGCTCGTGAGCGAGCTCGATGTACATCGGTTCGAGGAAACTCCTGTTGAACGCCATGATGCGTTCTGCACCCTCTAACAGCTCGACGAACCGGTTCATCGGCCGGAACGGATCGTCGTAGGTGGCCTCGGTGACGACGGCGTCGGAGAAGAGCCGGTAGTCGAAGTCGACGTTCTCGGGCAGGTCGTCGAGCAGAACCTTCAGTGCGGTCGCCGTCGTGACGTCGTTGCGGTAGGCGAGAGCCGCTTCGCCGATGGCCTCGCCGTAGCGCGTCAGCTCGTACCGGCCGTCCCGGCGGCCGATCACCCCGAGCTCCTCGAACGACGTAATGATCCGGTGGGCCGTGGGTCGGGAGACCGACAGCTCGTCGGCCAGCCCCCGCTTGTCGAGGCTCGTCCCGTCGAACGCCTCGAACGCGGAGAGTCGCCTGACGAACTCGACCAACGCCTTCGAACCGGGCTCGTCGTCTACGATCACTGTCCGTCGGTTGGGCCGACGAACGGGTCGAGAATATACGTTCCGCATTCGATCACGTGGTGAACGCCGTTCGGTCGGTGAACGGGGTTCGGCAGGTGAGATGATATATCGGCGCCAGCGACTGGTACGGATGAGAGGAGAACGAAGCGTGGTGGGGCACAGAGCGTCGCGTCTCTGTACGCCGGCGGTCTCACGAGGGCTCGAGCCGGCAGGGAGGGCGTCCGGAGGCGAGCGAGTGGGCTTCCTCCAGGTTCGTGAGTCGATATCGCCCCCCAGCCGAAGGCGTCGATCGACCCGGATCACCCGGAGGAATCGGGACGGGGCGGCCGGCGTCCGACCCGCACGCGACCGAGGCCGGGTGTCAGCCCCGCCGGTCGTTCGGCGAGGGGACCACCGGACCGGGTGCGAGTCGTCCGTCGGACGGACCGGGAGTGAAACACCTACATGAGACACGGAGACACATCGAACGCGGCCGGCCAGCACAGT
>LKNG01000076.1 GCA_001564115.1 Natrialbaceae archaeon Tc-Br11_E2g8 | reverse complement strand
CGTCAGCCCGTGACACACGTACTCGTCCCGATCGACGGCTCGGAGACCGCCACGGAGGCGCTCCAGTACGCCCTGGAGCTGTTCGAGAGCCCGGAGCTGACGGTTCTCTACGTGATCGAGCTCGGGAGCGCCGGACCGACCTCGCCGGGCTGGCTCGACGGCGAGCTCCAGTCGGCGGCCGAAGCGGAGGCCGAGAGCGCCCTCGAGGAGGCCGCCGAGATCGCGACGGCGACCGGCGCGTCGGTCGAGACGGCCGTCGGCGTCGGCCGGCCAGCCCGCTCGATCGTCGACCAGGCGGACGATCGGGAGGTCGATCACATCGTGATGGGGAGCCACGGCCGCGACGGCGCGAGCCGACTCCTGCTCGGAAGCGTCGCCGAGACCGTCGTCCGCCGCGCGCCGGTGCCGGTCACCGTCGTCAGGTGACCATTTAGGTCCCGGGGTCGAACGATCCGTATGCGCCTCATCGAGCTGGTCCGATCGGGCGGCGAACCCGCGGCCTGGTACGATCGGATCGCACCGATTTACGAGCGATACGTCCGCTGGCTCCCGCGTGGTGCCGTCGGCCGGCTGGTCGACGAGCTCGACCCACGACCCGGCGAGACGGTCCTCGAGATCGGTCCCGGCCCCGGAACCGAGCTCGTGGAGCTCTGTGAGCGCGTCGGTCCGACGGGCAGGGTCGTCGGCGTCGACGTCTCCGGGGAGATGATCGAGCTCGCGAGGGCGCGCCTCGAGCGTCGCGGGTTCGGCGACCGGGCGACACTGATCCACGGCGACGCCCGGTCGCTCGACCACGTCGCCGACGGGACGGTCGACGCGATCTTCGCGGCGTCGGTCCTCGAGAGCCTCCCGCCGGACGGCAGACGGACCGTCCTCGGGGAGTGTCGGCGGATCCTCGCGCCCGACGGCCGGCTGGGCGTCCTCTCGCTCGCCCGCTCGGAGCGGCTCCCGGCGCGGCTGTACGCCGGCTGCCGTCGGCTCCTCCCCGGGGCCGTCGACTGCCGACAGATCGACCTCGTGGCGGTCCTCGAGGCGGCCGGCTTCGCCGTCCGGAGCCGGTGGAGCGACCGGCTGGTCGGCGTTCCGGTCGAGGGTGCCGTCGCCGTCCCGGCGTCCGATCGCCGCCGGACGAACGACGAAGGCTCAACTTTTATGCCCCTGCGAGTTTTCGAATCGTAGCATGGCAGCAACTGACGGGGAAACCATCGAAGATCTGCCCCCCAGCGCGAAGCTCGTGTTCAAGGTTCTGGAGTACGACGGTCCGCTGACACAGAAACAGATCGTCGAGGAGTCGATGCTCTCGGCGCGCACCGTCCGCTACGCCCTAGAGCGGTTAGAGGAGATCGGCATCGTCGACGAGGACATCTACTTCGCGGACGCCCGTCAGAGCCTCTATCGCATCGAAGAGCCAGTCGCCGCCGACGGCGCTGGCTCCGGCGAGGACGCCTGCTGTGCGGAGTGAGAGCGGCAGGATTATTCCCCCTCGGTGACCGTCGTCCCCATGGACAAGGATCGGTTGCCACGGTGGGGCTGGCTCCTGGTCGGACTGTTCGGGGCGACGATCGTCGCGCAGCTGGCGAACCTGCTGGTGTTTTTTCGGCTCGGGCTCCCGATCGAGTACGGCGTCGTCGCAGTCATCGCCGCGATGTCGCCCGTGTTGATCTTCGTCGGCCTCTGGTACGACGAGGAGAAAGCCGACTACTGGGAGAACCGCCGCGAACGGATCGTCGGCGACGTCCTGTTTATCCTCCTGGGGGCGAGCCTCGGGGCCTCGGTCGTGCTCGTCGGACTCGACGGCTGGCCGAACCGGTTGATCGCCGACGTCCTCGCGATGGCCGGCGGCTTCACCCTCGCCTGGGGGCTGTTCTACTGGCGTAACCCCGACATCTACTTCCAGGAGGGGTGAGCGGCCGACCGGCCGGCGGGAAACGGTACCGACAGTTTGGCCGGGAAGGGACGTGAGCGACCGTTCGGCCGACGGACAGATTTATGATAGCTCCGCTCTCCCTTTCCGTACGCCCCGCGAGCCATGTCCCTCCGGACCGACGCCGCCCCGAGCGCAGACCGCGAGCTTCGCGTGCGCATGGGAGTGACGCTCCTCTTTCTCGTCGTCCTCCCGTTCGCGTTCGTCTACACGTTCCTCTTGCTGGCGAACACCGTCGGCATCGCGTTGCTCGAGTGGGCCACCGAACGACCCTACCACGGCGAGTTCTACGTCGATCCCGTCGTCCTCACCGTCGTCGTCCTCGGCGGCTTCGTCGTCCAGTACCGGTACGGCCCCACCGCAGTCCTCGGGAGCGTCGACGCCAGGCGGGTGACCGCCGAGGAGTACCCCGACCTGCACGCGACGGTCACCCGGCTCGCCGCCCAGGCCGGCGTCCCCGAGCCGGAGGTGGCCGTCCTCGAGGCCGACCTCCCGAACGCCTTCGCGGTGGGAACCGCCGACGACGGGACGGTCGTCGTCTCGACGGGACTGCTCGACTCCCTCGAGGACCGGGAGCTCGAGGCGGTCCTCGCCCACGAGCTGGCCCACCTCGGCAACCGCGATGCGAGCCTGATGACCGTCGCCTGGCTGTTGCCGACGATCACCTACTACCTCGCGGTGGTCGCGTTCTGGGTGCTGTACGGCTTCTACCGGCTGCTGGGTGCCGGCGCGGGCGGCGGGAGCCGCGACGGCCGCGGGCTGGCGGTCGCCGCCGTCGTCATCACCGTCACTACCGTGCTCACCATGGCCGTCTCGGCGATGTTCTGGGTCGCGAGCGTCCTCCTCTACCGGCTGCT
Organism: Natrialbaceae archaeon Tc-Br11_E2g8; assembly: GCA_001564115.1. Classification (GTDB taxonomy): domain Archaea; phylum Halobacteriota; class Halobacteria; order Halobacteriales; family Natrialbaceae; genus Tc-Br11-E2g8. The sequence goes on along the minus strand of LKNG01000076.1, from coordinate 8,793 downwards.
CTCGCGACACCGCGAGTACGCCGCCGACCGGGGGGCCGCAGCGATCACCGGCGACCCAGCGGCGCTGGCGAGCGCCCTGGAGCGTATCGACGGGAGAATGCCCGAGATCCCCGACGAGGACCTCCGGCGGTACGACGGGGGCGTCGAGGCGCTCTACCTCGCGCCGCTCGAGGCCCGGGCGTTCGGCTCGAAGGAGCTGATCAGTACCGACATCTTCCCGGACAGCCACCCGCCGACCGACGAGCGCATCGACCGGCTCCGCGAGCTCGAACGGGGCGGAGTATGAGACGTCGCCGGACGTTCCTGGCCGCGGTCGGTGCCGGGCTGGCGACCGCCATCGCCGGCTGTGGCTACCAGGCCGGGGCCGGCGACCTCGCCTGGGACGGTCGGGGGGCGAGGGGGTCGACGGTGACGCCGAGCCGGAGCGACCGGACGTGGCTCGCCGACGGCGAGTCGCTGTTCGGCGTTCTCAACCAGTCCGGTCGGACCCACGACTTCGAAACCGGCCAGTGGCACGAGTTCAGCAACGTCCACGTGAGCGTCTACGACGACGCCGGCGACCGCCGGTGGCGGGCCGAGACGGACGACCGCCAGTACCAGGCCGACGGCGAGCCGGCGGTCGCCGACGGGAGCGCGTACCTGCCCCTCGAGGGCGGGATCGTCGCCGCGGTCGGTCCCGACAGCGAGGGCGACGATGGCGGCGAGGACGACGACGGCAGCGAGGGGAACGGAGGCGAGGTCCGCTGGACGGCCGAGGTCGGCGAGCCCGACCTTCGGCTGGCCGCGAGCGGCCGGCTGGTCGTCGCCGCCGGCGAGGGCGCCGTCCACGGGTTCGATCCGGACGACGGCGAGACGCTGTTCACGATCGGCGTCGGCGCGGACGTCCCAGGGGTCGCCGTCGACGGCGATCGGGCCTGGGCGAGGGTCGGCGGGACCGAGTCCCGGCTTCTCGCACTGGACACGGATGGTCGGCGGGCCACGGCCGCGTTGCCCGACGGGGTGAGGTGGCTGGAGACGGCCGCCGGCCGCGCGTTCGTCGGACCGGTCGAGGACGGCCTCACCTGGGGGTTCGACGGCGGCGGCGAGCGCGTGGTCGACCCCGAGGTCGGTGGGGTGGCCGGCGATCGACCGCTCGTCGGCGGCGACCGGCTCTACCACGTCGGCCGGGGGGAGTTGCTCGCCGTCGACGCCCGGAGCGGCGAGCGCGTCTGGCGTCGCGAGCGATCGCTCCCCGACGAACGCGTCGCCACCCCCGACGGGCTGTACGCACACGGCTCGCTCCCGGACGCCGACGGCTGTGGGCTCGTTGCGATCGACGCCGACGGCGAGAAGCGGTGGTCGGCGTCGGTCCCGGACGAGCCGGGCTGTTCGGGCGGGCTGTTCGCGCTGGGCGACCGGCTCGTCGTCGCCGACGACTTCCGGCTGTACGGCTTCCACGCCCGGCGAGGGAGCCGGCGTAGCGTGGTGTAGCCTAGTTCGGTCCGCCCGGCAGGAGATCGAGGTACGGCCGGATCTCGGCGGCAGGCACGGACAGCTCCACCAGCTCGGTGGCGGGATCGTACGTCACGACTCCGGTATCGACCAGGGCCGGCAGGCACCGGTGGTGGAGGTCGACGAGGATCCGCTCGTAGCGGTCGCGGCTCGGCGCGCCTTCCCGTATCGCGATGTACTCGGCCAGATCGCCGAGGTAAATCGCCCCTGCCCTCTGGGTGAGATAGACGACCGCCTGCTGGCGTCGCTCCTCCGAGAGCGCTCGAAACATCCGCGTGGCGGGGACCGACGGGCCGATCGGAACCGGCTCCGTTCCGTTCTTTCGATCGTTGGTTGGCATGAGTTGCTCCTAGGAGGCCACGGCCCGGACGGCAAAGTCACCGTCCGGAAGCCGCGGGCCCTCGAACGTCCGGTCGGAGGGGACGAACATATACTTTGTTACGAAATTCACGTCTCGAACTGAACGTCCGGGCGGCCTGAAGATCGCCGGCGACTGTCACTCCTCGAGCAGCTCTGGCTCGTAGGGGGAGGAGCCGTCGCGGTCGGAACGTCGGACGGTCACGGTCCAGTTCGGGGCGTCGGCGATCGGGATCGTGATCGGCCAGCGACCCTCGATTCCCTCCCCCGCCGCGAAGCTCTCCAGGAGCAACGCACGGAGACGTCGTTCGAAGTCGGTTCCGGGGGTTCCGTCGTCGGTGTCGGTTGCCATGATTGTCGGGAGACGCTCCCACGGGTTTCCCGGGGATCCGTATCCCGCCGACGGGCATAACCTCGTCGGCGAAACCGCCGTCCGATCGTGACAGTGCCCTCGTCGGCGAAACCGCCGTCCTGTCGTCGATCGCGGCCTCGACGGACCCCCGTCGACCGGACCGTCGATGACGGAAGTTCCTCAGGGGGTCTGGTCGATCTAGCCGAACTGTTCCTCGTAGAGCTCCTGGGCGTGTTCGATCGCGTCGTAGGCGGCCTGTCTGTCCTCCCAGCCCAGGGTCTCGACTTCCTTGCCCTCCTCTAAGTTCTTGTAGGTCTCGAAGAACTCGTCGATCTCGTCGAGTTGCTGCTGGGGGACGTCCGCGAGCCCCTCGATGTGGTCGTAGCGGGGATCCTCGACTGGTACGGCGATCACCTTGTCGTCTTGCTCGCCGTCGTCGTCCATCCGCATCAACGCCACGGGGCGGACTTCGATCACACAGCCGGGAAACGTCGCGTCCTCGACGAGCACGAGCACGTCGAAGGGGTCCTCGTCGTCGTAGTACGACTGCGGGATGAAGCCGTAGTCGGAGGGGTAGTGGACGTTCGAGTGGAGGACGCGATCGAGCACGACCCCCGGAATGTCCTTGTCGTACTCGTACTTGTTACGCTCGCCTTTCAGACACTCGACGACGGCGTAGATCTCTTCGGGTGGATTCGGTCCCGTCTCGAGGTCTTCCCACAGATTCACCATGTCATCGCTTCGACGGTCGATCAAAAAGTACTTTCCTAATCGTGTCCGAGTTGACAGTGTCGATGGTCGAAGATCGCCCGAACGCTCGGACGAGCCCCCTCGGCCGGCCGCGTTCGTCGCGGCGTGACGGACTCGACACGCGACTGGTAGAGAAACCTTAAATAGTCAGGTGACATTTAAAAACCCATGTCAGAGGCACAATCAATCACGGGCAGTCAGGGCATCGCACGGGAGCTGACGGCGTTCCAGACGAACATCCTCACGGTACTCACGAAAGAGCCGATGTACGGGCTGGCGATCAAACGCGAGCTCGAGGCCTACTACGGGACCGAGGTCAACCACGGCCGGCTCTACCCGAACTTGGACGAGCTCGTCGAGCTCGGACTCGTCGAGAAAAGCCAGCTCGACAAGCGGACGAACCAGTACGAGCTGACCGAGGACGGCTACGCGGCCGTCCTCGACGGGCTCGAGTGGGCGTTCTCGAAGCTCGTCACCGACGAGGGCCGCGCCGAGGAGCTCCACGAGCTCGTCGACGGAAGCCTGTAGGCCGTCGGCGGGCTCACTCGGGCACGGGCTCGCCGGCGAGTTCGAACGCGAGCGCGATCGACTCCGCTATGGCCTCCCGCTGGTCCGCCGAGGGCCAGGCGTTTCTGACGAAGTACTCCTCGCGAAACTCCCGCAGCTCAGCGGCCGTCGCCGACGCGATCGGCTTCGCGCAGTGGTTGCCCATGAAGTCCGCGAGCGCGTCGGCGTTCTCGCCGTGGACGGCCCCTCCCTCGCGGCGGACGGCCGCGGCCAGCTCGCGGTTCTCGGCGTCGACGGCCGACCAGTCCTCGGGATCGCCCGGCCCCTCGAGGGGGAGTTCGACGGCCCGCGAGAGGTCCTCGATCCGGTCGGTGCGGACCGTGCCGTCATCGAGCCACTCCTCGGGGTGGATCACGAGGTAGTCGTCCTCTCGGAGCCGTGCGGTGAAGCCGTGGGGTTCGAGGATCCGTTCGCGGCGCCGCCGGTAGGCCGCCCGCTCGCCGTCGTCGGTCGCCCGCCTCGCGAGCCGGGTCAGCCGCTCGACCTCGTCGGTCACGTCGGCGGGGAGCTCTACCCCCTCGGTCGGTTCGTGGTCGCTCACGTCCCCGGCTGTAGGTGGTCCCGGGATTTCGTCCTGTCGATCGCGGGCCGACGGTGGCGTTCCGTCGCGGCGCGGTCCGCCGTCGCCGACGCCGCCGTCACCCCTTTTCGAGTGCGTCGTTCGCGAGCTCGTCGGCACGTTCGTTGACCTCGCGAGGGACGTGCTCTAGCGTCCACTCCTCGAACGAGGAGAGCAGCTCGTGGACGGTCACCCGCTTCTCGCGGAGTTCGGGGTTTCTGGTCTCGTACTCCCCGCGGACCTGTTTGACGATCAGTTCGGAGTCCCCCCTCGCGTGGACCTCCTCGTAGCCGTACTCGCGGGCGGCCTCGAGCGCCGCGATCAGCGCCTCGTACTCCGCGCGGTTGTTCGTCGTCCGGCCGATCCGCTCGCTCCCTTCGGCGACGACGCCGTCGCCGGTGACGATCAGCCAGCCGATCGCCGCGGGTCCGGGATTCCCCCGGGCGGCGCCGTCGAAGTAGACGTGCGCGCGCCCGCCGCCGTCCCGCAGCAGGGTCTCGACGTCCCGTGGGCGTTCGCCCTGGATCACGACCTTCCCGTCGTAGGCGACGGCCGTCGCCGCGCCGTGGGACGCCCGCCAGCGTTCGTGGTCGGTGTTGCCCGGCTCGACGGTCACGCCGGCCTCTTCGAGGCGTTTGCGCGCGAGCTCGACGTCACACTCGATGACCGGCATCGTGCGCTCTCTCCCGGAGACCCGGCTAAAATCTTTCCGGTTTTCGACCGGAAATCGGCGGGTTGAACCCCGCAACGGTTACTTTTCGGGAGATTCACCGTTCCACCCGTTCACCCTGTCCAAGGGTTTATATACTTTGATCTTACTACTATAAAAGTGCGATGACACGGTCCACCCGCCAGCGGGAGCGCGTTCGTGAGATGGACGAGGCCGAGGAGTCGGAAGGGGTACGTTCCTGCCCCGAATGCTCCTCGGAGAACCTCGTCAAGGACTCCGACCGGGGTGAGCTCATCTGTGAAGACTGTGGGCTCGTCGTGGAAGAAGAAAAGATCGACCCCGGCCCGGAATGGCGGGCGTTCAACCATCAGGAGCGACAACAGAAGTCCCGCGTCGGCGCCCCGACGACACAGACGATGCACGACAAGGGGCTGACGACGACGATCGACTGGAAGGACAAAGACGCCTACGGCCGCTCTATCTCCTCGAAGAAACGCAGCCAGATGCACCGGCTGCGCAAGTGGCAAGAACGAATCCGAACCAAAGACGCAGGCGAGCGAAACCTCCAGTTCGCGCTGAGCGAGATCGATCGGATGGCCTCCGCCCTGGGGGTCCCGCGGTCGGTCCGGGAGGTCGCGTCGGTGATCTACCGGCGAGCACTCAAGGAAGATCTGATCCGCGGACGGTCGATCGAGGGCGTCGCCACCTCGGCGCTGTACGCCGCCTGCCGGAAGGAAGGTATCCCACGGAGCCTAGAGGAGATCTCCGAAGTCTCCCGCGTCGAACGCAAAGAGATCGGTCGCACGTATCGGTACATCTCACAGGAGCTCGGCCTCGAGATGAAACCCGTCGACCCGAAAAAGTACGTCCCCCGCTTTTGTTCCGAACTCCAGCTCTCAGAGGAGGTCCAGACCAAGGCCAACGAGATCATCGAAAAGACCGCCGAGGAGGGATTGCTCTCCGGAAAGTCCCCGACCGGCTACGCCGCCGCCGCGATCTACGCCGCCTCGTTGCTCTGTAACGAGAAAAAGACCCAGCGGGAGGTCGCCGACGTCGCCCAGGTGACCGAGGTGACGATCCGCAACCGCTACCAGGAACAGATCGAGGCGATGGGCATCCACGGCTGAGGACCTATCGGGGTGGGTTCTCGGCGACGTCGTCGATCGCGTGGACGGCCACGCTCGTCGGCCGCTTCGTGAACTCGCCGAGCGCGCTCGCGACGATCCGGTCGACGCCACGGTCGGCCGCGAGGTCGACCAGCCGCTGGTCTAGGACGCCGTCGAGAACGAGCGTCGTCGGTACGGGCTCGACTCCGTCGAGACTCTCGTAGGCGGCGCCCGCGTCCGACTCACCGATCACCTCGCCACCACCGTCGAGAAATCGGACCCGATCGGTTCCCTCCCGGATCACGGCCGTCGCGTGGCCGTAGATCGTCTCGGGCTCCGTCGTCGTTTCGGGCTCCGTCACCGCCTCGTCGTCCGTGGCGGTCTCGTCGTCGGTCGACCCGACGTCCGATCGCTCCCGCCGGTCGCCCTCCGTCGGTGCCGGGGAAGCGCTGCCGTCGGTTGCCGCGACCGCCTCGCGGGGGACGTTCAACCCCGCGACGGCGTCGTAGGGGACCTTGTTCCGGAGGGCGGCGAACAGCCCGTGGTGGTCCAGGTCCTCGACCGAACTCCCGGCGGGCGCGAACGCCACGTAGTCGATCTCCCCGACCTGTGAGAGCTCCTCTAAGATGAGATCGCCGCCGCGGTCGCCGTCCAGGAAGGCGGTGACGGTGCGGCGGGTCGTGAGGTCGGCGACGGCCTCGGGGACGTTCGTCCCCTCGACGGCGATGGCGTTTTTGACGCCGTATTTCAACAGCGTGAGCACGTCCGCACGTCCCTCGACGACGATGATCGCGTCGCTGTCGGCGACCCGTGGGCCCGCCGGCAGCCCCTCGTACTCGGTGATGTCCTCGACCCGGACGTGCTGGCGAACTTCGGCGAGGATCTCCTCCGAGCTCATCACGCTGTCGTCGAAGCCCGTCTCGAGGAGCTCCTTCGCGCGCTCGACGACGTCCTTTCGTTTCGCCGCTCGGGCGTCCTCGATCTCGATCACCTCCAGTTCGGCCCGGCAGGGACCGATCCGGGTGATCGTCTCGAGGGAGGCAGCCAGCGTGGCGGTCTCTACTTTGTCGAGGCTGGTGGCGATCGTCAGGTGGCCGTAAGACTGCCCGCGCGTGCTCCCCACCTCGACGTCGATGCGGCCGACCCGACCCGAGGCCCGCAGGTCCCGGAGGTCGAGGTCGTCCCCGAGCAGCCCCTCGGTCTGCCCGAAGACGGCGCCGACGACGTCGCTGCGTTCGACGACGCCGTCAGCCGTAACGTTCGCGTGGATGAGATACTTCGAGGTGTCTTCCATGTGGGATCTTCCCCCGGCGACGGGGGAACGGTTGGTCGTTCGAAAATTGGTCGCTCGCCGGGAAATAGTTGTTGACACGGCCCGCGAGGCGGCCGTCCGCCGGAGACGGCCCCGTCAAACAATTATGTACCCCCCGGAACATCGGGGAGACATGGAAACGCTCGAGGTCACGGACGAGCAGTACGCCTTCATCCAGCAGCTCCGCGAGGAGATCTCCCGGAACGTGGTGGGTCCGTACGGCTACGTCCGCGAACGCGACGCCGTCCAGTTTCTGATCGACAACCTCGATGGCGGCGTCGAGATCGACGTCGAGTTCACCGACTCGGCGACCGACGACGTCGCCGCCTCCGTCGGCAGGGAGCTCGCCGGGGAGGGCACGGTCAGCTACGAGGGGCTCGACGACGGAGAGGGAGCGGAGTCGGTCACGGTGGACGGAGAGGAGTCCGGTGACGGGGCCGGAGAATCCGACGCCGGCGCTGAAACCGAGGCTGTAGACGACGCGGAAGCCGAGGCTGTAGACGACGCGGAAGCCGAGGCTGTAGACGACGCGGAAGCCGAAGCTGTAGACGACGCGGACGACGAGAGCACAGACGACGGAACCGCCGGGGAGGGGGACGCCTCCGACGACGACATGCTCGATCGGATGATGAGCCTGCTCGAAACCCACGACGACAAGTGGGCGGAGTCCCCCGCCGCCGACTACCGCTACCGCGTCGATCTCCCCGACGGAACCACCGAGGACGTTCAGACGAAAGACGACGTCCGGGCGCTGTTGTTCAAAAACTACTGATCGGTCCACGCGGCGGATCGATCCCCCGAACCCGCCGGCTATCCGGCCACCGCCAGCGCGCGGTGGCCGTGGAAGGCGACGGCGAAGTCCTGGGGACTCGGGAGCGCACAGGCCAGGAAGCCGACTGCGGTGGCCGTCGTGGCCGGGCCGGCGGGAAGCTGGGCGATGGCGGCAGCCACCGGAAAGAGCGCGAGCGGGGCGAGGGCGGCCAGCCGGAGCCCCCACGTCGACTCGTTTCCGGAGGGTCGTGGTCTGACGACTGCCCACCGCGAGGCGAGCGTCGCCAGCGCTCCCCCAGCCCGGTCGGGGAGGTACGCGATTTCGTACTCGATCCCCGCCACACGGAGAACCAGCGCGTGAGACCACTCGTGGACGACGATACCGACGACGACCGCGACGGCCAACGCGAGGGCGAAGACGATCGCGTCGGTCGACGAAAGAGCGAAGACGATTGGATCGGCCGGCGGGAGGACGGAGAGGGTCGCAACGGCCGGCGAGAGAGACACCACGGACGACGGGAGCCACCCGGGATACCAGACGGTTCGCCTGCACGGGTGGCCGCTTCAAGTCCCCGTCTCGCGTCGGTGGAAGACGGGCTGGCTGGTGGGAGACTGGGGGACTTTTGGTTCCGGGGCGCGCAGGCCCGATCGATGGCCGTCGACCTCGTCGTCCACAACTGCACCGTCGTGACCGAGACCGGTCGGGTCCCCGACGCGGGAGTCGCCGTCGAGGACGGCACGATCGTCGCCGTCGGCCGGCCCGACCCTCTCCGTCCTCCCGCCGGCCGATCCAATCGTCTTCGCTCTTTCGTCGACCGACGCGATCGTCTTCGCCCTCGCGTTGGCCGTCGCGGTCGT
>LKNG01000075.1 GCA_001564115.1 Natrialbaceae archaeon Tc-Br11_E2g8 | reverse complement strand
CGGGACGCCGGCTCACCGGCCGACTCACGGCTCGTAACGACGCGAGCCTTCAAACGGCCACGGCGAGAGGCTTCGCGTAGACGGATGCCTGTCGACAAACCGTATCTCGAGTCGCTCGAAGGGGCCGCGGGACGGACGGACGCGATCATCGGCTGGGCGCGGTACCTCGGGGAGACGTTCGGGACGACCGACGCGCTGAACTGTCTGCGATACTACGAGGATTTAGGCTGGATCAGCCCGCTCGTCCGCGAGCAGATGATCTCGTATCTCCGCGGGCTCTCGCTCGACGAGATCCACAACCGACGGTACGACGAGCCGACGACCCTCGAGTACCCCCTCGAGTCGCTGTCCGGGACGCTGTTTGCCACCCACGCCCAGAGCTTGGAGTACATCTCCGAGATCCGCGGCGACGACATCGAAGAGCACGTCATGGCCGCCCGGATGGCCGAGCGCCGCGTCGACAGGCGGATCGACGACGACGCCGACGATGGGGGGAGCCCGAGCGAGATGGTCCGGGTCATCCGCGACGGTGCGCGTCACTGACCGGCGCCGTCGGCCACAACCCTTATTTGTGACGTTATTCGCCCGTATTTTTCCCACGAACGGCCTCCAGTGGGGTATTTTTCGTCCCCAACTCCTCGTATAGTGGTTTCGGAGATGGGATTGTCAGCGTCTGAGTGAATAGGTGGACAATCTCTCACACTGAAAGGGCCAAATGTCGGCCGATGCCGCTCCAAGTGGCCATTTCGTTTAATACCTATGGGTTCTTCGGTCCAGACAGTTCGTGACCGAAACTGGTGGACGGGCTCGGCGTAGCCCCGGTCACGGATCCCCCCAATGGTGATCGAACATGCGTGACGAGACGATTCAGGCGAGGTCCGCACTCGAGGAGATCTCGAGGGCGGCGACTCCGGACGAGGAGTCGGAACCGTACCAGATCTCGATCGGGGCGAGCAGCTCCGGCACCGACGACATCGTCGGGGAGTTCGACGAGCTGATCGAGCAGGTGATCGAGGCGCTCCCGACCGACGACGTGCAGTTCGACGAGTCCATCGTCAAAGAGAACCTCGAGGAGATCCTGTTGATGCTCATCTCCTTACACGGGGAGACCCACGGCAAACAGCTGCTCTCCGATCTGAGCCACCTCTTCGGTGCCCAGCTCAGCCCGGGGACGGTCTACCCGAGTCTCCACGGCATGGAAGAAGAGGAGGTGCTCTCGATGCACGCGAAGGTGCGGACGAAAGAGTACTCGATCGCCGACGAGGCGGTCGCCAGAGCGAGCATCGAGCGGACGATGCTCCAGCATCTCGCGTTCGGGATGTTGCTCTACGCCTTCCTTCCCCGGCTCTGATCGCGCTTCCTTCTCCGACTCTGACCGATCCGTCTCCCGGCTCTGATCGCGCCTTCTCCCGGCTCTGATCGCGCCTTCTCCCGGCTCTGACCGATCCGTCTCCCGGCTCCGTTCGGCCGGCGGTTCGCGGCCGCGACGATCAGTCCCGTTCCTCGAGGTCGGCGGCGATAGCGGACAGCGACTCCGAGGGCGGCTCGCGGGCCGTGTAGACGGCCGACTCGCCGGGCTCGCGGAGCCCGTAGAGAAATCCCGGCTCGACGACGTCGACGAGCACCGAGCCACCGGCCCGGATCCCGTGGCCCTCGACCCACGCCGGGAACCGATCGGTCCCCGAACCCGGCTCGCGGGCGAACCGTGGGGAGTCGTAGATCCCGGAGATCACCGTCTCGCCGGTCAGCGCGCGCTCGATCGCCGCGAAACGTTCGTCGCCGTCGTGGACGATCCGGACCACCTCGTCGACGGGGAACGACTCGCGGTCGTCCTCGGGGAGCTCGATCCTGCTCCCGGACGGCGTCTCGGCGAGCGTCCCCCTGACCGTCCGGACGGAGGGGTGGTCGCTCTGGACGCGGTCGGCCATCTCACTCGTCGCCGTCGAGCAACTCCGCGACGTCGACGTCCCCGCGCTCGACGATCGTCGTGTTCACCTGGGCGGCGGCGTCGGAGATCTCCCGGCCGCGGACCGTGATCCGGCGTCGCTCGCCGTCCCGACGGGGTCGGTAGCCGCTCTGGCGGCCGGTCATCAGCACTTCCTTCAGCTGGGAGCCGGCGACGCCCTCGTTCAGCGGTCGGCCCGCGTCGTCGGAGCCGCCGGTGATCTCGAGGGTGTAGCCGTCCAGCCCGACGGCCCCTCCGTCTACCTCCTCGCCGATCGACTTGCCGAGAAAGCGGTTCGCGTCCTGTCCGTCCGCCTCGAATCGGTGTGAGGTTCCCGTCTCGGGGTCGCCAACGACGACGGTGAAACTGGCCATGTCTCCCCGGAGAGGACCGGCGCCCAAAAACACGTCGATCCCCTCGCTTCGAGGACCGTTCGCGGCGTCGTGTGGCGGTGACGCGGGGAGTCGGCGGCGGTCGGCAGTCCCGGTCACGTCGTCCGGCGGCCCCGCGCTACACCCTCCGGCGACCCCACACCACGTCGTCCGGCGACCCCACACCACGTCGTCCGGCGACCTCACGCCACGTCGTCCGGCGACCTCACGCCACGTCGTCCACGGCTCGGCGTGCCCGGGGCCACTCCCGACCTTCGGTCGTTCCGACCGCGAACCGACTCCCGTCGCTCCGGACCCGGGCCGACTCCGGTCGAGTCGACGGCTTCGAAACGGATTTCATCGACGACCCCCACCTCACGGCCGATGGACGTCACGAGCTTCCTCGTCGCGACCGCGATCGCCCACGTCGGCTTCGCGATCTGCGTGACGGCCCACGCGGCGCTCACCGGACGGGACGTCGGCGCGTGGCCGTACCTGACGCTGGCGTTCGGCCTCGCCGGCGTCGCCGGCTACCTCTTTTACGATCGGGACGGGCCGATTTGACCGGCCGACTCGACGCGGCCGGCAGTCACGCGAGGCCGGTCTGGAACCGTCGGGCCGAAAAGCCGTGACGGAGGTGGTCGAAGTTCGGGCCAGGAAGCCGTGACGGAGGTGGTCGAAGGTCAGGCCAGGAAGACGTGGCGGGGTCGGTCGGCCAGCACCTCGCGGCCCCACTGGACCGTCTCGGAGAAGGCGTCGCTGCGGAAGAACGCCATCGCGTCCTCCCGGGAGTCCCAGCGGCTGGCGATGAACATGTCGTTTTCGTCCTCGCGGTTCGCCAGCAGGTCGGTCCGCCGGTGGCCGTCCATCCCGGAGAGCAGCGTTCCGACCTCCTCGAACGTGTCGACGAACTCCTCGCAGTACTCGGGTTTGACGGTGTAGAACATCCCCATCGTCCCCCAGCTGTCGGCGTCCTCGCCGGCCCGGCGGACGATGCCGGGCAGCTCCGTCAGAAAGCCCGCGGCGGTGTTCGCCGCCGACTCGGTCTCCCAGAGGCTGACGATCGCCGTCTCGGCGTCGTCGGCCTCGTAGACCGCCGTCTTCACGTGGGTGTCGTAGTGATCGAAGTTCCCCCGCAGCCCGTCGACCTCCTCGAACAGCTCCGCGGGGTCGGCCTCGGAGTAGAGCACCACCGCGTGGACGTCCTCGCCGTGGGGTTTGCCGGCGTAGACGCCCAGCTCCTCGAGTTCGTCCCTGACCTCTCCGTCCTCGTGAGCCCCGTCCGCGTCCTCGTGACCCTCGCCCGTGCCGTCGCGGTCGTCGTGACCGCTACCCGCTCCGTCGTGGCCCTCGCCTGCGTCGTCGTGACCCTCGTCCGCGTCGTCGTGGCCCTCGTCCGCGTCGTCGTCGATCACGCCCGGTAGCTCGGCGAGAAAGCCCTCGGCGATGTCCGCGGCGGACTCGGTCTCCCAGCGGCTGACGACCGCGCTCTCGCCGTCGCCGTCGGTGACCTCGTGGACGGTCGTTCCGAGGTGGGTGTCGTAGTGATCGAAGTTCCCCCGCAGCCCGTCGACCTCCGCGGAGAGCTCCCCGGGGTCGGCCGTCGAGCGGAGGACCACCGCGTGCTCGTCCGGCCCGAGGTCGACGCCGAGGGCCGCGAGTTCGTCCTCGACGCCCTCCGTGGAGGTGTCCTCGCTCTCGCGTGGGACCGACTCGCCGGCCATGTACGCCCCGAGGTCGGCTGCCGGGAACCGCCGACCGACGTAAAACCGGCCGAACTCGCCGTACTTCGAGGTCGAGGGGTCGAACCGCATCTCGTAGAGCAGGTTCTTGATGTTCGCCGGATCGTTGGCGAAAAGCGAGACGCTCCACTCGTAGTCGTCGAAGCCGATGCTGGCGGCGGTGATCTGGCTCACCTTTCCCCCGTAGCTCCGACCGATGTCGCCGTGGGAGCTCATGTGCTCGGCTCGGTCCTCGTAGGGGAGATCATACCAGTTGTACTCCGGATCCCGGCGTTTCTCCATCGGGTAGAAGTTGACGTACTCGGCGTCGGGGATCTTCGGGTGGAGCTTCTGTTCGAGATACCGTGCCAGCCCCGCGCTCTCGACGTCCTCGTCGTCGAAGTAGGCGTCGGTGACGTAATCGGAGACCTCCGCGACCGAGACGTACGAGTCCGCACGCTCGGTGAACGCGGCGAACGCGGTCCGCTCGAACCGCCGTTCCAGGGCCTCGAGGTCGGCCATCGTCGGCCGGACGTGCATCACGAGCAGGTCCGTCTCGTGGCCGAGGGTCGCGAACGTCGCCGAGTCGCCGTCCTCGGCGTCCTCGACCCGCTCACAGGCCGTGAGAAACTCGACGCCCTCCTCGATCGCCCCCTCCTGGATCCGTTCGGGCGCCTCCCGCCAGGCGCCCCAGTCGACGGTCAGAAACTCGTGTAGGACGTACCAGCCCTCCTTCGTTCGTGGTGGCTTCCGTCGTTCCATGGACCGGCGTTGGGACGGCGACGGTATGAAGGGACTGTTTTCGTGCGGTGTTCCCAGCCGGTGAAAATGCAGACTGGTCTCGGGTGGCGCTCCCGGCCGGGGAAAACGGTCGGTCCGATCAGTCCTCGAGGACGATCTCGATGGAGACGTCGTTGGGGACCTGGATGCGCATGAGCTGACGGAGCGCGCGTTCGTCGGCGTCCAGATCGATCAGGCGCTTGTGGACGCGCATCTCCCAGTGCTCCCACGTCGCAGTGCCCTCGCCGTCGGGGGATTTCCGGGTCGGCACCTCGAGGGTCTTCGTCGGCAACGGGATCGGTCCGCTGAGGTTGACGCCGGTGTTGTTGGCGATCTCGCGGACGTCCGCACAGATGTCGTCGAGGTCCCCGGGGCTCGTCCCCGCGAGACGAACGCGTGCCTGTTGCATCTATTTCTCGTCGACGCTGAGGACCTTGCCGGCCGCGATGGTCTGGCCCATGTCACGGATGGCGAAGCTCCCGAGTTCGGGGATCTCGCTCGAGGGTTCGATGCTGAGGGGCTTCTGGGGTCGGATGGTGACCACCGCAGCGTCGCCCGACTGGATGAAGTCGGGGTTCTCCTCGGCCACCTCGCCGCTCGCCGGGTCCATCTTCTTGTCGATGGACTCGATCGTACAGGCGACCTGGGCCGTGTGAGCGTGGAACACTGGGGTGTACCCCGCCGTGATCACGGAGGGGTGTTGCATGACGACGATCTGGGCCTGGAACGTCTCGGCGACGCTCGGCGGATCGTCGGCGGGGCCACAGACGTCACCGCGACGGATGTCGTCTTTGCCGATGCCACGGACGTTGAACCCGACGTTGTCGCCGGGGCCGGCCTGTGGCACCTCCTCGTGGTGCATCTCGATCGTCTTCACCTCGCCGCCGACGTCCGACGGCTGGAAGGAGACGTTGTCGCCGGTTTTCATCACGCCGGTCTCCAGTCGGCCGACCGGCACGGTGCCGATGCCGGAGATGGTGTAGACGTCCTGGATCGGCAGCCGCAGGGGGGCGTCCGTCGGCGGCTCCGTCTCGGGGAGGTCGTTCAGCGCCTCCAGCAGGGTACGGCCGTCGTACCACGACGTGTTCTCGGAGGCCTCGGCGACGTTGTCGCCCTCGAACGCCGAGATCGGGATAAAGGAGGCGTCGTCGACCTGGAACTGCACCTGCTTGAGCAGCTGCTCGACCTCGCCGACGACCTCCTCGAAGGTGTCCTCGCTGTAGTCGACGACGTCCATCTTGTTGACGCCGATGATGAGCTCGTTGATCCCCAGGGTGCGCGCCAGGAAGACGTGCTCCTGTGTCTGGGGCGCGACGCCGTCGTCGGCGGCGACGACGAGGACGGCGTTGTCGGCCTGGGAGGCCCCCGTGATCATGTTCTTCACGAAGTCACGGTGGCCGGGACAGTCGACGATCGTGAAGTAGTATTTGTCCGTGTCGAACTCCTGGTGGGCGATGTCGATGGTGACCCCGCGCTCTCGCTCCTCGGCGAGGTTGTCCATGACGTAGGCGAACTCGAAGCCGCCTTTGCCCTTCTCCTTTGCCTCCTCCCGGTGCTGTTCGATCACGTGCTCGGGTACGCTCCCCGTCTCGAAGAGGAGCCGTCCGACTAACGTGGACTTCCCGTGGTCGACGTGACCGATGATGGCCAGGTTCTGGTGAGGTTTGTCTTCGCTCATTGTTGTAGCTCACGCGCAAGGCGCTTATACCGGTTTCTTTTGCTCGTTGCGGTTAAAACCATTTCGAAAGCCGGTTCGACCCACCCCGTCGCCGTCTTGCGGTTTGTCTCGAGTGCACACGGCACCCGGCTCGGCCCCGGACGGATCGGACCGCCGTCCGACGTGGCGGTTCACCCGACGGCTCCACACGGCGTGACGGTTCACCCGACGGCTCCACGCGGCGGGCCGGCGTCAACTCGGCGTCGGCGCCCGGAGATCGGAGAGATACGCCGCCAGATCGGAGGTGGTGAGGATGCCGACGACGACCCCGTCGCCGTCGACGACCGGGAGGTGGTGAAAGCCGTGCTCGACGATCGTGTCGGCCGCCTCCTGGATCGTCGTCTGGGGGTCGACGGTCACCACGTCGGTCGACATGTACCGGGAGACCGTCGTCTCGGCTTTCGGCTGGCTCTTCGCGACGATGTCGACGAAGTCCGTCGTCGTCAGGATCCCCTCGATCCGGCCGGCGTCGTCGGTCACGACGAGCGAACCGATGCCGTTCGCGAGCAGCTCCTCGGCGGCGTCCTCGACGAGGGTGTCGGGCGTCGCCGTGTGGAGCTCGGTCGACATGATCCGCGCGACGAATATGTCCTCCATACCGGCCGTTGTCTAGCTGATTATATAAGGGTTGGTGAGTCGGTTCGGACGCCGGTGGGCTGTGGATCGGTTCGGACGTCGAAGTCGGCGAGTCGGTCCGGACGCCGGAGCCGGGTGAAAAGGTCCGGAGGCCGAAGGTCGGCGAGTCGGTCCGGACGCCGAAGGTCGGCGACCCCGTCGGCGGAACCGATTTGACCGTCCCCACCGAACCGACGACGGTGATCGAGGCGACCCTCTGTTTCGTCCGCCGAGACGAGGAGGTGCTGTTGATCGAGAAACGCCGCGGCCTCGGGGAGGGGTGGTTCAACGGCCCCGGCGGCAAGCTAGAGGACGGCGAGAGCCCGCGGGAGTGTGCCCGCAGGGAGGTCCGGGAGGAGGTCGGCATCGAGGTCTCCGGCCTGGAAAAAGCGGGCGAGCTCACCTTCCGACTCGACGGCGAGGGACACACCCGCTGTCACGTGTTCCGGACCGACGTCTTCGAGGGCGAGCCGACGCCCTCACCGGAGGCACGCCCGGTGTGGATGCCGGTCGAGGAGGTGCCGTACGACCGGATGTGGGAGGACGACGAGCTCTGGCTGCCCGGCGTCCTGGAGGGCCGAACCGTCCGCGGGGAGTTCGCCTTCGAGGGTGGGAAACCACTCGACGAGGCGGCGTTCGTCGACCACGAGCTGGAGTGGGGCGTTCGGTTCTGAGGGGCACGGAGTTGAGCGAGACGGGCGAGTTCGAACTGGATCGAGACGGTCGGTTCTGTCCGTCGAACCGCCGTCTGGGCCGGGTTCGGGCCGTTCTGACCGCGTTCGTGTCGTTCGGACCGAGTTCGCGCCGTTCGGATCGCGCTCACGGCGTTCAGACCGCTCTCACACCGCGTCCGACGAGTGTGACGACCACGCTCACGCTGGCGAGGAGCCGGAAAGTCGCCGTCGTCCTACCCACCCCACCAGAGCCAGGATGGCGACGAGCGCGACCGTCACCCCGAACCCGGGTACGGAGTCGGCGACCTCGCCGTCGGTGGCTCCGTCTTCACTTTCGTCGGAGCCGTCGGTGGCTCCGTCGTCGGCTTCGTCGGAGTCGTCGGTGGCCCCGTCGGCGAGAGCGACGGTCAGGGAGAAGCCCTCGAGATCGGTGCCGCCGTCCCACGCGAGCGTCGCACCGTCGCGGTCGGACGGGTCGGGGGCGACCGACTCGACCGTCGAGCCCTCCGGCCCGACGACGACGAGCGGTCGATCGGGTTCGAAGCCGCTCGCGAACGGCTCCTCGAGGACGAGCGCCCCGTCTTCGACCGTCGCGAGGCCCGCCCAGCTGACCGAGAGGGTGACGACGCCACGGTCGTCGTCGGTCCGGACGTCGATCGATTCGCCGGTGACTGCCGCCGACTCCTGACCGGTCGCGTCCGCGACCGACGCCAGCCGTTCCTCGAACCGATCGAGCAGCTCCGAGAGAGCCTCCTCGTCGTCGGCCAGGGAGTCGAAGGCCGCGCGTTCGTCGTCGTCGCTCAGATCGTAGACCGACACCAGCGACACCGTCGCGTCGCCGTCCTCGGTCAGCTCCATGCGGAGCTCCTCGCGGTCGTCCCCGGTCGCTCCAGCGACCGGCGCCGCCGTACCGACCACCACCAGCGCGGCGACGAGCGCGACGAGCACGTCGGTTCGCACGGTCACGGCCTCTCGTTCACGCCGTCCTCGGTTCCGTCGGCGTCGTCAGTCCGATCACCGTCGGCGTCGTCAGTCCGATCACCGTCGGCGTCGTCAGTCCGATCACCGTCAGCCCGATCCACGGCCTCCTCTGCGTACTCTATGGCCTCGGTCGCCCGGTCTATGGCCTCCTCGGCGCTCCCGTCGGCCGTCGACTCGTTCCCGGCGTCCTCGGCACGCTCTAGGGCGTCTTCGGCCTCGGTCAGCGACGACTCGGCCTCCGCGAGGGCGTCCGTTGCCCCCTCGTCGCCGCCTACGGCGCTCTCGGCGCGATCGATTTCGTCGACGGCCCGGTCGATCGCCGCGTCGGCCCGATCGAGGCGGTCGCCGGCGGCCGTCTCGTTGGGAGGTCCGCCCGGCGTTCCGGCCGGTGCCCCGGGCGTGCGGTCTCCGGCGACGGGTCCGCCGACCCGGTCGCCGGCGATCGATCGTGCGAGTTCGGCGGTCTCGGGTCCACCGAGCTCGCTCGCCCGCTCGCGGAGTTCGGCGATCGCGTCCACGTCGATGCCACGTTCCGCGAGGACGTCCTCGGGGAGCTCGCCGGCGGTCGCCTCGGCGTTCTCGGCGAGGCGCTCGGCGGTGGCCCGCTCGGCTGCGACTTTCGCCACCTGCGCGCGATACTGTCCGTCGGTGAGCTCGCCCGCCTCGCGGTCGGCCTCGAGCTCGTCGAGACGCTCCTCGAGCTCGTCGAGGCGGTCCTCGACGTCGACGACGGTGTCGTTGACGACGTCGGCTCTCGCCTCGTCGGTCGCGGCTCCGGCGATCTTCACGCCGTAGCTCCGCTCAGTCACCTCGCCGTCGAACTCGGCGTTCTGGACCGCCAGCACGCCGGAGAGACGCTCACCGGGCGCTATCGACTCGTTCGACTCGTCGGTCGGTTCCTCCCCGTCCGCGAACGCGCTCGCGGCGCCGAGCGGAATCCCCGCCAGCGCCACGACGAGCGCGGCCGCCATCACGATCGCACCGATTCGGTTCATTACGTCCCTCGCTTGGTCACCCCAGAACATATACACTCGAGACTGTAACTCCGATTTGACGACGTTTTCGCCCGTTTTCGCCCGTTTTCGAGTCGCCGCAGTCCGTCGATTTCGAGCTATCCACCCTCAAAATTGTGAGTGTACTGGAATTGTTCGGATAGTAGTATCTTTCCACTCCGCTACCGAACCATGTCACTCCTCCGTCGATCACGTCACTCCTCCCGTTCGGGATCCGCGTCGGGCAGCGAGAGCACGTTCTCGCGTCCGAGCCGGAACGACTCCAGCTCCCCCTCCTCGCGCAACGTGCTCACCACCTTGCTGGTCTTGGCGTCCGTCCAGCCGAGCTCCTCGACGACCGCCTGCTGTTTCATCCGACCGCCGTTGTCGGCGACGAGTCGGAGCACCTGCTCTTCGTTGCTCAGCAGCTCCGTCGGCGGATCCGTCGCCGGCGAGCTCCCCCCGGTGGCCGACTCGCCCTCGGGGGCCGGCTCCGTCCCCGACTCGTAGGAGAGCTCGGTGCCCTCCGTCGGCGTCTCCGCCGCGGACCGACGCCGGTACCACAGAGCCACGAGGGCCACGAGTACGAGCCCACCTGCGCCGGCGGCCGCGAACGGGAGCCACCCCCGCGTGGGGGCGACGACCACCCGCGGCTCCCCCGAGACGAAGTCGGTGTCGCCGCCACGCCAGAGGACGGCCCGGTCGCGCCGGTCGTCCGGCTCCGGGGTGGCCGAGACGAGCTCGTAGCCGTCGGGCCAGCCAACGAGCAGCCGACTCCCTTCCTCGAGGAACAGCCCCTCGATGGCGTCGCCGGCGTGGAGCTGGTCGTCCTCTACCGCCGCGAACCCGTGCCAGGTGAACGTGTACCTGAGGACGCCGTACTCGGTGGCGAACGACTGGCGTTCGGCCTCGACGTCGACGTCGTCGACGGACATCTCCCGTCCCGTCGCCTCGCTCGCGGCCGCAGCCGTCCCCTCCATGCGCGCCGCGAACTCCCCGGTCAGCTCCTCCGGGTCGTTCTCGGCGTCGGCGGCCAGCGACTCGAAGGCCTCGACTCGCTCGTCCTCGTCGAGCCGGACCCAGAACTCGACGGTCCACTCGGCGGAGCCGTCGGGGTTCAGAGCGATCTCGAGGCGAATCTCGTCGGGGTCGAGTTCCTCGGGACTCGTCTGTTCGAGTCCCGCCTCCGTCTGCTCGACGCGGTCGTCTGCCCCGATCCCGTCAGAGGGGGCCACGGAGCCCTGAGCCGCCGCGGCCGGGCCGACGCCGGCGGTGATCGCCAGCACGACGAGGATGGCCGCGGCGACGTGGCCGTTCATACGCGGTGATACCCCTTTTCCCAGTTAAATGGTCTGAAACGCGGCCCTTTCCCCGATTAAGTGGTCTGAAACGCTACACTCCTCGGGTTGACGTCCCTTCCACCTCGGCCGTCGGCTCCATGCGTGAGACGTCGCCGACCCCATCGGTGAGACGTTCGGCTCCATGCGTGAGACGTCGCCGACCCCATCGGTGAGACGTCGGCCCGTGTGTGAGACCACAACGGTTGTGATCGTCCGCCTCGTAGATCGGTCCGTGTTCCGACGTCTCCGGGAGAACGGACCCGTCGTCCTCGTCCCGCTGGCCTGGACGTTCGTCACCGCGGTTCACCTCGGGCTCGCGAGCGAACACGCCCTGTTCGTCGCCCACCTCGTGATGGCCGGGATCATCGTCGCCTTCACCGTCCTCTCCTGGACCGAGATGGACGCGGGGGTCCTCCTCGCCTGGCGGCGCGTCCTGCTGGCCGGGCTCGTCGTCACCCT
>LKNG01000074.1 GCA_001564115.1 Natrialbaceae archaeon Tc-Br11_E2g8 | reverse complement strand
GCCTCGTCTCCCGAGCGACGGCGATTGGGTTGGTGGCCCTCGTCGTCTCCGGCTGGCTGGCGCTCCGGTGGCTTCCGCTGTGGCGGGTCCGACGATGGGCGACACGGTGGTCGGTTCGGCTGCCCGATCCGGTGTTGCCGATGCATCTTCGGGTGTTGCCCCCGCCGGACCGTGAGTACCTCGGCATCTGGGCGGTGTCGCCGGCCGAGGCCCGCCGTCGACTCGCCGACTACGGCTTTCGGCCACAGATCCGGGCGTATCTCCACGCCTACGAGCGAAACGGGGCGATGCGATACGAGGAAGCCAGCTACGCATACCGGCCCTCGGGGGTCTTCGGTCCGTGGCAGTTGCACGTTCGATTGTTTCCGACCCACCGCGGAGAGACCGCCGTCTGGTGTCACTGGGAACGCAACCCAACGGTCGCACCGCTGGCACACCTGAGACAGGAGGGCTACGACCCGAAAGAGGGGAAAGAACGGCTGAGAGCGCTCGTGGATGAACCGCTCCGATCGGCCGACGGGGAACCGTTATGAGACACGTTCCGGCGTGACACCCGGAAAAACGGTGGTGTCGAGACGGGATGTGGCCGTGTCGGAAAACGGTGGTGTCGAGACGGGATGTGACCGTGTCGGACGGGACGCGACCGTGGCCCGAAACCGGTCGACGGGCAAACACCTTTTTATTACGTGGTCCTATCCCACGTCGATGTCCGCTCGCCGCAGTCTGGAGACGGAGTCGCTGACCCCGCTGCACTGGGGAGCCATCGTCATGGCGCTCGTGAGCGCCGCCGTCCACCTCTTTATCGCCGTCGTCGACCTCCCGCTGACGAGCACCTTCGGGATCAGCTTCGTCCTTGCCGCAGGCGGGTTCGTCGGGGGCGTGGTGCTCGTGCTCTTCGACGTTCGCCGACAGCTCGTGTATCTGGCGGGGATTCCGTTCACCGGCAGCCAGATCGTCCTGTGGTATCTGCTCAACGACCCGACGCTCGGGACGATCGACGCGATCGAGGTGGTCGACAAACTCGCACAGCTCGGGCTGATCGTGGCGCTCGTCGTGTTGTTTCGCCGGGGCTGAGCCGCTCGCGCTCGGGAGACGGTTGCGAGCCCACGGCGTGCTCGCGGTCCGCTACGGCCTGTGGCGCGCCGGATTCCGGTCGCGTGGCGTCGGCGGTCGATCCAGCCGCGTCGCGAGCGGTCGGCCGGCTCGTCACCGGGCCGATCCCCGCACACGTTCTGTGGGATTATCTCGGGGCCTCGTGTCGATACCAGCCACGAGCGATTTCGGCAGAACGTTCATGGGCTGGCGATTCGAACCACGACCGATGGCGACAGGTGACGGGTTCGAGCGACACGCCGTCGGGCCCGGCGGCGAGTACATCGTTGGCGACGCGCTTGCGGCACTCGAAACCCTCGACGAGGAGGCGGCGGCCATCTTCCTCGACGACGCCTGGGCGCGTCCCGGCCGGCGTGAGCAGACGAGCGTCAGCTACCGGCTTCACCCGTTCGACGAACAGCTGTCGGTAGACGACCCGCAGGTCACCGACGACCTCACGACGACACAGCTCGTCGACGCCTGTTACGAGACGCTCATGCCGGGTGGGTGGCTCGTCGCCGACGTCGATGACTGGCTGTTGCCACGGTTCGTCTCGTATCTCCGGGAGACGTGGGGTGATGCGACCGAGCACCACGAGGGCGGTGGCTTTCGGCGGGTCGGTGGCGTGACGTATCTCACCGACGACGGGACGCCCGACCGCGACACCCACGGCCCGTTTCTCTCGACCGGCGGCTACAGCGTCGTGTTTGCACACAAAGGGCCCACGGAGCGTCGGACGGCCGTCTCGGCCCGACAGGTCGCCCGCTGGCCGACCGAGACCTACGGCCGCGGCGGGCGCGCCAAACCGGTCGGGCCGTATACGGCGTGGCTGTCCGGGTTGATCGAACCCGGTGAACTCGTGGTCGTCCCCTGTGCGGGCACCGCGCCGGCGGCGATCGCGGCGCGGCAGGTGTTCGGTGACGATGCGCGATTTTACTGTATCGACATCGAGCCGGCGGCCTACGAGGCGTTTCGGCGACGCTACGAGGAGACGATAGAGGGATGACATCCTCCGCGCCGTGAACGGCGCGGTTTCCTCCGTGGGAGTCTCAGTCGGTCTACGACTCGCCGGAGGCAACATTCCCGCTGTTGCCAGCGGTACTTGGGTCTGTGCGCTGTTCTTTGGGACTTTCGTGAGAGCGTGGTGACTCCGACCAGTTGTGGTCGTCCCACTCGAACCGCACGGGCCGTGCCATCGGCCTGACTGCCTTCTCTGTCTGCCGCTCGAGGAACGTTTCTGACGCTGTGAGGTCTGCGTGTCCCTCGAATCCACACGGACAGGTGAGAGTGTCTTGGTGTCGTGTCGTCCGATCTTTGCCGCCACACTGTGGACACTCCTGACTGGTCCAGGCTTCCGACCGGACTTCCACCGAGATTCCGTATTCCTCGGCAGTACACACCAGTCGTTCGGTGAATTGCTTGAACGCCCAGAAGTTGTGCGTCTTCGCGTTGGTTTCGACCGACCAGTGCGTCTCGAGGACGTCGGTCAAGCCACCGATATACACAGTATCAACGCCTTCGGCGTACAGTCGTCCCAGCAGGTCACGGCACAGGGCTTCTTGGGCGTGGTCGCGTCGACGAGTCCGTTTTCGGTATAGCCGGCGGATACGTTCGCTACTGTACCGGCCATCCTCGAGTTTCGACTGTAACCGGGCGATTTCCCGCGTCGTCTCACGGAATCGCTGGAACAACTCGCGGCCTTCGTACAGGTATTGCTCGCCGGTCGTCGTGGTACAGGCGACGAGATTGTTTGCACCAATATCCAAAGCGGCCTTCTCGTCGGCCAGTGGAGTGTACCGTGCATCATCAGAAACAGTCACAGGCTGCGAAGCTCGGAAGGTGCAATCAGTCTCGTCGTACCACAGGTCCAACCGGCCCTGTTTCTCGTACTCGGGCCAGTTCGGTTCGCCAGCAATCTCCAGCCGGAGTCGTCCGGTGTGGTCGTATCGGTCTTTCAGCTCCGACCCAACCAGTATCTCCAATCGGGAGCGGTCGCCCCATTCGACGGTGTACGACGTGTTGCGGATGACGGTCTTGAGTTGCCGTCCATCGTCTTCATTACCACGGAATCCCGGCGGTTCCGGGTGCTCAGTAACCGATGTGTTCGACTCGTCGTGGTACTGGTCTTTCAGTCGGAAGAACCCGCGCCACGCTTCGCTGTTTTTCCGTATCACCTGTTGGGCGGTGGACGCACCGAGAACGCCTTTGTATCGCCCTTCGAGTCGCCCGGTATCGGCGTCCCACACGTCTTCGTCCTCGAAGCCGTCCTCGTCGTTGTCAAGCAAATCGTAGATTTGCGGACATCGCGGAGCTTTGCTCCGCTCAGTACCGCATGAGACGCTGATAGTTGACTTCGTTCCAGAGAGCGGCGGAAGCGTCCAACAGGTCCCGTAGCAGTTGCTCTCCATCATCAGAGAGCGGTCGCACGGCGAACGTGTTGGTACGCTTCATCCAAAGTATAATGGGACCCAATGTCTAATAAGTCCAACGATGAGGCCGAACATCGACATTGACTGGGCAATCCACGGACGAATCAAAGACTACGCAGAAGCGAACGACCTGAATCTCTCGGAAGCCTATGCAGAGGTGTTAGAAGCAGGACTTGAGGCGTTGGAGACTCAAGATCAGCAATAACTTGGTGGTTTCTCACCGAAGCTTACGCGATTCACGCCCGTCCCCAGAACGCTTCGCGTTCTGGTGTGCGAACGAGAGCTCCGCTCTCGTCAACGCCGTGAACGGCGGGACTCTCTCGCTGTTGAAAGGTAGGACAAGGCCTATGTAACGAGGGTTACAGGACGGGGGTATGGAGAGGGCATCCTCGTATGAGTGAGGCCGACGTTCACTTCGAACTCTACCGACATCTGCAGAACGCGATAGACGAAAAACCCGACCGTGGACGGATTAGCTACGGAACCGCACGTCCCGAGTACAGCGACGGTCTCGATGGCCGGGCCGACATCGTCGTCTTCGACACGGACGACGACCCGGTGTTCGTAATCGAGGCGAAGCGACCCGACACCGGCGGTAGTCGGGACATCGACCCCTATGCACCGGCCGTGATCCGACAGGCGTTCCGGTACGCCGGTGATCTGGGTTCGCCGTTTTTCTGTACCTACAACCGGGACCGGCTGGTCGTCTTCGACGCGTTCACCGAGGGCGTTCCGCTGCTCGAACGGTCCACGAAGTCGTACACCATCTCCGACGTAGACGCGTTCGCCGATACGCTACTGGACGAGATCGCCCGGCTACGCACTGGTGACGTCAAATGGGACGCCCTCGATGCCGCGTTCATCGACCGGATGAACTCGCTTCACGAGTACGTCTCCCCGCGACTGGACGGATCGCTGACCAGCCACCTGGACGACGACGAGGAGTTCAGTGACTCGTTCGCGGCCTGGACTGGCACACAGGGTATCGAGTACGGGGGGATGAGCGTCTCGGAGAGAACGGACGTTCGGCGTGAGTTTGCCGAACAGGCCGCGTACCTCCTGATCAACAAGATTCTGTTCTACAAGATTCTGGAGAGTGCACCTACCTACGAGGAGGACGTGGAGCCACTGGCGGTCAGCCCACACCGGGTACAGGCCGACCTCGAGGACTACTTCGAGCACCTCGTCGAAACGGTGGACTTCGAGGCCATCTACGAGCACGACCCGATCTACAGCGAAATTCCACTCGACCCCGTAGACGGGAAAGTCCGGGAGTTCGTCATCGAACTGGACGAACGTGACCTCACGCAGTTCGACAGCGACGTCATCGGTCGGATATACGAAGGCGTCATCCCACCCGAGCGCCGCCGGGAGATGGGGGAGTACTACACGCCGCCTGCGATCACCGACCTGATCACTCGGCTGACCGTAACCGACGCGAGCGACACGGTGCTCGATCCGGCTTGCGGTAGTGGGGGATTCCTCGTGAGCGCCTATCACCGTCTCCGCGACCAGCTCCCCGAACCGACCGGGAGCCACGACAGGATCCTCGGTCAGCTCTCCGGCGTCGAAATCAATCGCTTTCCCGCTCACCTGACAGCCATCAACCTCGCCATACAGGACCTCTCCTCGTACACGGACGAGGTGGACGTCGAGATCAACGACTTTTTCAACGTCGCACGGAACCAGCGGTTCGGCCGCGTCGTCGCCGGAGCGAGCGGACGACAGTGGGAGAACGCGGAGGGGGTGACAGAACAGATCGGCGGTTTCGATGCGGTGGTGGCGAACCCGCCGTACATCCGTCAAGAGAACGTCGACGACAAGGACCACGTCCGGAGCCATCTCGGCAGCCGAGAGCTCGACGCGGAGTACATCTCCCGCCGATCGGACGTCTACGTGTACTTTCTCACCCACGGAACAGAGTTTCTCGCCGACGGCGGGGATCTTGGATTCGTCACGAGCGACCGGTGGCTCGATACACGGTACGGGGAGGACATGCAACGGTTCATCCTCGAGAACTACGAGATCCGGGCGATCATCACGTTCGACAGGCAGGTCTTCGACGACGTACTCGTCGGCTCGAGCGTCCTGATCCTACGGAGACAGGCCGACGCGGAGCGAAGGGACGGAGCCGTCGCGAAGTTCCTCGAGCTACGGGAGGAGCTTCGCGTCGACGAGATAGCCGACATCGTCGAGGAGCGGGTCGAGCCGGACAGGATGGTCTCGAACGAGTCGTATCGGTTGGTCACACAGCGGCAACACGCACTAGCCGAGGAGAGAAAGTGGAACCTGTTCCGTATGGCACCGCCGGTGTATTTCGAGCTCCGTGGCGCGGAGAACGTCGTTCGACTCGACGAGATCGCAGACGTTTCCCGTGGGATCACCAGTGGCGCGAACGCGTTCTTCTATCGGCGCACGGAAGCGTTCCGCGAGCTCGGAATCGCGGAGTACACGACGAACCTCCTGAAGGCAACCGGTCAGATCGAGAAGATCCGGTTCGACGAGGAGAACGCCGACGAGTGGGCCGTCTTCGACGTTCACGGGCTCGTACAGCAGGCTCTGGACGAATCCGATACCGGCTTCGGGAGGTCGGACGTTCAGCGGGTGAAGTCGTGGCTTCGAGAGAACGGGCACGGCGAACTGGTCGAGTACATCGAATGGGGGGAAGATCAGGGGTACGACGAACGGCGGAGCTTCCGGGATAAGGACGTCTGGTTCGATCTCGGAGACGTCCCGATCGCTCCGATACTGAATACGCGATTTACGTGGCGGGAACACCGTATGGTACGGAACGAGGCCGGGGCGATAGCCGATCAACAGTTCTACATGATACGGCCGAAAGAAGGGATCGACGAGTTACTCCTCTGTGGCATTCTGAACTCTCGCCTGTCGGCTCTCACCAACGAGCTGTTGGGCCGACGGGCCGGGGGCGAGGGAATGACTCGATTACAGAAGACGATCTACGAGACGGAGATGCTCCCTGTACCCGACCCGGGGGAGATGTCCCAGGAGCAAAAAGAGGCGATACGGGACGCGATCACGGCACTGATGGATCGCGAAGACGAGCTCGGCGAAGACGCGTCGGTAGCGGCCAAAGAAACCGAACTGGACGAGCTGGACCGCGCCGTGCTTCACACGATGGGGTTAGCGGACAGACTCGACGAGCTAAAACAGGCCGTCCAGAACCTCGTAGCGTCCCGAGCGAGGGGTGCGGGACGTGAGACGGGGGTACTGGTGAATCGGCTACGCGAACTCGGAGAAACCGACGCCATCGATCTACCGGGAGTGACGAGCGAACGGGAGAGCACCACCCTGGACGAGTTCTGAGGACGTACAACTGCCCCGTCTCTTCGAGTGCGTACAACCGCCCTGTCATCCTGGGAGCCAGCAGGCTACGGGGCGACTCGACGAAGCTCACTCGCCCCGCCTGGTTCTCCGCCGTGACCGCCCGGCCCCAGCCGGCGACGATCGGGGAGGAGTCGCCGATGCTTTCGGTGAACTGCACGAGCCGGTCGTCGACGACCTCCGGGTGTTCGACGACGTTCGTCTTCACGTCGATCACGCCGGGGACGAGCGTCCAGTCCTCGGGCGGGGGCTGCTCGGCGAACGTCCGATACTCGCGGTTGTACCGTGGGTTCGTTCCCTCGGCGACCAGCCTGCCGATGTCGAGATCTCGAGGAGCCACGCACCGCGGAACCCCTTCCAGCGGCGTCAACTGGCGGGACAACAAGTTCGTCTGTGACTGACGTCGCGGACGTCCTGTCCGTTCGCCCCGGCAGTGGCCGGCCCGTCTCCGGGGCGATCGGGCCGGTGTGGTAGGTGGCCCCCCGCCAGCGACGGTTCGAACCCATCGACGCTGCACGCGTCGGACGCGAGCAGCGCCGTCCCGTCGAGTGACGGCTCTTTTCGGTCGTGCCAACACTGGTCGGCAGTCCCCTTTTTTCGGTCCGGCCGGTACGTTGCGATGGCGGCCGTGACCTGTCGGAAGCTCACCTCGGCCAGCGGCCGTCCGTCATGGTAAGTCCCGAAGCGGGATCGTGACCGACTGGCGACGCCGGCGAAATGGCACCACGCCGGCGTCGTATAGCCACCACGTGTCTCGCCGGCGCCAAATACCACGTGTCTCGCCGGCGTCGGTTCCGTGCTCGCCGCGCCGGCGTCGGTTCCGTGCTCGCCGCGCCGGCGTCGGTTCCGTGATCGACGACGTCCGCGAGGGCGACGTCGTGCTCGATCGACCGGCCGCGTCGGCCCGTCGACGTTGTATCCGCCCTCCAGAGCTACTCGCTGAACCCGGGGTGTGCCACCTGAGCCGCGGGACGCTCGGCGAACCGACCGGAGCGGCCGAGAGGCGGTCTCACTCCGATGGAGTACGCGAGGCGGCCCCGTTCGCCGTCGTTGGCGCCGATCCCGCCCTGTCCGCGGACGGACTTCCCGGGAGGTAGAAGACGGTTTTCGGAGCTTGTATTGCCCCACTCTCACAATATGGTCCGCCGAAAGAGATCGAGGGGGCAGGGGATTGGGACGCGATCGAACGGATCGGAACTCCCAGACGAGGGGAGAGAACGTCGATACTGGTGGGGTTTCTATCCCGCAAACTGTCGGGGAGACCCACACCGGCCACTCCGGGAATCACTGTTGTGTAGTAGTGGGAAGAACCAACAATCTTTTGTAGCCAGTCCACGAACGAACTGATGATGGCAACCGAAACCGCATCCGCGCTCGGGTTCGACTACGACTGGGAGTACTCGCCACGGGTCCCGACCCTGTTCGGGACGTTCACGTTCGTGGCGGTGCTGGGGTGGCTGGTGACCGTGGTTCTGACCGCGGTCCACCTGTTCGCCCTGCCGGCGATTCCGCCGGACGCGCCGGTCGAGGGGAGCATCGAGGTCATCACGAGCCAGTGGGCGTACGTCTTCGGCGTGCCCCTCGCGACGCTGGGTGGCTTCTACTATCTGACCACCATCGGGCTCGCCCTCTGGTGGTTCGACACGCGCCACCCGCTCATCGTCAAGATCCTGACCCCGATCACGGCCACGGGCGTCGTGTTCTCGGCGTACTTCGTCTACCTCCAGCTGGGCGTGATCGGCGAGATCTGCCCGTTCTGTATGATGTCCGCCGCCGCGACGGTCGTGCTGTTCGGCCTCGAGCTGGCGATCCTCCGGAAGAGCCGGACCCCGGCGCTCTCCAGTATGAGCGGCGACCTCGGTCGGCTGCTCGCGGGCACCAACTACGCCGTCGTGCTCTTTGCAGTCCTGATCGGCCTGGTCACGCTCCTCGGGATGTACGTCGTGACCGTCCTCCCGCTCCCCGAGACGGTCCCGTTCGTCTGAACTAGCCCGCTTTATTTCGTTCGCCCCTCGAGACCGGGGGGTTTCGCCTCGAGTATGCGGCTCCACCGAACCGCCCGAGAGAACGGTTCGACCGATCGGAGGAAGGGACGAAACGACGCGACCGATCCGTCACGGGCCGACCGGTCAGGGGAAGGGGTGGTAGGCCCGGTCGAGCCGGGGTTCGAAGCCGAGCCCGTGGGGGACGGTCCGGGCGCGCTCGCCGAAGTACGCCTCGCCGGTGAAAAGCGGCTGGGCACCGGGGACGACGACGCGAACGGCCTCGAAGCCGACGGCCTCCACGTCCCGGGTGGTCAGCCGGGCGGCGTAGGGAGTCAACCCCGCGTCCTCGAGCCGGTCGACGACGGCCGTCAGGGCCTCGCGGCCGGTCGGGACCGGATCCGGGCCGACCGTCGCGGCGTCGACCCGTCCGTCGACGTCGACGTACGACCGGGCGCGGTCGGGGAAACTCGCGTACTCGTCGACCGCCCCGCCGGCCTCGTCGGCGTCCTCCGGGCCCAGTGACCGTAGCTCCATCCAGTTCTGGAGGGCCTCCTCCGTGGCCGCCCGGGCCGCGGCCGTCGCGTCGAGGTCGGCGGCCGAGCCGAGCGCGAACGCGGGCCACTCGGGGTCGTCGGCGTCGAGCGGGCGGTGGACCGCGGCGGCGACGACGGGGACGTCGACGTCGACGGTGACGAGCATCGGGGTGACCGACAGCCCCTCGCTCCGGGCCCGCCGGGCGAGCGCGGCGAAGCCGTCGTCCTCGACGGCGAGCCCGAGGGGCTCGTACGTCGAGTACCACGAGAGCATCGTCGCGTCCCGTTCGACGACCTCCGTCAGCCCCGACAGCAGGGCGTCGACCGTCGAGGAGCCGAGGCCGAGCCCGGTCGTGATCGCCGGCACGATCCGCTCGCCCGGCTGGGGAAAGTGGACGGCTGCGGCGGGCAGGTGGGCCGGTTCGCCGGTCGCGAGGTTCTCCGCGTCGACCCATCGGCGCTCCTCGTCCGGGTCGACCGTCGGGGCGTCCGCCGGCCGGACCAGCTCCGCGGGACCGACGGCGTCGGCGAGTTCGGCGGCGCTCGCGTGGACGAAGTCGCTATCGCGGTAGACGCCCGCACAGTAGCGTTCGAGCGCCTCGCCGACGGCTTTCATCAGCGCCCCGTTCCAGTCGACCGCGACGCCCGCGGCGGCCTCCGGCGCGCTCGCGTCGCTGAACCCCGCGGTGTCCACCGTCCGCGCGAGATAGTACGGCGCCGGGAACGACTCGACCTCGCCGATCTCCGTGACGATCCCGACACGGTCGTCGATCGCGGCCTCGGCGCTCGCGACGGCGTCCTCGAGGGCGAGGGAGTCGGCGTCGCGCCCGAGCGTGCGGTCACGAGCGTCCCCACAGCCACAGCCCGGAACGGGCAGGACGCGACGCCTGGCGTGGGGCAACTCGCGGACGTGACCGAGGATCGACGGCCCCTCGCCGCCGAGGACGCGCACGCACTCCCGGCCAGCGACCGCTCCGGCCAGGCGGGCGGCGCTCCGTGGCGCAGTGGCCTCCTCGGCGACCTCCGTCGTGGTCGCGTCGACCCGCGCCCGCAGGCAGTCATAGCAGCCGACGGCCGGCGCGAACCCCGAGATCGCGGCCTCGACGTCCGGAAGCGGCCGGCCGCCGACGCCGCCGACCTCGACGGCGATCCAGGGCGTCCCGCCGTCAAGTGCGGCCTCGTTCGCGGTCGTCAGGGCCTCCCCGCCGGCGCCGCCGGCGACGACCCCGAGTCGTGCGTCCGCTACGTCCGCCGGCGACCCCCGGCGTACCTCGACGTCGACGTCCGACAGCGCGGCGACGACGGCCTCCCCGATCGGCTCCTCGGCGGCGACGTGAACGCTCATACGGGTCGACTCGGGGGCCCGGGTGAAAAACGACCCGCTCGTGGCCCTCGACGGTGGATTTATATGTAATTGGGTTGATCACTCGGCCATGAGCGCGGTCGAACCGATCTCCATCGAGGAGGGTCGGGAGCTCACCCGGCGGACGATGTACCTCGTCATCGTCTGGACGGTCGTCTTCATCGTCGCGGCGGTCGGCCTGATCCTGGTCGGCGACCTCCTCGCCGGCCTCTATGGCTGACCGTCCCCGGCGGACAGCTCCCGGCGGACCGCCCGGCCGAGTGCCTCCCGGCGGCGGTGGCTCGACGCGGCGTCGAACTCGACGGCGAGCAGCTGGCTCCCCGGGGAGGCCACGGAGTCGCGGTAGGCCTCGGCGAACGACGCGGGGTCGACGCGTCTGAACTCGAGGTCGTAGAGCCCCTCGAGGGCCTCGAACGCGAGGCCGTGGGGCGTCTTGAACGAGCCGGTAAACGGCGGATCGAACCCCTCGATCGGCAGCATGTGGAAGATGCCGCCGCCGTCGTTGTCGATCAGGACGATCGTGGCGTCGACGCCGAGGCGATCGAGCGCGAGCAGCCCGTTCGCGTCGTGGTAGAGCGCCAGATCGCCGGTCACGAGCACGAGGGGGTCGTCGGTCGCGTCGCCCGCGCCCAGCGCCGTGCTCGTGATGCCGTCGATGCCGCTGGCGCCGCGGTTGCCGAGGACGGTCAGGGCGGCCGACCGCGGCCGGCCGAACCGGTCTGCGTCCCGCACCGGCATGCTGTTGGAGACGAACACCGTCGCGGGGTCGGGCGCCGCCGCGAGCGCCGCCGCGAGGATCGCACCCTCGAACGGCTCGGCCGCGAGCGCCGCCGGCGTCGTCGCCTCCTCGAGTACCGTCCAGTGGCGATCCT
>LKNG01000073.1 GCA_001564115.1 Natrialbaceae archaeon Tc-Br11_E2g8 | reverse complement strand
CGTACTCCTGGATGTTGTAGAGATTCTGGTCTTGGTCGGCGACGAAGTCGAAGCCGACCGCCTCGATGTCGGCGTCGAGCAGGTGGGCGTAGACCTTCTCCTCGAGTGCGCCCCAGTAGGGCTGGACGACGACGTCGGCGTCCGTCGCGGCGGCGACCCGGTCGATCGCCTCGCTCGCGCGTTCGTCGAGGCCGTCCTCGGGTGCCGACTCGACGAGCGAGGGCTCGAGCAAGAACAGCGTCTCGACGGCGGGGAAGGCGTCGACCTCGCCGGCGAGGAAGTCGGCGATCGCGGCCAGGAACTCGGCCTCGTCGCCGTACTGTTCGTCGGTCGCGAGGTCGGCGAGCGAGTACGGACCGGGGAGCACGGCCTGCAGGCCGTCGTCGACGAGGTCGGCTGCGGCCTCGAGTTCGCCTGCGACGTCGCCGGAGAACTCGAGCTCGCCCGTGACGACGGGCTCGCGGTAGAAGTTGTTGTTGTCGTAGTAGCGGACGATGCCGCGGGTCTCGACGGCGTCGTGGACGGCCAGCGGGTGGGCGATCATGTCGTCCCAGCGTGGCTGGCCCTCGACGATTCGATCGAGGCCGGCCTCCTGCTGGCGGTCGATCAGTTCCTCGCGGGCCTCGTCGTAGACGGCGACGATCTCCCCGCGTTCGTCCCCGTCGATGAGGTCGCCTTTCTGGTGGCCTTTCAGCTCCGAGAGGTCGTCTTTCGCCCAGTCCGGCAGCGGATAACAGCCGGGCGTGGTCGAAACGTACTCGGTCATCGTAGGCCGGGCTAGGCTATACCGACGCTTAATATTTTCCATCCACCATGATGCGTTTTGGTAATTACGCCGGGGCCGCCCGGTCGTGTGGTACCGGATCGTCCGTACGGTCCGGAACGTGCCCGTACAGCCCGGAGGATTATCCTCCCCGCGAACACAGGGACGGTATGCGGATCGACCACGTCCCCTTTGCACACGGCGATCTCGAGGCGATCGGCGACGAGTTCGACCGACTCGGACTGGCGGCCGACTACGGCGGCGTCCACGGCAACGGCGTCACCCACATGTCCGTCCTCGGCTTCGACGACCGATCGTACGTCGAACTCATCGCAGAACGCGCCGAAGGGAGCCACGACTTCTGGCCCGCACACGTCCGCGCGGACGCGGGTCCGGCCGCCTGGTGCGTTCGGGTCCCCGACGTCGTCGCGACGTGCAAACGGCTGCTCGAGCGCGGCGTCCCCGTTCGCGGCCCCCTGTACGGCTCCCGCGAGCGCGAGGACGGCACGCTCGTCGAGTGGGACCGGGCCGAGTTCGGCACCGACGAGGAGCGACTCCTCCTCCCGTTTGCCATCGCGGATCGAACGCCGCTGTCCGCCCGCGTCGAACCCAGCGCGAGCGTCGCCGGCGGCCCCCTGACCGGCATCGAGGAGGTCGTTCTCGGAGTCCGGGATCTCGAGGCCGCCGTCGACCTGTTCCGGGACTGTTACCGGATTCCGGTGCCGATCCGTGGCGGCGTCCCCGGGTTCGGAACGGTCGCCACGGTCCCCGGCTACCCCATCGCGTTCGCGACGCCCACGTCGGCGGCCGACGGCTGGCTGGCCGACCGTCTCGAGGAGTTTCCCGACGGGCCGTGTTCGTGTCTGCTCGGCACCGACGACCTCGAGGCGGCCACACGGCGGTATCCACTCGGCGAACCGGTCGAGTGGCCCGGTGGCCGGGTCGCGTTTTTCGACTCAGACCTCCTCGGCCGGCGGCTCGGCGTTCTCGAGCGGTCCTGACGCCTCGCGGCGGGGGGACCGACGCTATCCTGACGTCGTTCGAGTCGAACCGTTTCGGTGCGGCTCGGGTTCGGTCGACCGGATGTCGTCACACCGTTGCCCGGGGACGGCGAGTCGAACGACGGCCACGTGGCCTCGGCGTCGTGGCCGTCCTCTCGCACGGTCCGATCGCGCGATGGGAACCCGGGCGGTTGGGCAGGCGGCGAGGGGGCGCCCGACCCGTCGGCTATCCGAACAACTCGAGGACGGTCAGGGTCTCGAACGGGAACGACTCGTCGGCGACGGCGACCGCGCTGAACCCCTCCTCGCCGGCCCGTTCGACGACCGCGTCGACCCCGGTGAGGCTGCTGACGAGCAGGTAGACGACGCCGTCCGGGGCGAGCACGCGGCCGACGCGTTCGAGGAACGGATCGATCACCGCGCGGCCGTCCTCGCCGCCCGAGAGCGCCCGTTCCATCCAGTCGTCCCACGCGGTTTCGGGCTCGGTCGGCAGGTACGGCGGGTTGAAGAGGACGGCGTCGAACGCGTCGTCCGCGAACGGCGCCACGAGGTCCGCACGGACGACCGCGACCCCGCGCTCGCGGGCCGCCACGCAGGCGTGTGGGTTCACGTCCGAGCCGACGACCGACGCGCCGACCTCCCGGACGATCCGGTCGGCGACGTACCCCGAACCGGTGCCGACCTCGAGGACGCGGGCGTCGCTCCCGAGCCGTTCGCCGGCGACCGCAGCGAGCAGCGCCGAGTCCTCCGCGGGTTCGTACACCCGCGTCTCGACGCCCCGGCGCTCAGCGAGCTCCATCGTCTCCCCCCGGCGTCGTCGACAGCTCCCCGGAGCCCGAACCGGCCGGCTCGTCGCCGGCGGTCGACTCGTCGCTGGCTGGCGACTCGTCGCTGGCTGGCGACTCCCCACTGGCTGGTGACTCGGTCGTCCGTTCCTCGCCCCCACCCGACGTGGCGGTCGTCCGCTCCGAGAGGGTCCGCTGTGGGAACGGGATGGTGATGCCGGCCGCCTCGAACCGCGACTTGATCGCCCCGACGGCCTGGCTCCGGGCGGTCGAACAGCGCCTGGCCGTCGGCTCGGCGACCCAAAAGCGGAGTCCGAGGACGACCGCCGACTCGCCGAACTCCTTCGTGATCACCCGCGGCTCGGGCTCGGCGAGCGCCGCCTCGACGTCCGCTACCGCCTCCCGCGTGAGCGCCGTCGCCCGATCGACGTCGGTCCCGTAGTCGACGCCGACCTCGACCTCAAGCCGGAGCCGGCCGTTTCGCGAGCGGTTTGTCACCATACTCGAGCCGACGACGTCGTTCGGGATCATCAGAAACTCGCCGTCGAACGTCTCCACGCGCGTGTTGACGATCGAGATGTCGCTGACGATCCCCTCCCGGTCGTCGACGACGATCCAGTCGCCGACCTCGAACGGCCGGGCGAACATGAGGACGAACCCCGCGATCATCGATCCCAGCGTCTGTCTGGCGGCCATCCCGACCACGATCCCCAGAAACCCCGCGCCCACGAGCAGCCCCGCGAGGTCGTCGACCCAGATCCCGAGGACGACGACCACCGCGACCGACCAGATCGTCACCTGCGTGACCCGGTGGCTCACCCGCTCTTGGTGCTCGGTGACCGACGAGGACGAGCCGAGCAGGTCGTGGAGCAGCCGTCTGAGAAACCGGACGACGATCGCCGTCCCGATCAGGACGACCACGGAGAACACGAGCCTGGCGACCACCTCCGCGCCGAGATCCGTCCCCTCGTAGATCCGTCTGAGCTCGTCGGTCTGGCCCCACGTGCCGAGGATGACGGCGACGGTGAGCACCGAGGTGGTCACGAGGGCCACCGTCATCACCAGATCCGCGTACAGCGGCCGCGAGCGGTCCTCGATCCACTCGTAGGCGTCCCGGTAGGTGAGCACCACGGCGAGGAAGGCCCCGAGCGCGAGCAGGGTGATCACCAGTCGCTGGTTGGTCGAGGGAAACCGCTCCGCGAGCCAGTCGAACGCGCTCAACAGCTCGTACATCCTCGCCCCCGTGGTCCGCGGCTCGCGGTCGTCGACGGTCCGTCAGCCACCGCCCTCACCTCCGGGGTCGCCGACCGACAGGGCGAGGGTCGCCAGCTCGGCGAACTCCGTGGGGGTCACGGCGCCGGCCCGCCTGCCCAGAAGCTCCTCGTCGGCGGCCTCGACCACCCGGTCGGGCGCCCCGAGCCCGGAGATGTGGGCCGTGTTGCGGATCGCGTTGCGCATCGTCTTCCGGCGCTGGGTGAACAGGGCCTTGACGAACCGGAGGAAGAAAGCCTCGTCCTCGACGGCGTAGGCCGGCTCGCGGGGGGTCGTCCGGACGACCGCGCTCTCGACGGCCGGCGGCGGGGAGAACGCCTCGGGCGGGACGATCTCGACGATCTCGATCCCGGCGAAGTGCTGGGCCGACACCGAGAGCCGGCCGTACTCGGGCGTGTCGGGGTCGGCGACCATCCGCTCTGCGAACTCACGCTGGAAGGTGGCCACGATCGGGCGTTTCTCGGGCAGCAGCCGGAAGGCCAGCTCGCTGGAGACGCCGTACGGAAGGTTCGAGACGGAGGCGTCGAACGCCGGGAGCTCGACGGCTAAGGCGTCGCCGGCGACGACCGAGAGCCGGCCGTCGTCGATCTCCGCGGCGAACTCCCGCCGGAGGAACGCGGCGAGCGCCCGGTCGCGTTCGATCGCGGTCACCCGGTCGGCGACCGCGAGCAGGCGGTCGGTGAGCGCCCCCGTCCCCGCTCCGATCTCGAGGACGTGGCCGACATCGGCGGGGTCATCCGGGGCGTCCCCGTCGTCGGAGAAGGGTGGCGCGTCGTCCGGGACGCCCTCGTCCGTGGCGACAGCCCCGCCGGCTGCCTCGCGCCCATCGTCGGTGGCCGTCCCGTCGGCGAGGTAGCCCGGAAGCCGATCGAGCACCCGGTCGTCGACGAGGAAGTGCTGGTCGCGGTCGGGGTCGCCGCGGACGCCGGCGCGAGCGAGCAGCCCGTCGGGGTCTCTCATCGGGGCCGGCTACGGCGTCGATCGGGGTAAACGCACCGTCTCGAGACGACGGGGGAACCGTCCGCCTCAGGCGTCCTCGCGCCGGCCGACGAACGTTTTGTACTTCAGGTCCTCCTCGCGAAGCTCCTCGATGATGCGCTCGACGATCACCCCGGCCGGGTCGTGCAGTCCCGTCACTCGCTCTTCGAGTTCCTCGAAACTCTCGAAGGGTTTTCGCTTTCGCTCGTCGAGGATGGCGTTGCGGAGCTTCTTGCCGATCCCCGGCAGCAGGTTCAGCTGGTGGAGCCGGAGCGTGATCGGCTGGGCGTCGTTGTAGAAGTCCACGAACCGTTCCTCCTCGTCCTCGACGAGGTCCTCGACGACGTACTCGAGCTCCGAGCGGGCGCCCGAGGAGAGCTCGCCGTACTCGACCTCCCCGGCGGCGGTGACGATCTCTCGGGCGTCCGGTGGTTCGACGACCACCGAGGTGCCGATCGTGAGCCGCTCGTCCTCCTCGAAGGCCACCTCGTAGAGGGTGAAGTCGTCGACGGCCATCGCGTATCCGGCCGGCGAGCGCTCGTACCGCGGCCGGCCGTCCCCCGAGAGCCCGTGGGCGAGATAGTCGAGGACGACGGCACGACGGGCGTCGGCATCGTCGCTGTCGGGTTCGCTCATCGGCTTCCCGTACGGCGACACGTCACTTAAACGGTTGGCTCGAACTAACGTCGAGACGGTTCGAACGGGTGGTTCAGATGTACTTCGAGACGACGTTGAGGATCGCATCGAGTTCCTCGCCGTCGAGGGTGTACCGCTCCTGGGCGTAGATCGCCCGGAGCTCGTCGCGGTCCTGTGGCTGGAGGTTGGCGATCTTGTAAGCGGTCGGCTCGTCGACCTTCTCGAGCTCCCGGAGCTCGTCGACCAGCGCCGTCGCCTCCTCGGGTTCGAGGTGGGCAAACCGGTTCGCGTGCTCGATCGCTCGGGCGAGTTCGTAGCGCAGCTCCCGCTCCTCGTCGAGGGCGCGTTCGGCCTCGACGTCCGCGAGCAGCTCTTTGACCTCCGGGACGGTCAGATACTCCTCGTCGACGATCTGCTTGAAGATCGTCATTCCTGGGCGCTGAGGTGTGCGGCGGTGACGATCAGCGTCTTCTCGACGCCGCCGTCGACGATCCGCACCTTGAACGCGTCGCCCTGTTTGCCGACGACCTCGCCCGTACGGCCGTCGAACCGCGGGTGGTACCGACCGTTGGGGACGCTCGGATCGATCTTGAGGTGGACCATCTGGCCCTCCTCGTACTCCTGGATGGCCCGCTGGGGCGGGGAGGTGCCACGCTCCCGGGGCTTGTTCGCGAGTTTTCGTCTGGTTCCGCGGCGAGGTCCGTGTGAGTTCGGCATAGTCGTACCACGGCATTCTCCTGTGACGCTTATAAAACGCACGTTACGCGCTCGTCCGGCGTGCTTCCGTCGCCGGCGAGAGTCACGCTTCCGTCGCCGGCGAGGGTCACAAACCGTCCCCCACCGTCGAAAGTCACAAACCGGCCGGCCGCGAAGCCGGGGCCGATGGAGCCACTCGAGCGGTACCGGCCGATCGTCGACGACTTCGAGGCGTTCCGTGGCGCCTGCGGGCGGCCGCTCGGGACCGTGGTGCGGGTGAACACGATCAAAGCGAGCGTCGAGCGGGCGGTCGCGACCCTCGAGGCCGAGGGCGTCGGCTACGAGCGCGTCGGCTGGAACCCGCGGGTGCTCCGTCTCGAGACGGAGTCGCCGGGGGCGACCTGGGCGTCGTTTCACGGTTTCACCCACGGCCAGGAGGAGGTCTCCTCGGCGCCGGCGGTCGTCCTCGACCCCGAGCCCGGCGAGCGGGTGTGGGACGCCTGTGGCGCCCCCGGCGGGAAGACGACCCAGCTCGCGGCGCTGATGGACGACCGGGGGACCGTCGTCGCTAACGACAACGACCTCGGGCGGCTGTCGGCGCTGCGGTTCAACGCCGAGCGGCTGGGGGCCAGCTCGGTCGCGGTGACCAACGCCGACGCGCGGAACTTCTCTATGGCTCCTTTCGGCTTCGAGCGCTTCGATCGGACGCTCGTCGACGCCCCCTGCTCGTGTGAGGGGACGATCCGGAAGAACCCCGACGCCCTGGAAGGGTGGTCTCTCGCGGCCGTCGAATCCCTCGCCGGCGTCCAGAAGGGGATCCTCCGTCGGGCCGTCCAGGCCACCCGCGAGGGCGGGACGGTCGTCTACTCGACGTGTACGTTCGCCCCCGAGGAGAACGAGGCGGTCGTCGATCACGTCCTGGATCGGGAGTCGTGTCGCGTCCGCCCGTTCGAGCTCGGCCTCGAGGGCGATCCGGGGCTCACCGGCTGGAAGGGCGAGGAGTACGATCCCGGGCTCGCGGCGGCCCGCCGGATCTACCCCCACCAGAACGACACCGGGGGCTTTTTCATCGCGGCTCTGGAGGTGACCGCCGGATGAGCGAGGGCAACGTCGGCTCGCGGTTCGACCGGCTCCCCGCGACCGACGCGGACCGCCGCGTGGAGGGGCGGGCCAGCCGCGAGGCGGTCGTCGACTACTTCGAGGAGCGCTTTGGCATCGAGCCGGCGGTCTTCGAGGGCCACACGTTCTGGGAGAAAGGCGCGGGGAAGATCTGGGCGTACGCCGGCGAGTCGCCGACGCCGGCGACCCTCGAGGCGCTGGGGATGACCTGCCTGCGGACCCGCCAGGAACACTGGAAGCCGACGACCGACGCGGTCCAGCGCTTCGGCCGCCACGCGAGCGAGAACGTGATCGAGCTCCCCGGGCCCGCGGCCGTCCGCTTCGCCGCCGGCGAGGACCAGGAGCTCGCGTGGAACGGCGACTGGGGGTATCTGATCGCCGCCCACGAGCTCGCCGGCGGGCTCGAACCCCTCGGCGTCGGTCTCTACCTCCACGGCGAGCTCCGGTCTACGGTGCCGAAGGGACGCCGCCGGGAGCTGTCGAGCTTGGATGACGCCGGCGGGAGCCGCCGACCCCTGGAGTGACCGCGGCGGCCGACCGGCGGGCTGGCTGTGCGATGGCAGAGCGGTGGCGCCGGAGGGCGACGGCGGGATGGCAGAGCGGTGGCGCCGGAGGGCGACGACGGAATGACCGACCGGTGTCGACGGGATGACCGACCGGTGTCGACGGGATGACCGACCGGTGGCGCCGGGGGCCGGCGGCCAACCTCGATTGGCAAGCCATTAATGCGTCCCCGGACCGAACCGTGGCGTATGGTCGGAACGTCGTCCTGTCGGGAGATGGCATCGTCCTGTCGAAAGCTGGGATCGATCGCCGCGATCGGCTACGGGGTCGTCACTGCAGTCGCCCCGTCGGTTGGCGCGGCCCTGGTCAAGCGGATGGTCGGGAAGAACTTCGAGAACGCCGGCGAGCTCGAGGCCAGACCGGAGTACCGCCGCCAGATCCGCGCGCTCGGGGTCGGGACGGCCGCGGCCGGGATCGCCGGACTGGTGCTCGAGGCCAGAGCCGAGGAGTCGTCGGTCGAGGTGTCCGTCGGCGAGGAGCCCGACGCGGAGTGACGCGGTCGACGGCGGCTCCCCGACGAAACAGTTAGGTCCAGGCGTCGCCGACGACGGTCCATGCAGTACGCGTTCGACGGGATCGAGCCGGCAGTCCACCCCGAGGCCTACGTCTGTTCTGAAGCGACGCTCGTCGGGGACGTCACCGTCGGTGCGGGCTCGTCGGTGTGGCCCGGGGCGGTCCTCCGGGGTGACTCCGGACCCGTCACGGTGGGCGAACGCTCCCACGTCGAGGACACCTGCGTGCTCCACCACTCCGCGGTCGGCGACGAGGTCATGGTCGGCCACGGGGCCGTGGTGAACGCCGCGACCGTCGAGGATCGGGTACTCGTCGGGATGAACAGCACCACGAACCGGGACGTCCACGTCGGCAGCCGGTGTGTGATCGCCCCGAACGCGGTGATCCCCCAGGGACGGGAGATCCCCCCGGAGTCGATCGTCCGTGGCGTCCCGGCGGAGGTCGTCCCGCTCGCCGAGACCGACCACGACGTCGAGGAGCTCCTCGGGCGCTACTCGCCGACCTACTACACGGAGATGGCCGCCCGCCACACCGACCTGTTCGGCGACGGCTAGGCCGCCGTCGCACGTGGCGTCGATCCGGACGGCCGTCGTCGCACGAGATCTCAGTCGGCCCGGGGCGCCGCGTCGGCGAGCTCCGGGTCGCGTTCGAGGTAGTCGCCGACGGCACGGAGCGCGTTCGTCGCGGTGACGCCGTCGTGCTGGCCGACGCCGATCCGATCGCCGAGCTCCCGGCTCGTCAGTTCGCCGTCGCGGATCGCCGGCCACCGTTCGGCCGCCCGGGCGAGCGCGAGGACGCCGTGGCGTCTGACGAGCTTCCGGACGGCGTAGTTCTCGAGCTGGTTCGCGACGACGGCGGCCACGCCGGGGGTGATCCGGACGCCCTCGATCTCCTCGTCGATCGGTTCGGCCCGGTAACCCGTCCCGGTCTCCTCGAGCAGGCCGTGGGCGTGCAGCCGGTTGGCCGCGAGCCGGGCCTGGCGGTCGTTGACGTCGACGGCCTCGACGTACGCCTCGACCGTCGCCGGCCCGTTCCCGTACAGCCAGGCGTAGAGGTGACTCGCCTCCGGCTCGTCCAGCAAGAATCCACCGGGCGATCGGGTCCGATCGGATCGAAGGTCGACGTTTCCGAGTGGCATCCCTACTGTGGGTTGGTCCCCGCCGGATTAAGCCTTGAGCCGAACTACCGTGGCCCCCGA
This sequence comes from Natrialbaceae archaeon Tc-Br11_E2g8, assembly GCA_001564115.1. Classification (GTDB taxonomy): domain Archaea; phylum Halobacteriota; class Halobacteria; order Halobacteriales; family Natrialbaceae; genus Tc-Br11-E2g8. The sequence goes on along the minus strand of LKNG01000073.1, from coordinate 2,305 downwards.
GCAGAACTGCCGTGGGACCCGACCACGTCGGCGACGACCGGCGACCGCGTCGGCGGGACCCGCTCGATCAGTCGAATAGTCCGGTCGAGAGGTAGCGTTCGCCGCTGTCCCAGAAGACGGTCACGACGAGCGGACAGTCGCCGTGTTCACCCTCGCTTCCGGCACCGTCCCCGCCGCGAGCGTCGGCGCCCGAAAGCGGCCCGAACCGGGCGTCGACCGGGTCGGGGGGCTCCGGACAGGAGCGTTCGGGGTCGGCGAGCCGACGGGCGACCCGGCGGGCCGCGAGGCTGCTCGCACCGCTGGACTGGCCCGCGAGGATCCCCTCCTCGCGGGCGAGCCGTCGACACTCGGCCTCGGCGTCCTCGAGGCGGACGGTCTCGACGTCGTCGATCAGCTCGACGTCCAAGATGTCGCTGACGAAGCCCGCACCCATCCCCTGGAACTCGTCACAGCCGGGCTCGCCGGTCGAGAGGACGGGGTTGCGCGCCGGCTCGACCGCGACGATCTCCACGTCCGGGAACGCCTCCCGCAGGCGCCGGCCGACGCCGGTCAGGGTGCCGCCCGTGCCGACGCCGGCGACGAGGGCGTCGACCTCCCGGTCGCCGACCGCCTCGAGGACCTCTCGGCCGGTAGTCAGGTAGTGGGCCTCGGGGTTCGCGGGGTTCTCGAACTGGCCGAGCTGGACCGCGCCGTCGGCTTCGAGCTCGTCGGCCCGCTCGCGGGCGTCGGAGATGTCCCCCTCGACCAGCTCGATGTCGGCGCCGTAAGCCGCCATGAGCCGCCTGCGCTCGACGGACTGGGAGGCCGGCATCACGAGCGTGAGCTCGTAGTCGCGTGCGGCGGCGACCATCGCCAACCCGATCCCCGTGTTGCCGCTCGTCGGCTCGACGAGCCGGTCGCCGGGCGATATCGCTCCCTCGCGCTCGGCGGCCAGGATCATCCCCAGCGCCGGCCGGTCTTTCGCCGAGCCGCCCGGGTTGAACGATTCGAGTTTCGCCGCGACGTCGACGTCGGCCGGCGAGTCGAGACGCACTAGCGGCGAGCCGATGGTGTCCAGAATGCTCGCTCTCATCGACCGGCCGTAGGGAAGCGAGCTATAAACCGGTGTGGAGTCACGCCGACCCCCACACCGGCGTGTGCGGGCCGCGGCGAACCGAGGGATGCCGTCGGCTGGGGAGCGTCCGCCAGTGCCCGGCACGAACGCCTACGCCGGAAGATGGGACGGGTCGTCGGGCGCTTCAGCGCCGGGACGTCGAGGTTCCACGGAACGATCCGGGTCGTTCTATGTGGCGATCCGGGTCGTCCTACGAAATAGTCCGAATCGTTCCGTGGGGGCTTTCGAGCCGGCCGAGCCGACCACCGTCACCGTCACACACGTGTGTATCCGCTCCGCGCCAACCAGCAAACGCGTGTGTATCCGATCCGCGCCATCCAGTAAATACGTGTGTACCGGCTGCGGTTGGACGTGAGGGCCACACGCTGGGTTCACGGGGATCGAACGGTCGCGATCAGGAGGAGAAAAACCGACTGAGCCGCCCGAAGACGCCGCCGTCCGAGTTATCGTCCTCATCAGCATCGTCGTCGGGGCCGTCGACCGGGTCGTCGTCCCCGCCGTCGTCCGAACCTGCGTCCCCGGAGCCCGCCGCCGCGCCGACGCCTGAGACCTCCAGATCGTCGAGGGAGAGCTCGATCTCGTCGACCTCCGGCGTCGGCTCCCGGCCCTCGCCGGCCTCGGCGGCGCGCACGTCAGCGCCGGTGACCTCGCCGGCCTCGACCCGGGCCGCGAGTGCGTCCCCGTCGGCGACGTCGGAATCTTCTTCGTCCGCGACGCCCGGATCGTCCCCGTCGGCGACGTCGGAATCTTCTTCGTCCGCGACGTCTGGATCGTCCCCATCGGTGGGCTCGGGCGGTTCCCCGGGAGTTCCCGGCTCGTCCCCGCTCGAGCCGGTCGGCTCCACGTCGTCCTCGGCCGGTACGTCCTCCTCCGGGGCATCCAGTATCCCCTCCGCCGTGTCCTCCTCCGAGGTGGCTGGCCCCTTCTCCGCCGCGTCCTCTTCCGGTACCTCCTGATCGTCCTCGGTCGGTTCGTCCTCCTCGACGGCTTCGGCTGGCTCGGCTTCCTCGTCGGCCTCCGGAACCCCGTCGCTCGGCTCCGCCTCGTCGTCCGAATCCGGTCCGTCGGAGTCGTCTTCGTTGGTCGGTTCGCTGTCGCTGTCCTCGGTCGGTTCGCTGTCGCTGTCCTCGGTCGGTTCGCTGTCGCTGTCCTCGGTCGGTTCGCTGTCGCTGTCCTCGGTCGGTTCGCTGT
>LKNG01000002.1 GCA_001564115.1 Natrialbaceae archaeon Tc-Br11_E2g8 | reverse complement strand
TCCCCCCCGAGGCGGTCGGCGATCGTGGCGTCGGCGACCGCCTCGGGGGCCGGGACGTCTATCTGAGCGTGGACGTCGACGCCGCCGATCCGGCGTACGCGCCCGGGACGGGGACCATGGAGCCGTTCGGCCTCGAGCCCCGGGAGCTGCGTGACGTCGTCCGCGAGGTCGCCCCCCACGCGACCGGCTTCGACGTCGTCGAGGTGAACGACAGGGACGACGGACAGGCCGCGACGCTGGCGGGCAAGCTGGTCCGGGAGTTCGTCTTCTCGAACGCGGCTCCGGTACCCGGCTGATCGCGGCCCGGAGTGGCCCTGGCTGAGTCTGTATCGGCTACAGTTAGACCCCTCGATCCCGACGATCACTCGCCGTCCAGCTGTGTGACCAGTCTCGAGAGCGTCTCGAGATCGTACTGCCCCGGCGCGGTCGCCTCGGCGGGATCGACGGGTGCGTAGCCGATTTTCGACCCGTACACCGGCGCCACGGCACGCGTGTGACGTCCGACCGCACCCATCGCCATCGTCGCCACCCGATCCCCGTGGTGGGTCAGTTGCTCGGTCGCCGAGAGCAACGCGATCGTATCCGCCTTCGACTCCGCAGTCACGGCCAGCTTCGCCACGTCGGCGTACTCGATCGCCTCGGTCAGCGTCGCGACCATCTCGCCGCGAGGGGGTGTCCCCTCGAAGTCGTGTGCCGACGCCACCACTGAAACGTCACGTTCCCGCGCAGTTTCGAGGGTCTCGTCAGTATCGATCCCGTCGTCTACGATCGCCTGCAGTTCCACGTCGATCGCCCCCACGGCCTCGAACCGAGTCGCTGCCGCCAGCATCTCGAGACGCTCCGCATCGGTCCCCGCCCATTCCCCGCCCTCCCAGGCGGCCCGGTTCGTCGCCAGGATCGGCAACTCGCCGTCGTAGCCCGCGAGGGCCGCGAGCGGGTCGTCCGTGAGATCCATCCGAAACTCGAGGCAGTCGGCCACCCCGCGTGCGGCCGGCTCGTCTCCGAGGTCGGCGGTGCTGGCCGCGAGGGTAAACGCGTCGAACTCCATGCAGTGGGGACGGCGCCGTGGGAAAAAAGTCTAGGCGATGCCGATCGACTCCTCGGCCTCGAGGAGTTCGTGGTACCGGTTCCGGATCGTCACCTCGGAGATGTCGGCGACGTCGCTGACTGCGGCCTGGGTCGTCTTCTCGTTGGTGAGGAGGGCGGCGGCGTACACCGCGGCGGCGGCGAGACCGACGGGCGATTTCCCCGAGTGGACGCCCTTCTCCTTCGCGTTCCGGAGCAGCCCGCGGGCGCGGTGTTCGGCCTCGTCGGAGAGCTCGAGTCCCGAGGCGAAGCGGGGGACGTAGCTCTCCGGATCGGCCGGCTGGACCTCCAGTCCCAGCTCCCGGACGACGTACCGGTAGGTGCGGGCGATCTCGTTTTTCTCGACGCGACTCACGTCGGCGATCTCGTCTAAGCTGCGCGGGACGCCTGCCTGGCGGGCGGCGGCGTACACACAGGACGTCGAGACCCCCTCGATCGACCGCCCGGGAAGGAGATCCTCTTCCAAAGCTCGTCGGTAGATGACCGACGCGGTCTCCCGGACGTTGTTCGGCAGGCCGAGCGCGCTGGCCATCCGGTCGATCTCGCCCAACGCCTGTTTGAGGTTGCGCTCTTTGCTGTCGCGGGTGCGAAACCGTTCGTTCCACTTGCGCAGGCGCTGCATCTTCTCGCGCTGGCGCGATCCGAGGGAGTTGCCGTAGGCGTCTTTGTTGCGCCAGTCGATGTTCGTCGACAGCCCCTTGTCGTGCATCGTGTTAGTCGTGGGCGCGCCGACGCGGGACTTTTTGTTCTTCTCGGCGGCGTCGAACGCGCGCCACTCAGGACCGCGGTCGACGGAGTCCTCGGCGACGACCAGCCCACAGTCCGCACAGACGGTCTCGCCGTGTTCGTCGTCGCTGACGAGCTGGCCGTCACACTCGGGGCAGTTCAGCCCGCTGTCGGTGGTCTCGGTCTCTCGTTCGGTCGTTCGTCGATCGCTACGTCGTACTCTTGTGGATGTCGTGTGTGGCATACGAGGGCGTGTGCTGTCCGGCCGAACCTATCGGAGAAGGTCGGACGGGTTCGTCACCCGCCACGTTCAGTCACCACATTGATAAAGGTTCCGGTATTGTGGCGATACACCGCCGAAAACCCGTATATTCGTCGGTGACAGAGTTGACTACCGACAGGTTGAAATAGGACCACTCGTCCGGCCCCGAAAGGCAAGTTCCACCCGTCCTAACGGGCGACCATGGAAGTCACAGTCGGTAGCGAAAACCCGGCGAAGGCGACGGCGGTGTCCCGAGCCCTCGAGCGGTACGGGCCGACCGTCACGGCCGTCGGCGTCGACTCCGGGGTGGCCGAACAGCCGCGCTCGGTCGCCGAAACCGTCACCGGCGCCGAGAACCGTGCCCGGCGGGCCCACGCCGCGACCGGCGCCGACTACGGCGTCGGCCTGGAGGGTGGCGTGGCCCGGATCGACGGCGCTCCGGAGCCGTCGTTGATCATGTGGGCGGCGGTCACCGACGGCGAGTCGATCGGCCGCGGCGGCGGTCCCACCGTCCCCCTGCCGGATCCGGTCGTGGCCCGACTGGAGGACGGAGCGGAGCTCGGGCCGGTGATGGACGGGCTGGTCGACGCCGACGGTCTCGCCCGCCACGAGGGGGCCATCGGCGTCCTGACCGACGACTTGATCGATCGGACGCGGGCCTTAGAGAGCGCCGTCGCCGTCGCGTTCGGCCCGTTTCTCACGCCACACTACGCCGCCGGAACCACGCCCGATCGATCCACGGACGGAACCACGCCCGATCGGTAAGGGGTTATTATCCCCGTTCGCCGGCCCCGCTGCCGTCCGGTGATACTCACAGTTCGACGACGGTCACTTGAAAGAGACGATTAACCGGCCGTACCAACCCCTCGGCTCCACCGGCGTACCGACGCGGCTCTCCGGGAGGAAACCGGGGGAGGGAGGCGGCTTAACCACGTGTACCAAACCCCCTAAGAGGGTCTCGACCCTCCTGGAGAGTATGAGCAGCGCGATGACCACCGCCGACCTCAACGGCAAACAGCGGCGGATCCTCCAGTACCTGCGGAGAAAGGCCCCGACGAAGACCTACTTCAAATCCCGGCTCATCGGCGAGGAGCTCGGAATGACCGCGAAGGAGGTCGGCTCGAACATCCGTGCCCTCCAGGAGGGCGACTACGACGTCGACATCGAAAAGTGGGGCTACTCCTCTAGTACGACCTGGAAAGTCAGCGTCTAGGGGCGACTGGCGGTTCAGGGTCTGGGGGTGGCCTGGAAAGTCAGCGTCTGGGAGCGACCTGAAGAGTCAGCGTCTGGGAGCGACCTGAAGAGTCAGCGTCTGGGAGCGACCTGAAGAGTCAGCGTCTAGGGTCGACCTGAAGAGTCAGCGTCCGGAGCCGACGACAGCCGAACCTGCCGCCACGAAACCGAACTGGACGGCAGGACCTCCCGCCGTCCGGGGACGGGTGAAATGTCCGACCTCCCGCCGTCCGGGGAAGCTATTTGTCTCCGGCCACACCCACGGTAGCCATGGAGATCGAACCCTTCGGCCTCGAACGGTGGTTCGCCGAGCACGAACACGGGGCCGACGTCATGCTCGCAGAGAGCGGGATCAGGAGCCTGGACGCCGCCGAGTTCGACACGGATCCGGGCGAGCTGGGCTACGTCATACCCACGAACGGCGATCCGGAGCTCCGGGCGGACGTCGGCCGACGGTACGACCGCGGCCCCGACGAGGTGCTTTTTACCTGTGGCACCCAGGAGGCGAACTTCCTCGCCTTTCTCGCCGTGCTCGCGGGGGACGGTCCCGGACACGCCGTCGTCGTCACGCCGACCTACCAGGCGCTCTCGGCCGTCCCCGAGGCGCTCTGTGAGGTCACCCGGATCGGCCTCGAACCCCCGAACTGGGAGCTCGACGTCGACGCGGTCGCCGACGCCGTCCGTCCGGAGACCCGCGTCGTCGTCCTCGTCAACCCGAACAACCCGACCGGACGGTACCACTCCATCGAGACGGTCCGGGCGCTGTACGACCTCGCCGCCGAGAACGACGCCTACCTGCTCTGTGACGAGGTCTACCGGCTGCTCGCCGAGGAGCCGCTCCCGCCGGTCGCGAGCCTCGGACCACACGGTCTCTCGACGGCGAGCCTGACGAAAGCCTACGGGCTCGCCGGGCTCCGGTTCGGCTGGCTCGTCGGCGACCGGGAGGTCGTCGACGCCGCCTGGCGGTGGAAGGATTACACGACCATCTCGCCGTCGATTTTCGGCCAGCACGTCGCGAGACAGGCCCTCGGCGACCGCGAGGCGTCGATCCTCGAGGAGAGCCGCCGGCTGGCCGCCGACCACCGCGAGCGGGTGTCACGATTTCTCGACGCCCACGGCCTCGAGTGGCACGAGCCCGTCGGGGTCAACGGCTTCGTGACCGTCCCCGACGGCTTCGCCGACGGCGTCGAGTTCTGCCGGGCCGTCCTCGAGGAGGGTGTGGTGCTCGCACCCGGCGAGTTCTTCGGCCACGACGACCGGTTCCGGATCGGCTTCGGGCTCCCGACGGCGGAACTCGAGGAGGGACTCGAGCGCGTCGGTCGCGTCGTCGGCTAGCCGGACGTCGGCCGGCCGCCGGAGGGTGAACGGGGCTCACCCCTCGTCTACGAGTTCGTCGGCCTCGGCCCGGCGATCGTGTGCCCGCTCGCGGGCCTCGGCGATCCGCTCGGCGAGCTTCCCGCGTGTGACCTCGACGAACCGCTCGTGGGTCCAGCCCGTGCCGATCTCCACGGTGATCATCGCGTCACAGCCCTCGACGATCTCCGGGGCCCACTTGCCCGCCGCGAGCTTCGACTCGTCGGTGACGACCGCCTCGCCGTCCTCGACGTCGATGAACGCGGTGACGGTGTTCCAGATCCGCGGATCGCTCCCCGCCGCCTCCTCGAACAGCCCCGCCAGCCGCGTCTCGGGGACGGGCTCGTTCGCGAGCTCCTCGCGTAGCCCCTTGAGAGCCTCGGCCCGAGTGTCGAGTTGGGCGGCCTCCTCCCGGAGCCTCGCCGCGCGGTCGACCGGATCCTCGCCTCTCATGATTCGTCCTCTTCCAGACGGCCGTGTCTGGCGTCGATCTCGTCGAAGATGTCGAGGCTCTTGCGAATCGAGGCACGGATCGCGTCGCTTCGGTTCACGAACTTGCCGTCGTCGCCGACGTGCTCGTCCAGGTCGTCGAGCAACTCCTGGGGAATCTCGACGCTGATCTTCGGCATGGTACCGGTACGGTAGCCACCACACGCCCATAGTGTTCCCGAACGAACGACCATCCCCACACCAGCCGAACGAACGACCATCCCCACACCAGCCGAACGAACGACCATCCCCACACCAGCCGAACGAACGATCGTCCCCGTGCCAGCGGCGTGACGGCTTCGACGCCCGATCCCGGGTGACGGCTACTCCTCTTCGACTGCGGCGCCGGCCGCGTTCGTCTTGACGCTTCGCAGCCCCTGTTTCGCCTTCTGCTTCGAGGAGTAGCCGCTGCCACAGTCGGCGATGATGTTGCCGTTGTCGTGGCGGAGCCGCCAGCGCCACTTCTCTTCGGCGTCACGGAAGATTTCGAACGTCGCCTTGCTCCCACTTTCCTCTGAGTCGACCGTCTCGTCTCTCGACTGGTCGACGACGTGACCGCCCGCCGCGTTCTCTTTGACGCTCTCGAGACCCTGCCGTGCCTTCTGTTTCGAGGAGTATCCCTCCCCTCCGTCGGCGATGATGTTGCCGTTGTCGTGGCGGAGCCGCCAGCGGTACTGTTCGGCGGCGTCCTCGTACAGCTGGAAGGTCGCCTTGCTCTCCGTGGCGTCGGTGTCGACTTCTCCCTCCTCCTCGGGCCACTCCATCCCGATATCGAGGCTGACCGTTCCGTCCTCCCGAACCACGTCGACCTCCAGTTCGGCCTCCGTTGGAGGGTCGAACGCCACGGTCTGTTCGTCGTTCAGCGGGACGTTCTCGCCGCGGTCCAGCCGGCGGGCGATCCGCCGGAAGAACGTCGCGAGCCCCCGTCGGCTCCGCTTCTCCTCGGATTCGTGAACAGTCTCCTCGGACATACGGATGGGCGGTTCGGGCCGGATTCATATAACGGTGGCCCGCTTCGCCGAGGGGCCGACCCGCGCGGACGAGGTGTCGGTCAGGTCGACTCCCCGCCCCGCTCGGGTAGCATCCGGCCGCCGGGGAGGATCGCCGCGATCCGGCGGACGTAGCCGAGTTTGACGAGCCCGAACTGCGCGAGGATCCCGAGTACGACGAGCCCCAGGTAGACGGGCGAGTAGAGGTCGAAAAGCAGCGGCTCGACGCTGACCGACGCCTGTGCGGCCTGGAACTCCGCGACCGTCAGCGACGTCGACGCGAAGGCGGCGCCGACGATCGCCGTCACGACGACCATCGCCGTCCGCGTGAGCAAGAGGCCGAAAAACGCCGCAGCGATCCCGACCGCCAGCGCGAACCCGATCTCGAGATACCACGCACCGTCGACGATCACCGGCGCGATGGCGGTCGCCCCGACGAAGGAGCCGACGACGAAGCTGATCGCTGCGACGGCCGCCGAGAGCAACGCGTAGCCGAGCCCGATCCCGACGAGCCCACCGACGACCATCGCGCCCGCACTCGCGAGAGCGCCCTCTAGCCCCAGCACGGAGCCGATCGTCGGCGCCAGCAGGTAGCCCGCGCCGCCGCCGACGATGCCACCCAGAACGACGACGCCGTACACCGAGAGGGCAGCCCCGGCGAACAGCAACACTGCCCCACCGAGGACGAGTCCGATCGTGACCAGATCAACCATGGTCGGCTGAACGTACTCGAAACAGATAAACTATCGTCGTCGAGAGTGTCACTCGAACCGTACGTTAGGGTCGGTGGTGGTCGGGTGATTCGGCTGGTGTGGTCGAACGACTCGGCCGATGGCAGTCGGATGACTCGGCCAGTAGTGGTTTCGACCCGGCGGCGACGCGGACTCGGTCGACGGCGACTCGCCACCAGTGGACGTCGATCGACGGCGACGTATCGCCGGTTCACGTCCGTGCGCGTTTGGCGTACACGAAGACGCCGATCGCCGTCAGAAACCAGACGACTGCGCCGACCCGGATCGCAAAGCCCGCCCGCGCGCCCCAGGTCGGTAGGTCGACGCCCGTCGAGAGCACAGCGACGAGCGGCGCACCGAGGAGGATCGTCACGAGAAACGTCGTCTGCATCACCCAGCCGTAGTCGACGCCCTCGGGCTCGGTCGTTTCGACGGGCTCGGGCACGGTGTGTCCTGGCGAGCGTGCGATAATAAACACGCCGTTTCGGGCCGTCCGATCGGCACGGCTCCACCGAGAGGATTATTGCCCCGGCGGCCGGCCGGACTGCCATGAGCCCGTTTCCATCGTTCGAGGTGGTGCCGGCGGTCGACGTCGAGGACGGTGCCGTCGTCCAGCTGGTCGGAGGCGAGCGAGGAACCGCGACGGAGTACGGCGACCCGGTCGAGGCGGCCGAGCGCTGGGTGGAGGCGGGGGCGGAGACGCTCCACCTGGTCGACCTCGACGGAGCGTTCGAGGGCGAGCGCCACAACGCCGAGGCCATCCAGGCGGTCGTCGAGGCCGTCGAGGTACCGGTCCAGCTGGGCGGCGGGATCCGCTCCGCGAGCGAGGCGATCGAGCTGCTCGACAGCGGGGTCGATCGAGTCATCCTCGGAACGGCGGCGGTGGCAGAGCCCTCGATCGTCGAACGGATAAGCGAGGCCCACCCGGGTAGCGTCATCGTGGGCCTCGACGCCAGCGACGGCGAGGTCGTCGTCGAGGGCTGGACCGAGGGAGCCGGCATCGCCCCCGCCGAGGCAGCCAGACGGTACGAGCGTCTCGGTGCGGCGGCGATCCTCTATACGGACGTCGACGTCGAGGGTCGTCTGGACGGGATCAGGGCCGGCCCGGTCGGCGAGCTGGTCGGCGAGACGACCCTCCCCGTCGTCGCGAGCGGCGGGGTGGCGTCTGTCGAGGACGTCCTGGCGCTTCGGGACGCAGGCGCGGCGGCGGTCGTCGTCGGGAGCGCCCTCTACGAGGGTCGATTCACGCTCGCGGAGGCGAACGAGGCGCTGTGATCCACGGCCACGGAGGACGTGCTGACCTACGGCCACCGAGGACGTGCTGACCTACGGCCACGGAGAGCGCGCTGACCCACGTGGGGAGCACTGGTCCGTGTGGATGGGACATCCGGAGTCACTACCTGTGACGGCGAGCGCGTCCGTCCGTTCTCTGAGCTCGTTCGAGGATCGGACCGTTTCAGTCTCCGGCCCCGACGGTCGCATAGCAGTTTCCGCTGGAGAGCCACCGATCGGAGACTTCGAGCGCGCTCCCCTCGAGGTCGGCGGCGAACTCCGCCGGATCGTAGATGTGATAGAAGCGATCGACGGTCTCCCCGTCCGGGAGCGTCCACGCGACCGTGGTGTCGAAACCCGTCTCGGCGTCGAACCGATCGTGCGTGGTCGACCACGCGCTCACGAGCGCGCGACCTCCAGGGGCGAGAACGCGTGCGAGCTCGTCGAGGCTCTCGATCCGGGCCCCCCTGTCGGGCAGGTGGTGGATGGTGGCGACGTAGACGGCGAGATCGACGGCCCCCGTCGCGAGCGGCAGGGCGGCGGCGTCGGCCTGGACCGGAGAAACCGAAAAGTCACGCTCGCGGGCCCGCTCGCGCCCCGTCTCGAGGACGCCACGGCTCACGTCGACGCCGACGACCCGTTCGACCCGGTCGGCGAGGAGTGCTGCGTGCCGACAGTTGCCACATCCGACGTCGAGACCGACCGCTCCGGTCGGAGCGTCGGCCACGAACGTTTCGACCTCCGGCCAGGCGTACTCGCGGGTCGCCGCGAAGTGAGTGGCGATCCGGTCGTAGGTCTCGCGGACGTCGACTCGACGATCCATACGCTCCGGTCGGTCGGCGCGCTCAAAAGCGGTTCGACGTCCGGGGCGAAGACGGATCGACGGCGGGGAACGGACGAATCGACGTCCGAACGGGGCCGCCCTCAGAGGACGACGACGAAGAGACCGATAGCGATAGCCACCAACACGGTGGCGTGTTTCGCCCCGGCGCGGACGTCGCCGGTGCTGAGCTGACCGGCGATCAGCCCCGAGAGCAGCCCCTGGACGAGCGTGGCGTGGAACAACAGCCGCTCGAACGCCTCGACGTCGACCTGTCCGACGCCGGTGAGCCCGGCAGGACTGCCGCCAACTCCGTCGATCCCGCCGATGGGTTCCGTCGGCAGGCTCGCGAGCAACACCGTAGAGAGGATCGCGACGATAAAGAGAAACACCAGAAAGGAAACGTAGACGACGACCATGTACTCGGTCATCGTCCCCTTGCGCTCGCGTTTGAGCCGTCGGTCGGCAGCGGCCTGTCTGGCGGCGATCCTGAGTACGTCCGAGAGGTTTCCGCTCGCGTTCATCGACTCGGTCAGCAGCGTCACCATCCGGCTCGTCACCCGCGTCCGGACGCGGCTCCCGAACCGCTCGAGGGCCGTCTGGAGGTCCGCACCCCACTGGAGGTCGGCCCAGATCCGATCGACGTCGTCGGCGAGCGCGCCCAGCTCCGGACCACGGACGTGGTCGATCGCCGACACGATCGGCATCCCGGCCCGGTTGACGCCGGCGAGGCGCTCGAGCAGATCCGGTATCGCGGCCTCGATCGCGTCGATTCGCCGCCGGTGGAGCTCGTAGGCGACCGCGAACGTTCCGAGGACGAAGACGGCGACGACGGCGAGGGCCGTGTCGATCACCTCGACGCCGAGACGCCCAGCGGCCGCCGACGTGACGATCCGCAAGCCGATCGCCCCGATCGCGATCGGGACGGTGAGGTAAAACAGCCGCTCCGGCCGTTCGAGCACCGCGCCGATCGGATCGCCGAGTCGTCGGCGGAGCTCGCGCAGCCGCCGGTAGATCCGGAGGCGTTCGGCGATCGGGGAATCGACGCCGCCGTCGGTCACGGGATCCAAGTCGTCCCCCAGCGTGACCGTCGGGAGCGTCGAGGGATCCGTAAAGTCAGTTCCCCCGGGATCGATCCGATCGGTCACCACGCTCAGATAGATGATAAACGCGAGGTTGGCGAACGGGAGGACGAGGTAGATGAGCGCCTGCAGGGGTTCGGTGGTGTCCTCGACGGAGAAGCCGATGACGACGAGGATGGTGATCAAAAATAGCGGTCCGGCGACGAGGACGGTGACGTACGCCTCCGCGAGGGTTCCAAGCAGGCTCAACGTGTTCTGCTGGCGGGATTCGGCTTCCTCGCGGTAGTCGTGGTACTGTCGTTCGAGGAACGCAGAGAGGGAGTGACCCGACTGGAGGACGCCGACGAGGTTCTCGGAGAACTCCTGGAACTGCCCGCTCGGCGTCCGTCGTCCCATCTCCCCTAGAGCCGTTATCACGTCGGTGCCGAACGTGTCGATCTGTCTGACCGCGACCTCGAACTCGGCGGCGGCCTCGCCGTAGGTCGCCTCGTTTTCCGCGAGGATCCGGATCACCCGCGGGAACTCCATACCGCTTTTCGACAGTGCGTAGGTGAACGCCACGGTTGCCGGCAGGCTCGTCTCGATCCGTCGGGCGCGCTCGTCGGCGACGTAGGAGGGGTACCACCACCGAAGCCAGTAGGTTCCGCCGGCGCTGAGCGCGCCGAAGGTGATCGCGGAGATGGAGACGAACACCAGAAGCTCCGACGGCGAGAGCGTCGGCAGCCCCCCGACGTTCGCGAGAAACTCGAGTGTCGGGGGTAACGCCTCCCGCATCGTCTCGGGGTCGATCGCGAGCGCGAGCAAGACCCCCCAGACGAGGTAGATACCGAGGAAGCTCCCGACGACGGCTCCGATAGCCGCATAGAGGTAGCTTCTGGCGCCGTACTCCCGGTAGGTGATCGGAACCCGGGCCGCCTGGAGGGCGGCCCGACGGTCGGGGTGTTCGGTCCGGAACGTCTCGACGTACTCGCCGAAAGCGGCGACGGCGATCCTCGTTATCAGCGCGTCGACACGGCCGCTCATCCGACCGAGCGCGAGCAAGCCGACGAGCGCGAGCGCGAGGAGCAGGGGGACGTAGCTGACGACGTTCATACGTCGGGGGGCTCGACGGCGTCGTCGACGGCGATCCGATCGAGGGCGCTCTCGGGATCGGCGTAGTACTCGTTTATCAGCGCCGTGAACTGCCTGTAGTCGGAGACTCCCCGCTCGCGGAGTCCCTCGAGGAACCGTTCCCGGTTTCGTCGCTCGACGAGCAGTTCCCGCTGGCTCCAGCCCCGGTCCTCCTGGATCCGCTCTAACAGCCGGCTCGCTCGGCCCGTGTACTCGTCCGTCTCGGGCTCCCACTCGTAGGCGATCGAGTAGTCGAGTTCGCCCGTCCGGGCGTCGATCCCTTCGATCTCGGCGATCGTCCGGTTGCGTCGGATCCGTTCGTCGTCGACCCGGGTCTGGGTCTGTACGGAGAGCACGTCGAGGCTCCCGACCATCGCCCGGGGGACGTTTATCGGCTCGTTTTCCAGGCGGTTGATCACCGTCTGGACGGAGTCCGCGTGCATCGTCGAGTAGGTGGTGTGGCCGGTGTTCATCGCCTGGAAGAGGGTGATCGCCTCCTCGCCACGCACCTCGCCGACGATGATGTACTCCGGTCGGTGACGCAGGGCGGAGCGAAGCAGGTCGTACATCGACACGGTAGAGCCCTCGTGGGCGCGCTCGCGAGTGACCGCCGAGAGCCAATTCTCGTGGTAAAGCTGGAGCTCGCGGGTGTCCTCGATCGTGAGCACCTTCGATCGTGGTGGGATGAACATCGAGATAGCGTTCATGCTCGTGGTCTTCCCGCTGGCGGTGCCGCCGGCGAATATGAGACTCCGGTTGTGCTCGATGGCCAGCCAGAGGTAGGCCATCTGTTCGACGCTGAACGTTCCGTACTCGATGAGGTCGACGGGCGTGAACGGCTCCTCGGAGTACTTCCGGACGGTGAACGCCGATCCCCGCGGGGTGACCTCACGGCCGAGGGCGAGTTCGGCCCGCGAGCCGTCCGGGAGGGTGGTCTCGACCATCGGGTCGCCGATCGAGATGTGCCGACCGGAGTGTTGGGCCAGCCGGACCACGAACCGATCGAGGTCGGCCTCGTCGAAGGAGACGTCCGTCTTCACGTCGGTGTGTCGGTCGTGGTAGACGAAGATCGGGAGATCGTAGCCGTCACAGGAGATGTCCTCGACGTGGGGGTCGTGCATGATCGGATCGAGCCGGCCGTACCCCCGGAACTCCCGGTGGACGTAGTAGAACAGTCGGTAGAAGCCGGGAACGTCGACGTCGGCGCCGTAACGCTCTAGATACTCCTTTATGATCTCCCACAGCAGCGTCTCGAGGTCGGCGTCCGCCGAGTCGCGGTACAAGAGCGGATCGCGGACGTCCTCGAACAGCGTCTCGAGGAGGAGTCGCTCGTCGTCCTCGAGGGTCGGCTCGACGACGTGGTAGCGATGTGCGCTGGCGTCGGGATCGTAGCCGATCACGACGAACGAGAATGGCGCGTTGACCCAGTATCGCTCGACCTCCCGTTCGCCGTCGAGTCCGTCGAACTCGACCAGCGGCCCGTGTCTCTCCGGGGCGTACGGCTCCAGCTCGATCGTCGAGCCACGGAGCACCTCGAGGAGGCGACCGACGCGCCGGCTCACGCGGCCGAAGACGGTTCCACGCCCCGTTGTGGCTTCCCGTCTGACGTCCCCACGCCCCGTTGTGGCCCCGTCTGACGTCCGACCGCCGGCCGTGTCTCCGTCCGTCGGCAGCTGCGATCCCCGTTCGACGCCTCGGCGGTCGTTCGTGTGCTCTGACATCGGTCGAGTCCTCGACGGAGCGTCCCGCCGTTCGGTTCGTGCGTAGCACGCCACCGCGATCACTTAAATGGGCCGGCTGGTTCCGGGGGACAGGGCGTTACGTTCGTACGGCCGCGGCAGGGCGTTACGTTCATACGGTCCGAGTACCAACTCGCGTGTACGGAATGAGGCGCGAGCACTTCACGCTGGACGTCAGGGACGTCGACTGGGTCGAGACCGACGGGGAGCCACGGGAGCCGTCGGTATCGATCGACTTCTCCGGCTCGACGACGACGCTCCACGAGCGCCTCACCGCACCCGACGGCGAGCTTCTCGCGGACACGGAGGTCGACGTCGCCCTCCGCCTTCAGGAGCCACTGGAGGAGGACGCCGCCGGCGTCGTCGGCGTCACCGACCGGCTCACGGGCGATTTCATCCTCGAGCTCAACGTCGAGGCGGGCGACGTCCTCCGATTTATCCGTGCGGCTCGCAGCTACGGCGAGACGACGACCGACGGCTCCGGCCGGTACCGGATCGAGATCGCCGCCGACGGCGAACCGGTCGTCACCTACGAGAAAGGTACCTTCCTGGTCTACGACGACGAGGGTGACCTTCTCCGGGCTCACAGCCTGATCCCGAGCGGCGTCGAGCTGTAGCCCGGCTGGCGTCGGGACTGGGCCATAGCGGGCCACGGACCGACGCCGGCCGGCGTCGTGGCGGCGGCTCGCGACCGTCAGCTATATATGTTTTAGGCTCGCCTAAACGGACGAACGCCACACCGGCGGGAGATCCGATGGCGAACGCACGAACGATCGGAACGCGGCGACGGGAGCCCGACACCGTCGAGAGCGTCCTCGAACTCGACGGCGTCGGGAAGTCCTTCGGCGACGAACGGGTGCTCTCTTCGCTCTCGCTCTCGGTCCTCGACGGGGAGATTCTCACCCTGCTCGGCCCCTCCGGCTGTGGGAAGACGACGACGCTTCGGCTCGTCGCCGGCCTCGAACGGCCCGACGAGGGCGAGATCCGGCTTCGGGGAAGTTCCGTCGCCGGGAACGGCCGGTTCGTCCCGCCCGAGAGCCGCGACGTCGGAGTCGTCTTCCAGGAGTTCGCCCTCTTTCCACACCTCACCGCGAGCGAGAACGTCGCCTTCGGCATCTCGGAGCTGCCGGCGGACGAGCGCGACCGGCGGGTCGAGGAGCTGCTCGAACTCGTCGGCCTCGCCGACCACGCCGACGCGTCCCCCGAGGAGCTCTCCGGGGGACAACAACAGCGGATCGCGCTCGCGCGGTCACTGGCCCCCGAACCCGAGATGCTGTTGCTCGATGAACCCTTCGCGAGCCTCGACGCCGACCTCAGAGTCGAGATGCGCGAGGAGGTCCGGCGGATCATCAAAGACGCCGGAGTGACCGCGATATCCGTCACCCACGACCAGGAGGAGGCGCTGTCGATCTCCGATCGGGTCGCCGTCATGAACGACGGTCGGCTCGAACAGGTCGACACTCCCGAGGGCGTCTTCCAGCGTCCCACCTCCCGGTTCGTCGCCGGCTTCCTCGGCCACGCGACGTTCCTCTCCGGGCGGGTGAAAAGCGACCGCGTCGAGACGCGACTCGGAGACGTTCCCCGCGACCTCGTCGACGGGCTCGCGCCGGCGTACGACGGCACCGAGATCGACCTGCTCGTCCGCCCGGACGACGTGACTGCCACGCCGGCGAACGGCGACGGCGCCGACGGCCGGGTCGTCTACCGGCGGTACCTCGGCCCGACGGTCCTCTATCGGGTCGAACTCGACACCGGAGAGGTGATCGAGTGTATGCACAACCACACGGACCGGATCGACCTCGACGAGCGCGTGACGGTCACGCTCACCGCCGACCACGAGCTGGCCTGGTTCCCCGCCGACCAGCGGACCGCCCCGTCCGCGGAGTGAGCCGACGTCGTCGGCCGACGCGGCCGGACACGGCTGTGACGACCACGTCGTCGGACACCCCACCGAAGGAGTTAATACCGGTCGGACAGCGTTCACGGCACGTGTCACCGTGGGCGTCGAGGCGATCGTCGTCCACGAGGATCTCGACGCCGGCCAGGGCGTGGTGGCTGGCGGGCACGGCCGACGCGCGTTCGCGGCCGTGCTCCCCGATCCGCGCCGGATCCGAATGAACTTCGAACCCACACAGGAACGGTCGCTGATCCGATCCACGGCCGAGGAGGTCGCCGCCGAGTTCGGACCCGAACACTGGCGGGAGAAAGAACGCGAGGGGGAGTTCTCCGAGGCGTTCTGGAACGAGCTCGCCGACGCGGGCTTTCACGGCCTGCTCGTCCCCGAGGCCTACGGCGGCGCCGGGATGGGGATGGCGGAGATGGGGCTGGCGATGGAGACCCTCTGTGCGGAAGGCTGTGGGATGGCCGGCACCTGGTATCTCGTGCTCACCGCCGGGATGGCCGCCGTCGGCATCCGCGAACACGGCACCGACGAACAGCGCGACCGGTACCTGCCGGCCATCGCCGACGGGGAGGTGAACTTCTCGATCGGCATCACGGAACCCGAGGCGGGGACGAACACCCTGGCGGTGGCCACGACGGCGAGAAGAGACGGCGACGAGTACGTCCTCGACGGGCAGAAGGCGTGGATCACCTTCGCCGACCGGGCGGACGCGATGATCCTCGTGGCGCGGACGACCCCGCTGGAGGCGGTCGACAGACCGACCGACGGCATCAGCCTCTGTATCGTCGAGATGGACCGTCCGGGGATCGACGTCTCGCCGATTCCGAAACACGGCATCAACTACTCGAAATCCTGTGAGGTGTTCGTAGACGGCGTCCGAATTCCCGAGGAGAACCTGCTCGGCGAGGAGGACGGCGGCTGGTGGGCGCTGGTCTCGACGCTCAACCCCGAACGGATCGCGTTCGCCGCGGCCGCGACGGGAATCGGCACGCTCGCCGCCGACACCGCGATCGAGTACGCGAACGATCGGGAGGTGTTCGGCGCGCCGATCGGTACCCACCAGGCCGTCTCCTTCCCGATCACCAGAGCTTACGCCCGGATGGAGGCCGCGCGGCTGATGCGCGAGAAAGCCGCCTGGCTCTACGACCGCGGCGAGGCGTGTGGCTACGAGACGAACGTCGCGAAAGCCACCGCCGTCGAGGCCGGAATCGAGGCCGTAAAGCAGTCGATGCAGGCGTTCGGCGGCTGGGGGTACGCCGAGGAGTACGACGTCGAACGCTGGTGGCGCGAGATAAACCTCACCCGGCTGGCGCCCGTCTCCCAGCAGATGGCGTACAACCACGTCGCCCGGGAGCTCGGCTTCCCGAAATCCTACTGACCATGGAGCTGCGAGTCACCGACTCGACGACCACGGAGGAGGCCGAGGCGATCGCCCGGGCGATCGCCTCACACGTCGGCGAGCGCGTCGAGCTCTACGTCGGCGACGCCGAGGAGCCGACCGCGAGCGTGTCCGCGCCGGACGTCTCCGATCCCACACCGGGCCGGACGGGATCGACAACGGATCGGACGGTCTCGACACCGGGACGAACGGACTCGACAACGGACGACGGCTCAGGGAGACGGTCCACGCCGGGGGGCGACGAGCTCGGCCCGACCGACCGCGAGGAGCGGCTGTGGGCGGAGATCGAGGACATCCTCCAGGGTGGCCCTGAAAAGTATCGGGAGCGTCTCGCCGAGCAGGGGAAGCTGTTCGTCCGGGACCGCCTCGAGCTCTGGTTCGGCGATCCGGACACGGAGGGAGATGTGGGTGTGCTCTTCGAGGATGGGAAGTTCGCGAACGTCGACGCCGACGAGCGGCTGCCGGCCGACGGGCTGCTCACCGGCGCCGCGGAGTTCGAAGGACGGGAGCTTCACTTCATGGCCAACGACTTCTCGGTGAAGGCGGGATCGATGGCCCGCCGGGGGGTCGAGAAGTTCCTGCGGATGCAACGGCGGGCGCTGAAGACCGGCAAACCCGTCCTCTACCTGATGGACTCCTCGGGCGGGCGGATCGACCGACAGACGGGCTTTTTCGCCAACCGCGAGGGGATCGGGAAGTACTACTACAACCACTCGATGCTCTCCGGGCGGGTGCCCCAGATCTGCGTGCTCTACGGCCCCTGTATCGCCGGCGCGGCCTACACCCCCGTCTTCGCCGACTTCACCGTGATGGTCCGGGGGATGTCCGCGATGGCCATCGCGAGCCCCCGGATGGTCGAG
The DNA here is from genome assembly GCA_001564115.1 of Natrialbaceae archaeon Tc-Br11_E2g8. Taxonomy (GTDB): domain Archaea; phylum Halobacteriota; class Halobacteria; order Halobacteriales; family Natrialbaceae; genus Tc-Br11-E2g8. The sequence continues at coordinate 18,641 of LKNG01000002.1, read as the reverse complement.
ATGGTCACCGGCGAGGAGATCACCATGGAGGATCTCGGCGGACCGGACGTCCACGCCCGCCACTCCGGCAGCGCGGACCTGATCGCCGACGACGAGGAGCACGCCTGCGAGCTGGTCGCGAAGCTGATCGGCTACCTGCCCGACAGCTGTGAGGACGACCCCCCGCGGACCGATGGACGGTCCCCCGAACGGTCCCCGGAGGGGATCGACGCGGTCGTTCCGCGGGAGCCGAACCGCGGCTACGACATGTTCGACGTGATAGAGCGGCTCGTCGACGCCGGCTCGATCCTCGAACTCCGCCCGGAGTACGGAGCGGAGATCCTCACGGCGTTCGCCCGGATCGACGGCCGGCCGATCGGCGTCGTCGCCAATCAGCCGGCTCACCGGGCCGGGGCGATCTTCCCCGCCTCCGCGAGGAAAGCCGCCGAGTTCGTCTGGACCTGTGACGCCTACGGGATCCCGCTTCTGTACCTCTGTGACACCCCGGGCTTCATGGCCGGCTCGGGCGTCGAGCGAGCGGGGATCCTAGAGCAGGGCAAGAAGCTGATCTACGCGACCTCGGCCGCGACGGTGCCGAAGCTGTCGGTGATCGTTCGGAAAGCCTACGGGGCGGGCATCTACGCCATGTCGGGACCGGCCTACGATCCCGAGAGCGTCATCGCACTCCCCTCCGGCGAGATCGCGATCATGGGTCCGGAGGCGGCGATCAACGCCGTCTACGCCAACCGCCTCGCGGAGATCGACGATCCGGACGAACGGGCGAGACGCGAGCGGGAACTCCGCGAGGAGTACCGCGAGGACATCGACGTCCGCCGGATGGCGAGCGAGGTCGTCATCGACGAGATCGTCCCCCCATCGACGCTACGCGAGGAGCTCGATCGACGGTTCGCGTTCTACGAGGACGTCGAGAAGGAGCTCCCGGAGAAAAAACACGGGACGATACTCTAGGATCGAGAGCCGGACCGGTACTCCGGGATCGGGAGCCGGACCGATGCTCTACGACCGAGAGCCGGATCGGTACTCCGGGATCGAGAGCCGGACCGATGCTCTACGACCGAGAGCCGGATCGATACGGGACCGATACCCATACGGAGATCGGGCGAGGAGGGTCCGCCATGCCGGGACTGTACTACGAGGAGTTCACCGTCGGGGAGACGATCGAACACGATCGGCGTCGGACGATAAGCGAGAGCGACAACCAGCGGTTCTGTGACATGACGATGAACCAGCAGCCGCTACACCTCGACAGCGAGTTCGCAGCCGAGACGCCGTTCGGCGAGCGGCTGGTCAACGGGCTGTACACGATGGCTCTGGCCGTGGGCATCTCCATCCCGGAGACGACCGACGGCACCATCGTCGCGAACCTCGCCTACGACGACGTCGAACACCCCGAACCCGTCTTCCACGGCGATACGATCCGCGTCCAGTCGACGGTGACGGACAAACGCGAGACCAGCGACGGCGAGCGCGGGATCGTCACGATGCGCGTCGAGGCGTTCAAGGTGAACGATCCCGACGAGCCGCTGGTCTGCTCGTTCGAACGGACTGCTCTCTCGGTGAAACGGCCCGACGGGGAGTAGTCGACCAGCCAGCGATCGACCGGTGCTCGACTTCTGTCGGCCCAATCCGGGGTGTCGGCGGTCGGCCGGCTCGAGTCGACAGTGGCCACTAGCTCAGTCGGCGCTCGTGGGCGTCCCCTCGGCCTCGGGCGCGCCCAGCAACGGGAGGGAGACGACGAACAGGCAGGCGACGACGAGCCCCCCGGCGAGCAGGTAGGTCAACTCGTAGCCGAGCCAGAGTTCGACGGCCGGGATCGCGACCAGCGGACCGAGGCTGAGCCCGATATCCCCGAAGACGTTGTACACCCCACCCATGCGGCCGACCTCGGCGTCGGGCGTGAGATCCCCGAGCAGGGCGAGCAACACCGGCGCCGCCGCGCCGACGCCCGCGCCCATACAGAGGATCGCGACCAGGAGGGCGGGGACGGTCGGAACGAACGCGATCACGAGAAAGCCGACGGTCAGCGAACAGAACGCGGGGACGGTCACGAGCGCACGACGATCGAGCCGATCGGAGAGCCGGCCGCTGACGACCGTCGTCGCGCCCGCAGTGAGGACACCGAGAGCCATCACGACGCCGGCCACGCCGGCGGCCTCGAGCGCCGAGACGGACATCGCGTTGCGCTCTGCGTACCTGGCCAGGGTCGTCAACACGAGCCCACCCCAGAGGAATCGGAGGGTGAAGTTGCCGAAGCCGATCGGCAACACCGCCGGGTGGCGTCGGACGATCGCGGGGATCTCCCGGATCGTCGCCGAGCGGGCGTCGCCCGACGTCCGGACGTCGGGGAGGACGAGCGAGGCGACGGTCCCGGCGACCAGCGCGAGGACGCCGGCGACGAGAAACGCGGTCTCCATGCCCGCGAGGTCGGTGAGCACCCCGCCGAGCACGAGCCCGGTCGGAAACCCGAGCGACTGGCCCCCGCGCATGTAGCCGATCCACCGACCGCGGTTGCCCGAGTCGGTCACGTAGGTTATGGTCGCGAACGCGCCGATGAAGACGAACGCGCTGCCGACCCCCCAGGCCAGCCGCGCGAGGACGAAGACGACGCCGGGGTAGGAGACCTCCCCGAGGACGGGGACGACCGCGAGCACGCCCGGCGGCGTGTGGAGGCCGGCGACGTAGCCGAACGGGGCGATCGCCTGCGTGAACAGCCCGAATATCATCGGCTTTCGCGCGCCGACCCGGTCGACGATCGCCCCGGCCGGGGTGTTCATCACCAGCCTGGCGATCCGGTTTGCCGCGAGGATGAGACTCAGCATGACCGCACCGATCACGAGCACGTCGTCCAGAAGCGGCAACGTGGGAAACGCCACCCCGGTGGCGATCCCGCCGAAGAAGACGCCGGCGACGATCGCCAGCGCGATCGTCCGGACCTCGGCGTCGGAGTAGCCGCCCCCAGTCCGCTCGGGATCCGGGTCGTCGTCTCCAGTCCGCTCGGGATTCGGATGACCGCCTTCGGAGTGTCCGACGTCGGTGCTCTCGTCGTCCATCTGCTCGTCGATGGCTCGCCTTCGGCCAACCGCCCCAAGAACGTTCGGATGCCGGCGAGCGAAGGCCGTTTCGGCGCGGAAACTCCAAGTGGGTAGAGAACGTACCACATGGTATGGAGCTCTGGGGCTGGCTCGCGGGCTACGTGGTGTTGCTGGCCCTCTTTCACCTGCTACTGTACTACGTCTACGTCCGTCGCGGTGACGACGGGGCACGCTCGCGGTCGGTTCCCGGAAACGGAACGCCCCGGCGACCGGCGGCCCGCGAGGTCGCCCACCCCGTGCCCGAGGAGCGCGTCGACCCCGCCGAAGGCGTTCGCTGTCCGCACTGTCACGCCGGAAACGAGCCCGACCAGGCGTTTACGTACTGCTGGAACTGCGTCTCGCCGCTCCGTCACTGATCGCGTCGTCGGTGTTCGTCGGCTCCCCCTCGAGAGCCGAGACACGGCGTCGGAGCCCCGGTTTCGAGACCGTCGGTTGCTACCCCTCGCGTGGACGGTCGTTCCGTCGTTTCGTCGCCGTAACCGGCAGCTGCCCTCCCTGCGGCGGTTGCTCCCCGGCGTACCACGTGCTTACCACGAGTTTCCGTCGCACAACCGGCGGTGGAGGTGGAAAACGATTCCGCCGGTTTATGCCTCCGGAACGCCGCCTTCCGGCGGACGTGCCACGATGACCGGACTCACGAAGGCGGACGAGGGAAAGCCCGTGCTGGACGCCGAAGGGGCCGAGGTCGGTCGCCTCCTCGCCGTCGCCGACGGACGTGGCTACGTCGAACCGGAACCGACCGTCGCCGACGCAATCAGGATGAGACTCGGCTGGGGGACCGCTACCGACGGGACCCATCCCGTCGACGGGGGGAGCGTCGCCCGGATCACCGACGACGCGATCCACCTGCGTGGGACGTTCTGACGCGGGCCATGGTTCGCGTGGGGCCACGGTCCACGTGGTACGTTCTACGGGGGTAGTCGTCGCGTGGCACGGTCGAGAACCGAATCGGCCACAACCGTTAGGTCGATCGGTCGAGAATCGACCGAGCGGAGCCGACGGCGGGTACGCGAGGGGCAGAACGTGGTGGATCGCGTCTCCCCCGACCGTCGGCTCCGCGGGTTGGGGTCCCGGCGTCGTCGACCGCTCCCGGTCCGGTCGGTTTTTGTTCCCTGGTCGGCTATCTCCGGCAATGACGAGGATCGTCGTGGTCGACAACCACGGACAGTTCACTCATCTCGAGCGCCGGGCCCTTCGTGACCTCGGCGTCGACACCGAGTTGATCGACAACGAAACCCCACCGGAGGAGGTCGACGCCGACGGCGTGGTGCTCTCCGGAGGGCCCGACATCGGTCGGATCGGCCGCTCGGTGGAGTACTTAGAGGACGGTCGGCCGGTGCTTGGCATCTGTCTCGGCATGCAGCTCATGGCCGACGCGCTCGGCGGCCGGGTCGGCGGCGGCGAGTACGGCGGCTACGCCGACGTGACCGTCGAAATACTAGAGGAGGGAGATCCGCTGATCGGCTCGCTCCACCCGGAGACCCGCGTCTGGGCGAGTCACGCCGACGAGGTCAAAGAGCTCCCGGGGGGGTTCGAGCTGACCGCCCGCAGCGACGTCTGTGGGGTCGAAGCGATGAGCGACGTCGACCGGGACCTCTATGGCGTCCAGTGGCATCCGGAGGTCGCCCACACCGAGGAGGGCGAGGCCGTCTTCGAGAACTTCCTCGAGATCTGTCGTCGGTGAGGGCTCGAACCGACCGACGGCCACAGCTTCGGCGATTCGACCGCGGGATTCCCGCCCTCGAGCTCGTCCGGGCGGGACGGCCATCCTCCCCGGCGTGATTTCCGGTCTTTCTCGACTCCGTCGACGGGGTCGTTCCTCTACTGACGGTCAGTTCCTCCCCACGGCCGGTCGACGTTCCGACCGGCACCCCGTCGGGGCATCTTTCGGGGATACGATCCCCGGCGGTCACCTGCGGTAGCGTCCGACCCCGAACCGCTCGTAGCCGCCGTAGGCAACCTCGAGGGCACCCATCCACCAGTTCCACCGGTCGGCAGGGGTTCCGGACGGGGCGTCCGCGAGCTCCTCTACTACCACGTCGTTCGTGAGTGTGGCCCCGACGTCCTCGCCGTACCGACCCGCGTCCGAGAGGTCGACCGCCTGGCGCACGACGACCCGTGACTCGCCCATCGTGCCGCCGAACTCCCGGCGCAGACGCACCTCCAGCCGACCCGGCTCTATGGACATGCCCCCGCGTTGGGCCCCGGCCCACTTGAGCGTTCGAGCCGTCGGTCGCCACCGATTCAAGCCGATCCATACCGCTACAGGCCGAGCCTGAGGGCACGGTCACGCGGTTCAACGATCTCAATACAATGGGGATCGGTTCCCTCCCACTCCCACAGGGACCGAAATGTATCGGACGCTGGCCGTCGTCGTCGCCCTGCTCGCCTGCGGACTGGCCGTCTCGACCGGCGCGACCGTCTTCACCGAGGTGCCCGGCGAAGTCGGGGACTCCCCCCCGCAGGCCAAGGAGTTCGACTCCCTCGACGGCGAGAGTGACCTGATCGCCTACCCCCACCCGGGACCGAACGGTGTCTACGCCTCCCTCGATGAGGACGGCGAGATCGCGATCGAGATCTCCGAGCACACCCTCGAGAACGCCAGCGGCGTCTCCGCGGGATCCACGACGTCCGTCGACGACATCTTCGTCCTCGAGAACGAGGGCGATACCGACATCGACGTTTGGATCAAAAGTAACGTCAGCGAGATCGAGTATCGTTCGGATGCCGAACCGCTCGACGAGGAGGAGCGGCCGGAGGGAGACGGTGTCACCTTCACGGTGGGGCCCGACGATCCTGTCGCAGTCGGGCTGACCGTCGACGCCACCGAGGTCGACGCCGGGAGTGAGATCGAGGGCGACTTCTCGATCAAAGAGAGACACGTCACAGGTTCCGGAGATACGGCGGAAGACGGCGAGGGAGCGATGACCACCGAGACGACCGACGGCGAGTGGTACGCCGCTTCGACCGACGTCAGCGTGACCGGCGACGGCGACGCCAGATCCGTCGAGGTCGACTCGGAGCGACGAGACGCCGACGCCGAGGCCGACCTCGATCTCGAGATCGGTCCCGGCGTCACCCTCGAGGCGGTCGAACTGGAGCTCTCGAACTTCGCCGACGTGGCCTTCGAGGTCGAGGCCGTCTCGGGGACGGCGGAGCTCGACGCCATGCCCGGGGAGGTCGACGCCGAACCGGTCGGCGCGTACGTCGTCCGCGACACCCAGGTCGACGACGTCGACGGGATCGAGTACCGGTTTACCGTCGAGCGGGAGGTCCTCGAAGACCGGAGGGCGGAGGGAGTCTCGCTGTATCGCCACGGTGACGACGGCTGGGAGGACGTGGGCGCGGCGGTCGTCGAACGGACCGACGAGGAGGTTACCTACGTCGCCACGCTCGATCGGTTCTCGACGTACGCGGTCGGCCTCGACGCGCCCGACCTCTCGGTGACGGGACTCGAGGCCGTCTCCGAGGGCCCCGTCGCCGACGAGCCGTTACGGACGGCGGTGACCGTCGAGAACGACGGCGCGGCGCCGGGGGAGCTCTCCGAGCCGGTGACGGTCAACGGTGAGCGCGTCGAGGTCGTCGAGACGACGGTCGAGCCCGGTGACACGGAGACGGTCGCCGTCGAGTGGACCCCGGAGGCTCCCGGCAGCTACGAGATCGACGCCGGCGAGGCGTCGGCGACCGTGGTCGTCGACGAAGCCGACACCCCGCCCGGGGACGCGGCCGACGATACGGAAGAGCCCGGTGACGGGTCATCCGGCGACGACGGATCGACCGACGAGTCCCCGTCCGACGGCGACGGGTCGGTCGACGACGATACTACCCTCGCCGCTGAAACGGAGGGCGACTCGACTCCCACGGTCGTCGAACCGATCGAAGAGCAAGCGGGGATCACGCCGGTCGGCGGACTCGGCCTCCTCCTCGGGTTGACGGCGGCGCTCGGGACGCTCTGGATCGCCAGAAGGCGTGGCGAATCCGGCTCGTGACTGCCGGTATCGCGTCGCTTATCTGTCGGCTCGACGGTCGTTCCGGACGGCCGAAAGTATAATACCGGCTGACCAACTCCGTCGAGGTAGTGACGCCACGACGGTGGCTCGGGGTGGGGTTGCAGGTACTCCTGGCGCTCGCGATCGTCGCGCTGGTCGCGGGCCAGTTGCTCGGCCAGCCGATACTGCTTGGGTTCGTCGAGACCGGGAGCATGGAGGACACCCTCTCGCCGGGCGACGGTTTCGTGGCGATACCGAGCGCGCTCGCCGGCGAGCCGGAGCCGGGGGACGTCGTCGTCTTCGACGCTCAGGAGCTCGAGGGCGGCGGGTTGACGACCCACCGCGTCGTCGGGGAGACCGAGCACGGCTACGAGACCAGAGGGGATGCCAATCCCTTCGTCGATCAGGACGGGGCGGAGCCGTACGTCCAGGACGGCCAGATCGTCGCGACGGCGCTGCAGGTAAACGGCGAGGTCCTCAGGATCCCGCGACTCGGCGTGGCGGCGACGGCGATATCCGACGCCTTTGAGGGCGTTCAACGCTGGCTCGCGACCACCCTCGGCACCGGCGCGTTGCTCGGGAGCTCGGGACTGGCGTACGTCCTGCTCGGACTCTCGGTTATCGCCTACGCCGTCGAGACGATCCGGGAACGTCGGGGCCGTTCCCACGAGTCGCGGTTCGGCAGCGAGAGCGAGCCGATCGACCCGCGCGTGCTGTGTGGGATCTTCGCCGCCATCGTCGTGATCGCCGCCGTGGCCGCGATGGCCGCACCCGCGGGTACGGAGTCGTTCGACGTCGTCAGCGCATCGTTCGACTCCGATCGCCCGCTCGTGATCGAGTCCGGGACGACCGAAGAGCTCACGTACGCGGTGCCAAACGGTGGGCTCGTGCCGGTCGTCTCTTACGTCGTACCGGCGAGCGACGGCGTCGCCGTCGACGGGAGCCCGGCGTACGTCGACGGACGCGACGAGGTGAACGTCACCGTCGAGCTCACGGCGCCCGAGGAGACCGGCTACTACCCGATGTACACGACTGAGTACCGGTATCTCCACGTCCTTCCGGCACCGATCATCGGGGCACTGTTCGCCGTCCACCCGTGGCTCCCGTACGCGGCGATTCTGGGGCTACTCGGCGGCGGCACCTACGCGCTCGGTCGACTCCTGATCGGAACGGGAGGGGTGCGCGAAAGACGCCAGCGGGCCCGACGCCGGCGGGCCGGATCCGACACACGGAGGTCATGACATGAACGCGCTATCCGAACGGTGGTGGTGAACGTGAGCGAGACGACGCTGCGGGCGCGTCTCCTGCTCGCGAAGTATCAGTGGCTGTTCGCGCTCGTGGCAGTCGCGCTCCTCGTCGGCGGCATCTGGCTCAGCTACGGCGTCTACGCGGGCGAGCCGGAGGTCGAGGAGGTCCCGGTGACGAACGAGTGGTCGATCGACGGCGAGTTCGTACACTCCGCGGCCGTCGAGGAGGAAAACGAGGTGTTCCCGGTCGGGACCGTCCTCGCCAACGAACCGCTCTACTACACGTCGCTCTCCCCGGTCGTCGATGGCCGGTACAACGCCTCCTACGCGGGAACGGAGGGCGAGGACGTGACGATCACGGTCACCGTCGACCTCCTCCACCGGGCGGTCGACGACGACGTCGAGTACTGGAACGAGTCCGAAACGCTGGCCTCGGAGAGTGGGGGGGCGGTCGATCCGGGAGAGCCGGTGACCGCGGACGTCTCAATAAACGTGACCACACTCGACGAGCGGATCGGCGAGATCGAGGAGAGTCTGGGTGCGAGCCCGGGGACGACCGAGACCGTCCTGGCCGTCGAGACGAGCTACGACGGGGAGTTCGGCGGTGAGGGTCGGGAAATCACCCGGAACGAGGAGATCGAGATCGACGCCGGTGGGGAGACGTACAGCCTCCAGGGTGGCGGCTTCTCCGAGGAGTTCGAGTACGAGACCGGCGTCGAGACGGAGGAAGCTCCCCCGAGTCGGCTCGAGGCCGTCGTCGGTCCGCTCGCGGCGGTCGTCGGCGCGGCCGCCCTGCTCGGGCTGGGCTTGTTCCGGCATCGAGGATTGGAGCCCACGGATGCCGACCGCGAGTGGCTTGCCTACCGGCAGGACCTCGCGGAGTTCGACGACCTGATCACGCGGGTTGAGCTTCCCGAAGCCGCCCTCGACAGGCCGGAGGTGCCGGTCGCGAGCCTCGGGCAACTTTCCCGGTTCGCCATCGACGTCGAGTCGGCGATCGTCGAGGACCGGCAACGAAACCAGTACGTCGTCAGGGATCCGGAGCTGCTATACGTCTACACCCCGCCCGCGGAGCCAACGAGGGGTGAGTTCGGCGACACCGGGACGTCGGCGGGCGACGCCGACTCGGAGGGGGACGACGGCGACTCTATTCTGGACGGGTTACTCGGCTCCGGCGGTGGAAGTCCGAAGTCGACGGCGGAAGATCCGGAAGTCGGCATCTCGGATGAGACGACCATCTCTGACAGCGAGGAGACGGAACCCGCCCTCGACGACGACCGAAGGAGGGGGGCTACCGCGAGCGGATCCGACCCCGAGACGACCGGAGCCGGAGAATCCGACGACGTCACTACCTACGTAGTCATGTACGACGAGGACGGCGACGGGGAAGCCCAAGACGAGGACGGCGACGGGGAAGCCCAAGACGAGGACGGCGACGGAGAGGGTGGAAAGGAGGACGTCGATGGCGAGGAGGTCAGTGCCGAGGATGCCGTCGACGGAGAAGCCAAAGACGAGGATATCGATGGCAGGGATAGGGAAGAAGAGGACGCCGACGGTGAGCGAGCCGAAAGCGAGGACACCGGCAATCGAGAAGACGAGGACACCGTCGGCGGGGAAGACGAAGGCGAGGACGCGGCCGGCGGAGAGGCCGAAGCCGAGGATGTCGATGCCGAGGAGGCCAGTACCGAGGATGACCACGAGGGGGGCGGAGACGAGAAGTCGAAATCGGCGTCGGTGAGCACCGAGGAGGACGAGTCGACGGGAGCCGACTGAGCGTCCTGCCCGATCAGCCGTGGCCGGGGTAGTCCCGCTCGAAGCGGTCCTCCAGCTCGTCGGCGTCGATCTCGACGAGCACGGGTCGGCCGTGCGGGCAGGCGTAGGGGTTCTCACAGTCGTCGAGTGCCTCGAGCAACCCGAGCGTCGACCCCTCGGTGAGCGAGGTGTTGCCGGTGATCGAGGGGTGACAGGCCATGTCGGAGAGAAACCCCTCGGCGATGGCCTCGACCGTCTCGGCGCCCGCCTTTCGGTCTCCGGTCACCATCGCGGTCAGCACGTCCCGGAGCCGTTCGGGCTCGAGAATCGTCGTCAGCGCCGCCGGAACGCCGGTCACGGCGAGGCGTCGTCCGTCGGTCGACTCGGCGCGAAAGCCCAGCCGCGCGAGCGCCTCACGGCAGCTCGCGAACGTCTCGGCCTCGGCGGCGGTCAGCTCGAGCTCGACCGGATCGGCGAGCGTCTGGACCGTCGTCTCCGCCGAGAACGCCTCCCGCAGGCGTTCGTAGTTGACCCGCTCGTCGGCCGCGTGCTGGTCGACGAGCACGAGCCCGTCGGGGCTCTCACAGACCAGAAACGTCTCCCGGAGCTGGCCGAGCACCCGAAGCGGCGGCAGCGAGTCGAACCGACGCCCCTCGCCGATCGCGGCCTCCCCGTCGAGGGTTCGTTGATCGGCTTCCCCGACGAACTTCCGATCGGTCGGGCGGTCCGCGTGGTCAGCCCGGCGGTCCGCGTGATCAGTCCGGCCGTCCGCGTGATCTGCCCGACTGTCCGGCGATCCCGCGGATTCCGTCGGCGACCGGTCCGGCCCGTCGGTCACCGTGTCGGTCGTCCCGTCGTCTCGGGATTCGCGGCTGTCCACCGTCGCCGTCTCCGCGTCCCGCGTGTCGGCCACGCCGTGTGCCGGTTTCCGGTCGTCGACCGTCTCCGGCGCACTCCGGCAGTCGGTGTCTCCGCCGGTCCTCTCGGCGGCGTCCCCGGACTCGTCGGGGCTGGCGGCCGATTCGCCCGGTTCGATCCGGGCCTCTCCGGGGGCCGACCGGCCGCGTGGGGCCCGAGAGCGGAGCAGCCCCTCCTCCAGGAGGGCCTCCCTGACGGCGGTTTCGACCCCCCGACGGACCGCGTCGTCGTCGTCGAAGCGCACTCTCGCTTTGCGCGGGTGAACGTTGACGTCGACGGCCTCGCCGGGCACGGTAAGAAAGAGGACCGCAAACGGGTAGCGGTCGCCGAGCTGTCCCCCGTAGGCGTCGACGATCCCCTCGCGGATCGCCCCCGAGGTGACCGACCGTCCGTTGACGTACGTCGAGAGGTACTCCCGGCTCGAGCGGTTGACCTCGGGGTGAGAGACCAGCCCCGAGATCCCCTCGAGCGGGCCGGCCGGGAGTTCCTCGCCGCCGGCGTCGACGGGGATCATCCCTTCGGCTACTTCCCGACCGTACACCGCGAGGACGGCCTCCCGGAGCTCCCCCCGGCCGGTCGTCGCGAACACCTCACGGCCGTCGTGGTTCAGGGAGACGGCCACCTCCGGGTTCGCCAGCGCGTACCGGGTGACGACGCGGCTGACGTGGGCGAACTCCGTCGCTGTCGTCTTGAGGAACTTCCGACGTGCGGGCGTGTTGTAGAAGAGGTCGGTCACCTCGACTATCGTCCCCTCGGGACAGCCGACGGGCTGGATTTCGACGAGCTCCCCACCCTCGTAGACGAGCTCCCGCCCCGCGCCGGCGGCTTCACGGGGCCGCGAGCGGATCGTCAGCCGGGAAACCGAGCCGATCGTGTGCAGAGCCTCCCCGCGGAATCCGAGGGTGGCGACCCCTCTCTCGAGGTCGCCGATCCCCTCGATCTTGCTCGTGGTGTGCTGGCGGACGGCCGCCCGGAGGTCGGCCTCGCTCATCCCGTGGCCGTCGTCGGCGACGCGGATCAGCTCGGTTCCACCCTCCCCGACCGTCACGTCGATCCGGGAGGCGTCGGCGTCCAAACTGTTCTCGACGAGCTCTTTGACCGCGCTGGCCGGCCGTTCGACCACCTCGCCGGCGGCGATCCGGGCGACGGTGTCCGCGTCGAGTTCCCGGATCGCCGTCGATCCCTCGGGGTCGCCGGTCATGCTCGCCCTGGGAAGTGCGTGCCGTTAATTCTTGTGTAGCCGGCCACCGACACACGGGCTCGTCGCGGTCGCCCCATCCCGGGAGGGGCCGACCCGGCTCAGATCGACTCGATCCACCCCGCGACCCGTTCGTTGAACCGATCGGGCTCCTCTAAGAACGGACAGTGGCCGCTCTCCTCGAAGCGTTCGAACTCCGCCTGTGGCATCCGGTCGGCGACGTACTCGACGCCCGCAGTCGAGATGAGTCCGTCGTCCTCCCCGGCACACACCAGCGCCGGGACGTCGACCGCGGGGAGGGTCTCCCGGTAGTCGCGCAGCGTCTGATCGAAGAGGATCGCCGTCCGGATCGGCGGGCGTACCCGGGAGATCTCGTCGGCCAGCCGGCTCGCGGTCGGCTCCGCCGGCGGCTCGCGGAACATCGACGTCATCAGCTGGTCGACGAGGGCGTCGGGGTCGGTCTGGGACAGTTCGATCAGCTCCCGGAAGGCGTCGAAGTCGGCGAAGCCGTGATCGTACCCCTCCCAGGTGAAATCGGAGGCGTGCTGGTCGACGATCACGGCGCCGGCGAGCCCGTCGGTGCCGAACTGCTCGACGTACTCCCAGAGCACGAGCGCGCCCATCGACCAGGCGACGGGGACGACCCCCTCGAGCTCCCGGCCCTCGAGGAACGCCCGGAGGTCACGGGCGTACTGGGGGACGGTGTGTCCGGTCTCGGCCGCCTCCGAGCGGCCGTGTCCCCGGAAGTCGAGGGCGATCGTCCGGAACCGGTCGGCGAAGTACGGCAGCTGGTCGTCGAAAAAGCGCGACCCCATCGTGACCCCGTGGAGGAAGACCACGGGGTCGCCCTCGCCGCGGTCCTCGTAGTACAGACGCGTACCGTTGTGCGTCGCTCGTGGCATGGACGTGACTGGACGCCGCGGGAACAAATACGTGCGGGGCCCTACACCAGCTCCTCGACGTACTGGTCCTCCCACTCCCGGCGGGCCTCGATCTCCCGGCGGCCACGCCGGGTGACGGCGTAGAAGTTCGTCCGGCGGTCGAGGGTGCCTTTTTCCACGAGCCCCTTATCGACCAGAGTGTCGAGGTTCGGGTAGAGCCGGCCGTGGTGGATCTCCGACTCGTAGTACTCCTCGAGTTCGTCTTTGATCGCCAGTCCGTGGGGTTCCTCGAGGCCGGCGATGGCGTACAACAGGTCGCGCTGGAAGCCAGTCAGGTCGTACATGTCCTCCCTTACATCAGATTTAAAGATAAATCTGTTGATTGAGGCTGGTTCGAATTCGAACCGGCTCCACGGTGACGAGCGGCCCGCCCGGGCCGAAGTTTCGATCCGAACCAACTGGTCGATTCGTGGAACGGCTCCGGACTGGTAACTCCGCTGAGTATGTCGTCCACGTGGCGTTATGGGAATTACCGATGGTTGGGTCGGGGCGCGTGTCATCCGGCGGCTCGCCCGCACCGTCGGCGATCTCACCGCGTGATCCCGGGGGAGGGATTTTTGATTCCCCGTGCCGTTAACGTCGTCGGAGCCTGGGAATCCCTGTCACACGCTCCACGGCTCCACCCCTGTTCGTCGGCCCGTTGCAGTCGGCCCCGACCGACGGGATCGGTGGAGTGAACTCGCCGGCCACGCTACCGGCTGACATGAGCGTACTCGAGTTGACCCGCGAGCTCGTCGCCATCCCGAGTCACGACGACGAGACGGCCGCCGGCGACCGGCTGGAGGGCTGGCTGCGCGCCGAGACCGACGCCGACGTCGACCGCGACGGGGCCGGAAACGTGATCGCCCGCAAGGGAGAGGGGGAGTCGCTGGCGCTGGTCGGCCACCACGACGTGGTGGCGCCGGACGAGGGTCAGCTGGACGGACGGGAGTACCTCCTCGAGGAGCGCGAGGGCCGCCTGTACGGGCGCGGGACGGCGGACATGAAGGGTGCGGTCGCGGCGGCCGCACTCGCCTTCCGGGACGCCGAGCCGGCCGGCGAACTCGTGTTCGCCAGCTTCGTCGGCGAGGAGGTCGGCGGCGTCGGCGCCCGCCACGCGATCGACGCCGGCTTCGCCCCGGAGTACGCCGTCGTCGGCGAGGGATCGACGAACTACTCCGGTCCCGACGTCACCGACGTCGTCGTCGCACACAAGGGCCGACGGGGGAGCACGATCACGGCCTCGGGCGTCGCCGCACACGCGAGCGAGCCCGAAGCCGGCGAGAACGCGATCTACCGGGCGGCCGACGCCGTCGACGCCGTCAGGGGGATCGACGCCCCGGCGGTCGAGGTCGCCGGGGAGCGCCTGGAGGGGAGTCTCGCGGTCACGGAGATCGAAGGCGGGACGGCGATGAACGTGATTCCCGAGCGGTGTACGATCACGGTCGACGAACGGACGGTGCCGGGCGAGCGGGCCCCCCTCGAACGGGTCGCCGACGCCGACGGCGTCGCGTGGACGGTCACCCAGGACCTGCCACCGATGGAGTGTGCCGACGACGCGTTCGCCGACGCGGTCCTCTCGGCCGCCGCCGCCGGCCAGGATAGCTCTCCCACCCTGACGACCAAACCCCACGCGACCGACGCGGGCTGGCTCGCCGGGGCCGGCACGGCGTGTGTGGTCTGTGGTCCCGCCGAGCCCGGCGAGGCCCACACCGCAGACGAGAGCGTCTCGATCGAGGTGCTCGAGCGGTGTTACCGGATCTACCGGACCGTCGCCGAGACGTGGCCGGCCTGAACGGTCCGTCTCCCTCGAGTCGACGGGATTTCGATTTCCCCGGATCGACGGAGTCGTCGACCACCCTCCAAGCCGACGGCAGCGTCGGCCACTCGTTCCGAACCCGACACGTCGATCAGTCGTTCCGAACCCGACACGTCGATCAGACCTTCCGAACCCGACACGTCGATCAGACCTTCCGAACCCGACACGTCGATCAGACCTTCCGAACCCGACAGGTTGATAGCGGACAAGTCCGTGCGTTCGAATCGAATATGTCGACTACCGTCGGAGCCGTCGGGACGGTCGCCGGTTCGGTGCCCGGACTCGCGGGTTCGACGGCGTCCGAACTCGTCGGTTCGGCGGTGCCCGCGCTCGTCGGTCCGCCGACGCCCGCGCTCGTCGGTTCGGTCTCGGCGACCGACGCGCTGGCGTGGATCGCGATCGGCGCGTTCGTCATCGCGCTCGCCCTCGACTGGCGTGGAACTCCCGATCCGGCCCGGTACGTCGGCGCCGCGGCGTGGATCCTCTTTGGGGTCTTCTGGCTCACGATGGTGCCGTACTACTACTACGACGCCCGCAGCCCGCTCCAGACGGTGCTCAGTATCCTCGCGCTACCGCTGTGTGTCTACACGGGGTATCTGCTCTTTCGGGGCCGTGACTCGCTTCTGTTGCTCTCGAAGGCGGTCGCGATCATGGGGATCATCTACCTCCCTGCCGAGACGATCCCGTTCGTCCGCCGGTGGCTGATAGAGACGACCGCCGTCCAGGCCCACTGGGGGATGGAGCTGTTCGGCCACAGCCCGGGCATAAACGAGGGGGCGAACGGCTATCAGAGCCGGTTCGACTTCGACCCCGACGAGACGGTGACCGGCCGGACGACCTACATCGTGATGGCCTGTACCGGCCTCGGGAGCATGGCGATCTTCGGCGGGCTGATCGCCGCCGTACGGGCGCCGCTGCGCCGGAAGCTCGCCGGCGTGGCGCTCGCGGTCGGGATCATCTGGTTTCTGAACCTCGTCCGGAACGTCTTCATCGGGATCGCCTCGCCGTACGGCTGGTTCCAACAGGAGCCACTCGTCTACGTCGTTACGACGTACATGGGCGAGCCCGCAGCCAGGACCTCCTTTATCGTCGCACACAACTTCATCGCACAGACGCTGTCGATCGTCGCGCTGATCGCGATCACCTACCTCGTGATCAGGGTCGTCCCGGAGGTACTCGTGGTCTTAGAGGAGGCCCTCTACGTGCTGACCGGCTCCGAGTACGAACTCGAGGCGGCGTTCGCCCCCTCGCCGGAGCCACGCGCCGACGGCGGCGAAAAATGACCGCCCCCGACCCTCGGCTCGCGTTCGCCGACCGGGGGATGTACCTGGCGGAGGCGGACGCGCTCGTCGTCGCCGACCTCCACCTCGGACGGGGCGTGGCCTCCCGGGTCGACGCCCCGCTCGGCGACGGACGAAACACCGTCGACCGTCTCGAGGGGCTGCTCGACCGGTTCGAGCCGAGGATCGTCGTCGTCGCCGGCGACCTGTTACACGCCGTCTCGTGGATCCCGGACGGCGTGGCCGACCGCGTGGCCGAGCTCGAACGCGCCGTCGAACGGTCGGGCGCGGCGCTCGTCGTGACGCCCGGAAACCACGATGTGAGCCTCGAAAGGGTGTACGACGGCTCCGTCTCCACGGAGCATCGTCTAACCGACGGGACGGTGGTCCTCCACGGCCACGAACCGCCAGAGAGGGACGCGGATCGGTACGTGATCGGCCACGACCACCCCGCGCTGTCGGTCGACGGCCGGAAGCTGCCGTGTCTGCTCTACGGGCCGGGCCACGGGGACAGCGAGGTAATCGTCCTGCCGGCGTTCGATCGGCTGGCGGCCGGGACGACGGTGAACCGGCTCCGTGCCGGGGAGTTTCTCTCGCCGCTCGTCACCGACGCCGACGGGCTCAGGCCGGCGGTCCGGGACGAAGCTGCCGGGGAGACGCTGTGGTTCCCGTCGCTCGGGGAGTGTCGGGAGCTACTGTGACCTGGCGGTCGGTCAGCGGACGACAGTCGGTCGGTCAGCGGACGACGGTGACCGGCACGGGAGCCCGGCGGACGACCCGTTCGGCGACGCTACCGAGCAACACGCGGGAGACGCCAGCGCGGCCGTGACTGCCGACGTAGATGCGGTCTACGCCCTCCCGTTCGGCGAACCTGACGATCTCGCGGTCGGGACGACCCACGGTCACCTCGGTCCGGTAGTCGACGTCGCCCGCGTCGACGAGGTCGTCGATCGCCTCGACAGTCTCCGCTTCGACCTCCTTCCGGCGGTCTCTGAATCGCTCGCGGAGGAGTTCGAGCCCCGCACCCGTCGACCCCTCCGCCGCCTCGACCACTCGCAGGAGCACGATCTCCTCGTCGGAATGGTCCGCGAACGCACGTCGCAAGGCCTTCTTCGCCGGACCGGAGCCGTCGTACGCGACGAGTACCGTCATACCCCCGCTAACCGGCCGATGGTATAAAGTCCGGACGGTTTTCGGGGGAGTTCACTCGACCGACGCCCCGTCCAGCTCCGCGAGCACCGCCCGTGCCGCGTCGCGACCGCTCTCTATGGCCCCCTGGATCGAGGACCAGCGGGTGTAGTCGCCCGCGAGGTAGACGGCTCCCTCGGGATCGTCCGCGTCCGGCAGCCCGTCGTGACAGCCCGGTGGCTGGGCGAACTGGGCGAACGGGATCCGGTAGGTCGCGAGCGTCTCGAGGGCGTCGAACCGCCGCTCGGGGTACCACGAGGCGAGGGCCCGACGGCTCTCGGCGGCGAGGGCCGCCTCGTCGTCCTCGCGCTCGCCGAGGAAGGTCGCGCTCAGCAGGGCCCCGCCGTCGGGGGCGTACTCGGGGGCGACCTCGGTGTGGGGGACGAGCTGGTTCGGCCCCTCGGACGTGGCGTTCAACAGGAGCCGGCCGCCCGTCCCGAGCTCGTCGGGGAGGGTGTAGTACTGGGTCACACAGGCGCGTGGCTCCGTCGGCACGGTCTCGACGCCCGCTAGCTCCCTGGCGGTCGGCGGATCGGTCGCGACCACGACGGCGTCGGCGTCGTGGCGCTCCCCGTCGACGGTCACCGTGGCGCCGTCGCCGTCGGCGTCGACCGCACGGACCGCCGCGTCGGTCTCGACCGCCACGCCGGCCCGCCGTGTGGAGGCGGCGAGCTGGCGCGGGATCGCCTCCATCCCCGCCGCCGGCACGGCCGTCGGCCCGCTCGCGAGGAACTTGAAGGTGTACTCGAACACCCGACTGGAGGTCGACAGCGAGCGATCGAGGGTGATCCCGCCGTAGAACGGCGCGGCGAAGTTCTCGACGAACCGCTCGGAGAAGCCACGCTCCCGGAGGTACTCCCGGATCGATCGGTCCTCGCTCTCGAAGATGGTCGACTCGTCGGTCCGTGCGAGCCGACGGCGCAAGCGGAGCACCCGGAGCTTGTCGCCGAGGGACAGCTCGCGGTTGAAAAGCGTCGCGGGCAGGGCCGCAGGCTCCCTGAGCGGATCCGAGAGCGTCGATCGCTCCCCGGGTCTGGCGATCGTCGCTCCGGGGGCGAACCGCCGCAGGTCGAGCGCGTCGAGGTCGAGTTCCCGCTTCGCGGCCGGATACGCCGGAAAGAGCACCTGGAAGCCACGGTCGAGCCGGTAGCCCTCGACGCGGTCGGTCCGCACCCGGCCGCCGACCGTCGGCTCGCGTTCGAACAGCGTCACCGACGTCCCGCCGTCGGCGAGACGGC